>NZ_CP009241.1:6656666-6985000 GCF_000758525.1 Paenibacillus sp. FSL H7-0357 | reverse complement strand
GAAACATCTAAGTACCCTGAGGAAGAGAAAACAATAGTGATTCCGTCAGTAGCGGCGAGCGAACGCGGAACAGCCTAAACCAAGGGGCTTGCCTCTTGGGGTTGTGGGACGTCTCACATGGAGTTACAAAGGAATATGGTAGGTGAAGAGGTCTGGAAAGGCCCGCGATAGAGGTAAAAGCCCTGTAACCTAAACTGTGTTCTCTCCGAGACGGATCCCGAGTAGTGCGGGGCACGTGAAACCCCGTATGAATCCAGCAGGACCATCTGCTAAGGCTAAATACTACCTGGCGACCGATAGTGAAACAGTACCGTGAGGGAAAGGTGAAAAGCACCCCGGAAGGGGAGTGAAATAGAACCTGAAACCGTGTGCTTACAAAAAGTCAGAGCCCTATTAATGGGTGATGGCGTGCCTTTTGTAGAATGAACCGGCGAGTTACGTTTAACATGCAAGGTTAAGGTGAGAAGCCGGAGCCGCAGCGAAAGCGAGTCTGAATAGGGCGATTGAGTATGTGGACGTAGACCCGAAACCGTGTGATCTACCCCTGTCCAGGGTGAAGGTGCGGTAACACGCACTGGAGGCCCGAACCCACGTATGTTGAAAAATGCGGGGATGAGGTGGGGGTAGCGGAGAAATTCCAATCGAACTCGGAGATAGCTGGTTCTCCCCGAAATAGCTTTAGGGCTAGCCTCGGTGAATGGAGTGGTGGAGGTAGAGCACTGATTGGGTGCGGGGCCCGCAAGGGTTACCAAGCTCAGTCAAACTCCGAATGCCATTAACTTCTTGCCGGGAGTCAGACAGTGAGTGCTAAGATCCATTGTCAAAAGGGAAACAGCCCAGACCATCAGCTAAGGTCCCCAAGTGTGTGTTAAGTGGGAAAGGATGTGGAGTTGCACAGACAACCAGGATGTTGGCTTAGAAGCAGCCACCATTGAAAGAGTGCGTAATAGCTCACTGGTCGAGTGACTCTGCGCCGAAAATGTAACGGGGCTAAACACACCACCGAAGCTATGGCTAGATGCTTTGCATCTGGGGTAGGGGAGCGTTGTATGCAGGTTGAAGGTGTACCGTAAGGAGCGCTGGACAGCATACAAGTGAGAATGCCGGTATGAGTAACGAAAAGATCAGTGAGAATCTGATCCGCCGAAAGCCCAAGGTTTCCTGAGGAAGGCTCGTCCGCTCAGGGTAAGTCGGGACCTAAGGCGAGGCCGAAAGGCGTAGTCGAAGGACAACAGTTTGAAATTACTGTACCACCGTAATCCGCTATGAGCGATGGGGTGACGCAGGAGGGTAGTGACGCGGACTGATGGATGTCCGTCTAAGCAGTGAGGCTGGTGTGTAGGCAAATCCGCACACCGTTAAGGCTGGGCTGTGATGGGGAGCGAAAATTATAGTAGCGAAGGTCATGATCTCACACTGCCAAGAAAAGCCTCTAGCCAGGAGAAGGTGCCCGTACCGCAAACCGACACAGGTAGGCGAGAAGAGAATTCTAAGGCGCGCGGAAGAACTCTCGTTAAGGAACTCGGCAAAATGACCCCGTAACTTCGGGAGAAGGGGTGCCTCGGTAGGGTGAATAGCCCGAGGGGGCCGCAGTGAAAAGGCCCAAGCGACTGTTTAGCAAAAACACAGGTCTGTGCGAAGCCGCAAGGCGAAGTATACGGGCTGACGCCTGCCCGGTGCTGGAAGGTTAAGGGGAGCGGTTAGGAGTAATCCGAAGCTGTGAACCGAAGCCCCAGTAAACGGCGGCCGTAACTATAACGGTCCTAAGGTAGCGAAATTCCTTGTCAGGTAAATTCTGACCCGCACGAATGGCGTAACGACTTGGGCGCTGTCTCAACGAGAGATCCGGTGAAATTTTAATACCTGTGAAGATGCAGGTTACCCGCGACAAGACGGAAAGACCCCATGGAGCTTTACTGCAGCTTGATATTGAATTTGGGTACGATCTGTACAGGATAGGTGGGAGCCGTAGAGGCAGGAGCGCAAGCTTCTGCGGAGGCGCCGTTGGGATACCACCCTGATCGTATCTAGGTTCTAACCTAGTGCCCTAATCGGGTACGGGGACCGTGTCAGGCGGGCAGTTTGACTGGGGCGGTCGCCTCCTAAAGAGTAACGGAGGCGTTCAAAGGTTCCCTCAGAATGGTTGGAAATCATTCGAAGAGTGCAAAGGCATAAGGGAGCTTGACTGCGAGACCAACAAGTCGAGCAGGGACGAAAGTCGGACTTAGTGATCCGGTGGTACCGCATGGAAGGGCCATCGCTCAACGGATAAAAGCTACCCTGGGGATAACAGGCTTATCTCCCCCAAGAGTCCACATCGACGGGGAGGTTTGGCACCTCGATGTCGGCTCATCGCATCCTGGGGCTGAAGTAGGTCCCAAGGGTTGGGCTGTTCGCCCATTAAAGCGGTACGCGAGCTGGGTTCAGAACGTCGTGAGACAGTTCGGTCCCTATCTGTCGTGGGCGCAGGAAATTTGAGAGGAGCTGTCCTTAGTACGAGAGGACCGGGATGGACGTACCGCTGGTGCATCAGTTGTTCCGCCAGGAGCATGGCTGAGTAGCTACGTACGGACGGGATAAGCGCTGAAAGCATCTAAGCGTGAAGCCCCCCTCAAGATGAGATTTCCCAATTAGTAAGACCCCTTGAAGACGACGAGGTAGATAGGTTGGAGGTGGAAGTGCAGCAATGCATGGAGCTGACCAATACTAATCGGTCGAGGGCTTATCCAACTAGTTAAGACGCAGATTCGTTTCGGATTCAGTTTTCAGGCGATCAAGCCTGCAACACCTAAGCTGCATGTCCTTTCAGAGGATTGATCTTTTCTCGCAGCGATTTCGAGAGGCGGAAGCTTCGAAAAATCATGTTTGGTGGCGATAGCGGAGGGGTTCCACGCGTACCCATCCCGAACACGACCGTTAAGCCCTCCAGCGCCGATGGTACTTGGACCGAAGGGTCCTGGGAGAGTAGGACGCCGCCAAGCACACAAAGCCATTGTTGATTCATTGACAGTGGCTTTTTTGTGTTTGTGCAGGGCTGTGGAAATGTTGTGGATAATTTTCAGCAAGCGCAGAAAACTTACACACATGTGGATACAATATTTGATAGGGAACTATCCTTAAATGATGTGGATGAAAGACATATTCTTGGGGATTCGTCAAGAGAAAATCCAAGTAATACACGGGTTTTGTGGATAATATGTGGAATTTGTGGATAGAGACTTTAGAATCGTGGATAACTATTTTTTGCCGGAAAGATTTTCTTTCCGGTTCTTTGTGCTGCTGTGCATAAGTTGTGGATAACCATTGGATTCTTTATAATCTTTCTTGGCGGATTCGCGTACCGTTTCTGGGCTTGATATACTCTTAATAAGCACTATTCTATTTGATAATGAGGTGAAGGTATTGGAGATCAGGCAATTGCAGCTAGAGGATTTTGAGGCAAGCCTTGGCTTGTCCGAGTACGCTTTTCAATTCAAACTTAACGGTGACGACAGAGTAAAATCTAAACAGAAGTTCAAGCCGGAAAGAGTCTGGGGTATCTTTGAGGAAGGGGAGCTAAGTGCGAAGCTGACGCTGCTGCCTCTTCAGGTGTATGTGCAAGGCAAAGCCGTCTCCATGGGTGGGATTGCCGGAGTGGCGACATGGCCGGAGAACCGCAGACAGGGACTTGTGGCCAAGCTTTTGTCCCATACGCTACAAACAATGAATGAATCAGGTCATACGTTATCCTTCCTGCATCCCTTCTTGATTCCTTTTTACCGCAGGTTCGGATGGGAGATCTACTGTGAATATAAGAAGTACACGATACCGGTGGGCAAGTTTCCGCGGAAGGCCGAAATGGAGGGGCGTGTAGAGCGCGATAAAGCAAATATTGAAGTAATGGAGCAGTTATACGGGCGCTTTGCTTCCGGGTATAACGGTACGCTGCTGCGTGATCGTGAATGGTGGGAGAACAGCGTAGTGGATGAGGATACACGTCATTGTGTGTTTTATTCTGCAGCGGGTGAACCGGGAGGTTATGTTCTCTATAAAATAGAGAACAAAGAACTGGTTATTGATGAATTCATTTTTATGGACGAAGAAGCCCGCCGGGGATTGTGGACTTTTCTCGCCAACCATGATTCGATGGTCACCGCTGCGAAATTAAAGCTGGTGCCAGCAGATGATATGCTGCCGTTTTTGCTTCCGGATCCCCGTATTCCGCAGGAGAATTATCCTTATTTTATGGCGCGTATTGTTAATGCCAAAGCCTTTGTGGAAGGACTCACCTTTAAGGAACAGAATGAGCTGCAAAAGCGCACGTTGTATATTGAGGATGAGCATGCCCCATGGAACGACGGGCTGTGGGAGTGGAAGGTCAATCGGCAAGGTGAGGCATCTTTAATACAAGTAAAGGGTACCGGAGAGCAGGCGGATTTGCGCTGCGGCATTGGAACATTGACGGTGCTGCTGCTTGGATACAAACGTCCGGAAGAATTGCACCGCTGTGGGCAGTTAACCGGCAGTCTAGAAGCCGTGGAGTGGCTGAAAGGGATTATGCCGCAGGCACGGACCGCATTGTTTGATTTTTTCTGATCATAAGCAGCTCTTCCGCTTTGAATGAAGCAGGGAGAGCTTTATATTTTTCATATTAAAATGCATGTTGATCCAAGGGTTATTCCGAATACAATGGCGGCAATAAGTAAAAAATAAGACTAACCACTTGGAATTCAGTGAGAATATGTTATAATATGAAAAAAGTCAAAGAAAGTCAAAGTCAACGCATCCCGAAAGCAGTCTCTCCTAAGTTGTAAAGTCTGAAAGGCAGGACATTGTGTCCGATTCGCCTTCAGGTGCTTGGGTTAAGTTCTTAAGAGATCACCGCCGGACGGATGTACAGCAAGAATTACCCTAACGCTTTGAACACTGGAGGATGAGTGATGCGTAATATCTCCGATATTATCGAACAATATCTGAAGAATATTTTGCATGAAAGTCCCGAAGGTACGGTGGAAATTCAGCGTAATGATCTGGCGGACCAGTTCTCCTGTGTACCGTCACAGATCAATTATGTCATCAGTACGCGCTTTACTTTGGAGAAGGGCTATGTGGTCGAGAGCAAACGTGGAGGCGGAGGTTACATCCGGATTCAGCGCTTTGAGCTTCCTCAGAATGTGGCGCTTTACGCACATCTCAAATCCACGATAGGCAATGATATTGACCAGAATTCCGCCGAAGGGCTGATCTACCAGCTTGAGGAGGCCCTGTTCTTAACCAAGCGTGAAGCGTGTCTCATGCGCGCCGCTGTTTCCCGGGATTGTCTGACGATTAATCTGCCCTACCGGGATGAGATTCGTGCCAAGATTATGAAAGCCATGCTGATTTCTTTGCTTGGTAAATAATACGAATGGTAAGGGGGACACCGCTTATGCTTTGCCAGGAATGCGGCGTCAAACCGGCTACCCTTCATTTCACCAAAATTGTGAGTGGAGAGAAGACGGAATTTCATATTTGTGAAAGCTGTGCGCGGGAGAAGGGGGAATTAATTCCCGGAACCGCGGGCGGGTTCTCCATTCACAGCCTGCTCTCCGGTTTACTGGATCTGGAAGGTTCCGGCAAGGAGAAATCCGTGGCAACCCAAAATGCACAGGGACTGAAATGCGAGAATTGCGGCATGACGTATTCCCAGTTCAGCAAACTTGGACGGTTCGGCTGCAGCTCCTGCTATAAATATTTTGACAGCACGCTGGATCCGCTGTTCCGAAGAGTGCACGGCAGTACCGCTCATGTAGGCAAGCTGCCGAAACGTGCAGGGGCACAAATTATGTGCAAACGGCAAATTGATGAACTGAAGTTGGAATTGCAGCAAAGCATTATGCAAGAGGAGTTCGAAACTGCAGCCGAGCTGCGGGATCAGATCCGCCGACTTGAAAAAGAAATGGCACAAGAGTAAAGTCTTTCATATATAGGGGGGATGCGGCATGTCAAGTCTCCGGTTTACCGAACAAGCGCTTAGTGACTGGATGCGCTGCGGTGGCAGCCATTCCGAGATTGTAATCAGCAGCCGTATGCGTATCGCCCGCAATCTGGAGCACCTGCCTTTTCCTTTGCTGGCATCTGCCGAGCAGGCGGAAGAGGCGCTGGAGCAGCTGGCACCCGTGTTTCAGGGAGAAGCTGCAGCGGACTTTGGTACCTTTCAACTGCTGAAGCTGGATGAGCTGGATGAGCTGGATAAAAAAGTGCTGGTGGAGAAACATCTGATCAGTCCAAATCTAGCCAATGATTCACGGGGTGGAGCGGTCATTTTGAACGAGGATGAGTCGGTCAGCATTATGATCAATGAGGAAGACCACCTCCGGATTCAATGTCTGTTTCCCGGCCTGCAGGTTAAAGAGGCTTGGGTAAGGGCAACGGCCATCGACGATATTTTTGAGGCTTCTGTCAATTATGCCTTTGATGATAGAAGAGGGTACTTAACGAGTTGCCCCACCAATGTAGGAACCGGGCTAAGAGCCTCGGTAATGCTGCATTTACCGGCACTGGTTATGACCCATCAGATCAACCGGATTCTATCCGCTGTAAATCAGGTGGGACTGACCGTAAGAGGAATTTATGGTGAGGGCAGCGAAGCAGTTGGGAACATCTTTCAGATATCCAACCAGATTACGCTGGGACAGACCGAAAGTGAGATCATTGAGAATCTTCACAGTGTGGTCACCCAGATTATAGAGCATGAACGGAATGCCCGTGAACGCCTGCTGGTTGATTCCGCACTGCGGATTACCGACCGGATTAAACGCTCTTACGGCATTTTGTCCTATGCGGCAGTGATGGAGCTTAAAGAGTCGGCCCAGCGGTTATCCGATTTGCGGCTTGGAGTCGATTTGGGGATACTGGAAGGGCCTTCGATTTCAGTGCTGAATGAGCTGAATGTCAAGACACAGCCCGGATTTTTGCAAAAGCTGTTCGGCGATGAGCTCACGGCTACTGAACGTGATATGTACCGGGCAAAGCTGCTCCGGGAAACACTGGGATCACAACATTAATTATAGATATTTATTATTCGTGGAGGTGCAGGAGATATGATGTTTGGAAGATTTACGGAACGCGCACAAAAAGTGCTGGCGCTGGCGCAAGAAGAAGCTGTTCGTTTGGGACACAACAACATTGGGACAGAACATATTTTGCTCGGACTGATTCGTGAAGGAGACGGCATAGCCGCAAAAGCTCTAATCGGACTTGGTCTGGGTCTTGAGAAAATTCAGGATGAAGTGGAAACACTGATCGGCAGAGGACAGGAGCAGCCAACAAACATCGCGTATACTCCTCGTGCCAAAAAAGTTATTGAGCTGTCGATGGACGAAGCCCGCAAGCTGGGACACACTTACGTCGGCACTGAGCATATCCTGCTCGGGCTTATCCGTGAAGGCGAGGGTGTAGCTGCCCGTGTACTCAACAACCTGGGGATCAGCCTTAACAAGGCCCGCCAGCAAGTGCTGCAGCTGCTCGGCAGCAGCGAAGCTACTTCCAGCCACAGCGGTGCGCCTGCCAATGTCAGCACACCAACGCTGGATGGCCTGGCCCGTGACCTTACCGCCTATGCCAAGGATGGCAACCTGGATCCGGTTATCGGCCGCAGTAAGGAAATTGAACGTGTCATTCAGGTGCTGAGCCGCCGGACGAAGAACAATCCGGTGCTGATCGGTGAGCCTGGGGTTGGTAAAACAGCCATTGCCGAAGGTCTGGCCCAAAAGATCATCAATAATGAAATTCCGGAAACGCTGCGCGACAAACGCGTAATGACTCTGGATATGGGTTCTGTAGTAGCCGGAACCAAATACCGCGGTGAGTTTGAAGACCGCCTTAAGAAGATTATGGATGAGATTCGCCAGGCAGGAAACATCGTGCTCTTCATTGACGAGCTGCACACCTTGATCGGTGCAGGCGGTGCGGAAGGTGCTATTGACGCCTCCAACATCCTGAAGCCGGCTCTGGCCCGTGGAGAGCTGCAATGCATCGGTGCCACTACGCTGGATGAATACCGCAAATATATTGAGAAAGATGCAGCCTTGGAACGCCGCTTCCAGCCTATTACGGTGGATCAGCCTTCTCCTGAGGAAGCTGTTCAGATTCTTTACGGACTACGTGACCGTTATGAAGCCCATCACCGGGTGAAGATCACGGATGAAGCCATCGTAGAGGCTGTAAAACTGTCCGACCGTTACATTCCTGACCGGTTCCTTCCGGACAAAGCAATTGACCTGATTGATGAAGCAGGCTCCAAGGTAAGATTGAATTCTTATACGATTCCGCCAAATCTGAAGGAACTGGAAATGCGTCTGGATGATATCCGCAAGGAGAAGGATTCAGCCGTACAGAGCCAGGAATTCGAGAAGGCTGCCGCACTGCGGGATACGGAGCAAAAGATCCGCGAGGAACTGGACACGACCAAGAACCAGTGGAAAGAGAAGCAAGGCCGCACTGACTCACAGGTTACACCGGAGGATATCGCTCAAGTGGTAGCCAGCTGGACCGGTATACCGGTCAGCAAGCTGAAGGAAGAGGAAACCGACCGTCTGCTTAATATGGAGTCTATCCTGCATGAACGGGTAATCGGCCAGGACGAAGCCGTCAAGGCAGTCAGCCGGGCCCTCCGCCGGGCACGTGCAGGACTTAAGGATCCTAAACGCCCTATGGGTTCCTTCATCTTCCTCGGTCCTACCGGTGTTGGTAAAACCGAGCTGGCACGGGCGCTTGCTGAAGCAATGTTTGGTGATGAGAATGCGGTGGTCCGGATTGATATGTCGGAGTACATGGAGAAACACTCCACTTCCCGTCTGGTAGGAGCGCCTCCAGGTTATGTGGGTTATGAAGAAGGCGGACAATTGACCGAGAAGGTACGCCGTAAACCATATTCCGTAGTACTGCTGGACGAAATTGAGAAGGCCCATCCGGAAGTATTCAACATCCTGCTGCAGGTGCTGGAAGACGGCCGTCTGACCGATTCCAAAGGCCGCGTGGTCGATTTCCGCAATACTCTGATCATTCTTACCTCCAATGTAGGGGCGCAGGCGATCAAGAAGAATTCGACGCTGGGCTTCACAGCGGTGCAGGATGCGGGAGCAGACTACACCAATATGAAGGGCAAGGTTATGGATGAGCTGAAGAAGAGCTTCCGTCCCGAGTTCCTGAACCGGATCGATGAGATCATTGTCTTCCACTCCCTGGAAGAAAAGCATATCGCAGAAATTGTTACGCTGATGTCCGATGAGCTGCGCAAGCGGCTGCGTGAGTACGATGTGGACTTTGAGCTGACAGAGGGAGGCAAAGCCTTCCTGGCCAAAGAGGGCTATGATCCAGCCTTCGGCGCACGTCCGCTTCGCCGGGCGATCCAGAAGCATATTGAGGACCGGCTGTCCGAAGAACTGCTGAAGGGCAACATCAAAAAAGGCGATTCCCTCAAGATCGATGAGGTGAACGGTGAGCTTGTCGTAACTACCGTTGAGCCGCCAGCAGCTTCCCTGGAAAAAGAAGTGGAAACTGAGAAATAATATCCATCTGTGAAACATAGCTCCCGCTCCTCCGTATAGAGGGGCGGGGGCTTTTTGTTGCTGTGCAGACCCTTTTGGTGATAATTCACCCGCATTTCAGGAAAGTTAATGAGATACTCCTCAAAAGTAGCTCTCAACTGACCTTTCGTTCAAGGTGCAGAAATGGTAAACTTTGAATAAGAGAAAATTATCCGCAATTTAAGCAGTTCGGACGGTAAGGAGTACACATGGCTAAACCAAAAACTAAATTTTTCTGCACCGAATGCGGCTACGAATCGCCGAAGTGGTTCGGCAAATGCCCGGGCTGCCAGGCATGGAACTCCATGGTTGAGGAGACCGAAAGCGTAGTCAAAACACAAGGAATGAATGCACCTATTTTTCAGAGTAAAGAAAAGGCGCAATCGATCATAAATATAGAAAGTGACAAAGAGCCCCGTATATTGACAGGCATCGGTGAGCTTAACCGGGTTCTCGGCGGAGGTATTGTGCCGGGTTCGCTGGTGCTGGTTGGAGGCGACCCCGGCATCGGGAAATCAACCCTGCTGCTGCAGACCTCGCATGCATTGACTACTCAAGGTTTACGAGTACTGTACATCTCGGGAGAAGAATCGGTTCGGCAGACGAAACTCCGTGCCGATCGCCTCGGGGCGTTGTCGGCAGAGCTGTATGTACTATGCGAAACGAATATGGAAAGCATCGAGGAAGCCATTGAACAGATCAAACCTCAGTTCCTCGTCATTGACTCCATCCAGACGGTATTCATGCCGGAAGTAACCAGTGCACCTGGCAGCGTGACACAGGTTCGGGAATGTACGACAAGATTTATGCGTATCGCCAAAATCCGCGGGATCGCAACAGTACTTGTTGGTCATGTCACCAAGGAAGGCGCGATTGCCGGGCCCCGAATGCTGGAGCATATGGTGGATTGCGTGCTCTATTTTGAAGGAGAGCGGCATCATACGTACCGGTTGCTCCGGGCAGTCAAAAACCGCTTCGGTTCAACCAATGAGATCGGTATCTTTGAGATGGGGGAGATCGGGCTTACAGAAGTGGAGAATCCCTCCGAGCTGTTCTTGTCCGAACGTCCGCTAGGTGTAGCGGGTTCAGCAGTAGTGGCGAGTATGGAAGGAACCAGACCGGTGCTTGTTGAGCTTCAGGCACTTGTCGCTGCAACTCATTTCCCTTCCCCCCGCCGGATGTGCACAGGTATGGACCACCAGCGGATGGCGCTTATTATTGCGGTGCTGGAGAAGCGGATGGGGATGTTCCTGCAGAACCAGGATGCTTATCTGAACGTTGCCGGTGGGGTAAAGCTGGATGAACCGGCAGTAGATTTGGCTGTAGCTATCAGCATAGCTTCCAGCTTCCGCGATATATCAACCAAGCCTTATGATGTCTTCTTTGGTGAAGTCGGTCTCACCGGTGAGGTCAGGGGGGTCTCACGCGCGGAAATGCGGGTGAAGGAAGCGTCTAAACTTGGCTTCCGGAGAGTGATTATGCCAGAGAAGAGCATGAAAGGCTGGAAACATCCGCAGGATATCCAGATTATTGGCGTCAGTACCGTAGCAGATGCACTATCGGTCGCGTTAGATTAGGGGGCATAGGAAGATGAAAGAATATAATCAATTAGATAATATGAATGATCTGCTGAGGATGGCGGCACCCGGGACTCCCTTCCGGGAAGGTCTGGAGAATGTGCTGCGTGCAAAGACAGGAGCTTTGATTGTTGTCGGATACAGCCCGGAGGTGATGGAAGTTGTCGATGGGGGATTCTCCATTAACTGCGATTTTTCACCCAATTATTTATATGAATTAGCTAAAATGGACGGAGCCATTATTCTGAGCGAGGATTTGAAACGGATACTGTACGCAAATACGCAGCTCATTCCCGATTCCTCCATCTCATCCATTGAGACAGGGATCCGCCACCGCACTGCAGAGCGTGTCGCCAAGCAGACGGGCAAGCTGGTGGTATCCATTTCCCAGCGGCGCAACATCATTACCTTGTATCAAGGTTCCATTCGTTATGCGCTTAAGGAGATTGGGGCAATTCTCGCCAAGGCCAACCAGGCCATACAAACCCTGGAGAAGTACAAAGCAGTACTTACCCAGGGTTTAACGAACCTTTCCGCTTCTGAATATGAAGGCATCGTTACCGTGGCTGAAGTTGTCGGGGTGATCCAGCGGGTGGAGATGGTACTGCGCATTAAAATGGAAATCAAGCGCTATATCAACGAACTCGGTAACGAAGGGCGCTTGATCAGCATGCAGATGGAAGAACTGGTTGGAAATACAGAGGAAGAAGCATGGCTTCTGTACAGAGACTATGCAAGAGAGGAACAGGAGGACAAAATCCGCGAAATTATTGCCGGACTCAAACGTTCCAGCGACGATGAACTGATGGATGACAATCATATTGCCCGTCTGCTTGGTTATTCCTCTACAGCGATTGCCTCCGAGGAAGTCGTTACTCCGCGCGGGTACCGGCTGCTTAATAAGATTCCACGCCTGCCGAATGTGATCATCCACAATCTGGTGGAGCGCTTCGAAATGCTGCCGAATCTGATGACCGCGAGCATCGCGGAACTCGATGAGGTGGATGGAATCGGAGAGGTTCGGGCACGAAATATCCAAGACGGACTTAAACGCCTGCAGAAACAAGTTCTTATTGACAGGCAAATGTAAATAACATACAATCACGTAATATTGAAGAAGTTAGGCTCAAAGTAATAAAATAGAGGTGAAGAAATGATACAAAAATCAATTCCGAGTCTTTTTACCATTGGTAACCTGATGCTTGGAATGTTTGGTATCATGATGGCGTTTGACGGCAAGCTTAGCATGGCCGCTATCATGGTGATTATCGCTATGCTGCTTGACGGACTAGATGGCCGTGTAGCGCGGGCGCTGGGCTGCGAGAGCGAATTTGGCAAAGAGCTGGATTCCCTATCCGATGTCGTATCCTTTGGTGTGGCACCTGCGCTAATTATGTATCTTACAAGCCTGCAGGATTTGAGTTCTGCGCTCGGCTGGACTGTAACAGCAATATTCCCGGTATTCGGGGCGCTGCGGTTGGCCCGTTTTAATGTCCGCCCGGGAATCCCCGGATATTTTGTCGGTTTGCCTATTCCTGCTGCAGGTGGCGTGCTCGCCACACTGGCCCTTTTTCATAAAGATGTTTCCGCTCCATTCATGATTGTTGCCACTTTGCTCTTATCTTATCTGATGGTCAGCACAGTCAAATACCCTAACTTCAAGAAGATCGGACTGCCCAAAAAAGCGGTCGTTGGTGCGCCGTTAGTGATTATTGTGGCGGTAGCAGTAGCAGTTGTGTTCCCGGAGCAGATTGCCAAGATGATCTTTGGACTGCTCGCGCTGTATGCTTTGTACGGATTTAAGCATAATATTGACCGGCTCACGGCACGTCGCCGTCACCGCCGCAGAAGACGTTCGGAAGACAAGATCTATCACTCCAAGAACGGGTAGCCTGCAAGTTATTCCTCTAGATAATCATTCCTTTATATATACCGAAAAAGGCTTTGCCCTCCCTGACCTCAGTGGACGGCAAAGCCTTTTTCGGCTGAACGTATGAAGAAAGCATACAAGAGCGTCTGCAGTCATGATTAGGATAGGTTGAACAAACCGAGCGTAGCGCATTTCTGCGATTCCTTCACCACAACCTCGTCCATATTAATGTCAAGCAGATTGCACAGTGCGGACATATAGAACAATTCCCGCCCCAGCTCGGAAGCGACAACTTCACGGCAGTTCTCGCACAGTTGGCCCTCAAGATGAGTTCCTGCGAGTTCCTTGGCTTGTTCAAGTCCCAAAGCGGGCTCGAACACCTGTTTGGTGGCATGCAGCTGAATACAGCCGCATTCGGTAATGGCCTTGACAACGGCACGGTTGACGGATGCGCTGCTCTGCCCGTTCTTGGACATTACATCCAGAAGACTACGGTGACGGAGCAGCAGTTCGGAGACTTGATCCTGAAAGGCCTGTAAACTTGGTGCGCTCATTTTTCATTCACCCCTGGGTTCGTAATTGAGTTCATTATATGCCAGGGCCCCCCTGTTTTCAACGGGAATAGGAGTTCCTGGGAATCTTTACAGAAGCGGTAAGGTAAAAGTATGAGAAAAAATAAGCAACCCCCGATTACCGTCCTGAAAATTGGAACATACTGGTGAGGTATAGATCATTTTAGGATGAATAAAAGGAGGTGCTTAAGGTTATGTGGAAAAAAGTGATGTTGACGCTTGCCGGGTTATGCGGAGCCTGGTCCGGTTTTTCGCTATACCATACGGCAGAAAAAGGGTTCCCGGAGGGAATGGGAAAGCTGGGGGAAAATCTGCCTGTGGAAGGAAGCATTTTATTTACGGTGCTGGGTGCCATTATTTTTTTGTTTGCGGGGACTTTATGCGCGGAGTGGGCAGGTTCAAAGCTGCGTGAGGCGGTGCTGTACTGCTCGCGAATTCCGATGAATGAATTGGCCGCAGGTGCCGCAGGACTTACGGGAGGGCTGTTGTTGTCCCTGCTGCTCCATCCGGCCATGGACTGGCTGGGGAAGGCAGGTGAGCTGGTGCAGGTGGCTGCCACGCTAGCTCTGGGTTATATGGGGCTGCGGATCGGTCTGGAGAAGAAAGAGGAGCTGGCCTCGCTTTGGACAACCGGGCGCTTTGGACAATCGGCTGAACCGGAGGGCCGCGGACTGGAGGAGCATAAAATTCTCGATACCAGCGTCATTATTGACGGGCGGATTGCCGACATCTGCAAAACGGGATTTATCGAGGGGACGATTGTCATCCCTGAGTTTGTTCTGGAAGAGCTTCAGCACATCGCCGATTCCTCCGATCTGCTGAAACGCAACCGTGGCCGGCGCGGTCTAGATATTCTCAATAAGATCCAGAAAGAACTGGATGTGAAGGTACTGATTTACGAAGGCGATTTCGAAGAGATCTCCGAGGTGGACAGCAAGCTGGTCAAGCTCGCCAAAGTGCTGCGCGGCAAGGTGGTAACCAATGATTTCAATCTCAATAAGGTCTGTGAGCTGCAGGGGGTTTCCGTACTTAATATCAACGATCTGGCAAATGCGGTAAAACCGGTTGTTCTGCCGGGAGAGGAGATTATCGTACAGGTCATTAAAGACGGCAAGGAGCATGGACAAGGGGTAGCCTATCTCGATGATGGAACAATGATTGTCGTTGAAGGCGGACGTGAGTACATCGGCACGACAATGGAGGTTTTGGTTACAAGCGTGCTGCAGACCTCAGCCGGCAGAATGATTTTCGCCAAACCGAAGCTGCTGGAAAAAGCGCAATAAGCAAGAAGCCATATCGCAAAATGTCTTTTGGGTTGGAAATGACCGCCAAACACGTTATGATGGGGATATACGTGAAAGACAGGAGCAAAAAGAATGTCGAACAGTGTGGGCGCCGTGATTGTGGCGGCAGGCAGAGGAACACGGATGGGGACCGCCGAGAGCAAGCAATATTTGCTGCTTCAAGGCAAACCCATTATCGTGCATACGCTGGAGGTGTTCCAGCAGCATGAGCTTATCTCTGAAATTGTACTGGTCACTGGCCAGGAGGACATAGAACGCTGCCGGGAATGGGTAGAGGCCTATAAGCTGGATAAAGTGAAGGCTGTCGTTCCCGGAGGCTCCGAACGTCAGCACTCCGTACATTTGGGGCTAAAGCAGCTGGACACCAACTGGGTCATGGTGCATGACGGTGTACGTCCATTCGTGCAGGAGAGTGAGATTGATGCTTGCTACGAACGGGCCAGAGCGGTCGGCGCGTCTGTACTTGCAGTGCCGGTAAAGGATACGATCAAGCAGGTGGACGGTAATGGCAAGGTGCTGTCTACGCCGGATCGGCGAAGTCTGTGGGCGATTCAGACCCCGCAGACTTTTCGTCTGTCTGATTTGCTTGCGGCGTATGCCGCGGCGGAGCGGGAAGGATTTATTGGCACCGATGACTCCAGCCTGGCCGAGCGCAGCGGGATTCCGGTATCTGTGGTGGAGGGAAGCTACAGGAACATAAAGATCACAACGCCGGAAGACCTCGATTTTGCCGAATTTACAGAAAGAAACAGGGGAGAGGGTTAAGCATGATAGCTGTAGGACAAGGTTTTGATGTACACCAGCTGGTAGAGGGAAGACCGTGTATTATTGGCGGAGTCACCATTCCTTATGAAAAAGGGCTGCTGGGGCACTCCGATGCGGATGTGCTGCTGCACGCGGTAAGTGATGCTATTCTGGGGGCGCTTGGGCTTGGCGATATCGGCAGGCATTTTCCCGACACCGATCCGGCCTTCAAGGATGCGGATAGCCTGAAGCTGCTGGAGCAGGTATGGAGTCTTGCCCGTGAGCGTGGCTATAAGCTCGGCAATATCGACTCAACCATTATTGCCCAGAAGCCAAAGATGGCTCCGTACATCCCGCAGATGACTGAGATCATTGCCCGCGCGCTGGGAGCGGAAACCTCGAAAGTGAATGTAAAAGCGACCACTACCGAACAGCTCGGTTTTGCCGGACGCGGCGAAGGAATTGCGGCACAATCTATTGTCTGCCTGCTCCAAGATGTGATATCATCTTGAGATGGCTGCAAGTGACCTAATTTTAACCATTATGAAGCGGAGGGAATACTATGGCGGATCAAGTCCGGGTGCGTTACGCACCGAGCCCTACGGGACATTTACATATCGGAAATGCCAGAACAGCACTGTTTAATTATTTATTTGCCCGTAATCTGGGCGGGAAATTCATTATCCGGATCGAAGATACGGATGTAAAGCGCAATGTCGCCGGCGGGGAAGAAAGCCAGCTGAAATATTTGAAATGGCTGGGAGTAGACTGGGACGAGAGCGTCGACGTTGGCGGAGAATACGGCCCTTACCGCCAGACTGAACGCCTTGATTTGTATCGTATCTACTGGCAGGATTTGCTGGACCGCGGTCTGGCTTACCGCTGCTATTGCACCGAAGAGGAGCTGGAAGCGGAACGTGAGGAACAGACGGCCCGCGGCGAAACTCCGCGTTATTCCGGCAAGCACCGCGATTTGACAGAGGAACAACGCCTCGCGTTTGAAGCGGAAGGACGTATTGCCAGCATCCGCTTCCGGGTGCCGGAAGATCGCACATATACCTTTGAGGACATCGTAAAAGGCAGCATTTCTTTTACTACTAAAGAAATGGGCGATTTTGTAATCGTGAAGAAGGACGGAATTCCGACCTATAACTTTGCTGTAGCGATAGATGATCATCTGATGGAAATCTCCCACGTGCTGCGCGGGGAAGACCATATTTCCAATACGCCGCGCCAGCTGATGATTTATGAATCACTTGGCTGGGAACCGCCGCTCTTTGGCCATATGACGCTGATTGTCGGTGATGACCACAAGAAGCTGAGCAAACGGAACGAATCCATTATTCAATTCATCGAGCAGTATGATCAGCTCGGCTATCTGCCGGAAGCGCTCTTTAACTTCATCTCCTTGCTTGGCTGGTCTCCGGAAGGTGAAGAGGAAATCTTTAATAAAGAAGAGCTGATCTCGATCTTTACCGCTGAGCGCCTGTCCAAGAGTCCCGCTGTGTTCGACACGAACAAGCTGGCTCATTTGAACAATCACTACATTAAGCATGCGGATCCAAAGCGGATTGCAGCACTGGCCATTCCTCATCTGCAAAAGGCGGGAAGACTGCCGGCTCAGCTTAATGACGAACAGCAGACCTGGGCGGAAACACTTGTTGCACTGTATCAGGAGCAGCTGACGGCTGCATCGGATATTGTCGGGCTGTCCGAAATGTTCTTCCGCAGCCATGTGGAGCTCGAAACGGAAGCGGCTCAGATTCTGGCTGAGAGCCAGGTTTCTGAAGTTCTCTCCGCTTTTCTGGCCAAGGTGGAAGGTGCTGAAGATTTCACTGCCAGCAATATGGCTGTTCTGATTAAAGAAGTGCAGAAAGAGACGGGCCACAAAGGAAAAGCGCTGTTTATGCCAATCCGTGTCGCTTTGACCGGCCAGACTCATGGCCGTGATCTGAATGTGACGATTGCCCTGCTGGGCCGGAACCGTGTCATTGAACGTTTGAAATCACAAATCAAAGGGGCCTAAGCTTTGATGGCCTGGGGGCAAACCTCTTGTCAGTCCCTTATCTTTTCGCTAAGATAGAAGAATATTGTAATAGCTGTGATCAGGAAAAGTACGCGCATAAGGACAATTGCCAGAGAGAATAACCTCGTAAGGAACTTCCTTAAGAGGCTGGAAGTTATTCATTTGTCCGCCGCTGAACATGCGCCTGTGAGCTGCAGGGTTGAGCGTTCCCTTGAGGGACGTTAGACTGTGCCGGGAACGTTGCCGTTAACGACGCAAGAGGGATGTTGCATCCAGAGGCCAGAATGTTGGGCTGGGCAATATGCAATCATCCAAGCAGAGTGGAACCGCGGTTACACGCCTCTGCAGCTTTAAGCTGCAGAGGCGTTTTTTGTTGAAATAGGAGAGCAGATTCTTTGGACATAAAGATGGATTTCTGACCAAGCCTAAGCCCGCGACAAACGTGTAGAGAGATAGATAGTGGGCTGCGCCAATACCTTCCTTATGCGTACCTGTAAACAGGAGGCGGGGAAGCCAAGAAGAGGGGAACCGTGATGTTTAAGCATATCAAGTCGGACATTCGGGCAGTATTCGACAACGATCCCGCAGCCCGCAGCAGATTCGAGGTTGTCTTCACTTATGCCGGACTTCACGCCATTTGGGGTCATCGGATGGCCCACTCTTTTTACAAACGGCGCTGGTTTACGCTGGCGCGCATCGTTTCACAGATCAGCAGGTTTATGACCGGTGTCGAAATTCATCCCGGCGCCCGTATCGGGGATCGGTTGTTTATCGACCATGGCATGGGGATAGTCATTGGCGAAACTTGTGAAATCGGTGATGATGTTATTATCTATCAAGGGGTTACGCTTGGGGGGACCGGTAAAGAAAAAGGGAAACGCCATCCTACTGTCGGCAATAATGTTGTAATTGGTTCCGGTGCGAAAGTACTGGGATCGTTCCGGATCGGCGATAATTCCAATATCGGCTCCAACGCAGTCGTACTGCGTGAAGTGCCCAATAACAGCACTGTGGTAGGCAATCCCGGCCGAGTAGTCAAGCGCAACGGGGAACGGGTATCCGACCGTCTCGACCATACCAAGATGCCGGATCCGCTGGTAGATTCCCTGCGTTTCCTGCAGAAGGAGATTGAGGAAATCCGGGAACAGCTCGGGAACGAGGATAAGCAGAAAGCCGAGCAGCGGCGGCTGGAGAGCCAGCAATATATAGGGGACTATGAAATTTAAGCATCCCGGTATTCCAGTGAATGCCGGAACATCAGAAAGGATTGGGAACAGCATGGCTTTGCAAATCTACAACACAATGAGTCGCAGCAAGGAGCAGTTTGTGCCTCTGAAATCAGGCGAGGTAAAAATGTACGTATGCGGACCAACCGTCTACGGCTATATGCATATCGGAAATGCCAGACCTGTTATCGTTTTTGATACGGTCCGCAATTATTTAGAGGCAATCGGCAATGAGGTGCGATATATTACCAATTTCACCGATGTCGATGACAAGCTGATCCGCAAAGCGGAGGAAATGAATACTACAGTAGCTGAAGTCGCTGAAATTTTTATCGCTGCCTACGGTGAAGATCTTGCCGGTCTGGGCGTAAAGCCGGCAACGATGAATCCGCGGGTTACACAAAGTATGGATCTGATCATTGAGCTCATCAAGGAGCTTGAAGACAAAGGTTATGCTTATGAGAACGGCGGCGATGTGTATTACCGCACGGGCAAATTTGCCGATTACGGCAAGCTGTCCCGCCAGAATCTCGAGGAACTGCAATTCGGCATTCGTGTGGAAGTAGACTCGCGCAAGGAGAAGCCCGAGGATTTTGTGCTGTGGAAAGCGGCCAAACCGGGGGAAATCCATTGGCATAGTCCTTGGGGGAATGGACGTCCCGGCTGGCATATCGAGTGCTCGGCCATGGTCCGTGAATATTTGGGCGATACTATTGATATCCACGGCGGGGGGCAGGATCTACAGTTCCCGCATCATGAATGCGAATGCGCACAAACGGAAGTGCTGACCGGCAAGCCGCTGTCGAACTATTGGATGCACAACGGATTTCTCAACATCGGAGACGAGAAAATGTCGAAATCGCTCGGCAACGGGCTGCTGGTTAAGGATATCCGCCAGCGTTTCAAAGCCGGAACGATCCGCTATTTCATGCTCTCCACCCATTACCGCAATCCGCTGAACTTTTCGGAAGAAGCGCTGCTGTCTGCCGAGAAAAGCGCCGAGCGGATCGCGCTGGCAGAGAGTAATGTGAAGCATCGTCTGGAACTTGCTCCTGAAGGGGCTGGGGAAGCAGCGAGCGCAGAGACCGTGGATCGCCTGACGAATATACTGGAGACTTTCCATGCTAAAATGCAGGATGATTTCAATACCCCGGATGCGATCACTGCTGTATTCGACTGGGTAAGCCTTGCGAATCTTACGCTTGCGAACAACGAGGCGAAATCCGCGGATTTTGCGGCGCTGCTGAAGGCTTTTGCGGAGATGAATGCGGTTCTGCGCCTTGCTCCCGAGCTTGAAGAAGAGGTCGCAAGTGAAGATGTGGAGCGGCTGATCGCAGAGCGGGCAGAAGCGCGCAAGAATAAGAACTGGGGACGGTCCGATGAAATCCGCGACGAGTTGAACAGTTTGGGCATCCTGCTTGAAGACACTCCACAAGGAATGCGGTGGCGTCGTAAATGAGCGGGGAGTTCAATGTGAACAACGCTTGGTTCCCGTACGAACCCTCCAAGCCGGTCCGGCAGCTCTCGCCAATCGTGCTCGCTTATGCGGGAGACGCGATTTATGAAGTGGCTGTCCGCCAATATCTGATCTCGCTGCCGAATCTGCGTCCGAATCACTTGCACCGCACGGCAACAGGACTGGTCTCGGCTAAGGCGCAAAGCACCATTCTTGCCTTTCTTGACCCGATGCTCACGGATGAGGAGAAGGATGTCGCCCGGCAAGGACGGAACGCTAAGTCTGGGACGATCCCCAAAAATGCGGATGTGCTGGAATACCGCCATGCCACCGCTTTTGAATGCCTGATCGGGCACCTGTATTACACAGGGCAGCAGGAGAGAATACAAGAACTCGTCCACAGTAGTATAGAGTACATGATGAACCGGCCCAAGTGAGGCCATAAAACTTATAGAACAGGAGGCATGAACATGGAAGAAGAAATAAAGACAGAAGAAGAAATACTGGCCGGTAAGCATTCGGTGCTTGAAGCGCTTCGTGCCGGCCGTACACTGAACAAGATTTGGATCGCCGAAACAGCGCAAAAGCATTTAACTGCACCGATCGTTGCTGAAGCGCGTAAAGCGGGGATTGTGATCCAGCATGTAGACAAGCGGAAGCTGGACCAGCTTGCACCCGGAGTGCAGCATCAGGGAGTAGTGGCTCAGGCTGCGCCGTTCGCTTATGCGGAAGTTGCCGATATTCTGGCTGCGGCCGAGGCCAAAGGGGAGCCGCCTTTTCTTATCCTGTTGGATGAGATTGAAGATCCCCATAATTTGGGCTCCATTCTACGGACAGCTGACTGCACCGGCGTACACGGGGTGATTGTGCCCAAACGGCGCTCTGCGCAAATTACGGCCACTGTGTCCAAAACCTCAGCCGGAGCTGTAGAATATGTTCCCGTAGCACGGGTCACCAATCTTGGCCAGACTATAGACCGGCTTAAGGAGCTGGGCGTCTGGGTGGTCGGAACAGATGTTGCTACGGATCAGAACCTGTATGAATCGGATATTTTCACCGGTCCGGTAGCTGTTGTTATTGGCAATGAGAACAAGGGAATGGGCCGCTTGATCCGTGAAAAGTGCGATGTACTGCTGAAGCTGCCAATGGCCGGTAAGATCAACTCTTTGAATGCCTCAGTTGCGGCCGGCGTCATTATGTATGAGGTATTGCGGCGCCGGCAAGTACAGGGATAGCTATGGCAGACTGGCGCGATGTGCTGCTTGTGGATGGATACAACATGATCGGCGGCTGGCCGGAACTTTCGGCACTGTCCGAGACAGGCATGCAGGGAGCACGCGACCGGCTGCTGGATATGCTGGCCGATTATCAGGCATTCACCGGGCGGCGCGTCATTGCCGTATTCGATGCTTACCGTGTTCCGGGACTTGGCCGTTCCTTTGTGCAGGGGAAGGTACAGGTCTTTTTCACTAAGGAAAAAGAAACCGCGGACGAATGCATTGAGCGGCTGGTTGGAGAATTCGCTCACCGCCGCCGGCAGATTTATGTGGCAACCAGCGATTTTGTGGAGCAGCATGTAATCTTTGCGCAAGGCGCGTTGCGGATTTCTGCCAGAGAACTGCGGCTGGAGATCGAAGAAAATCAAAAGCAGGTTAAGAAAGCTATCGATCCGCAGGGTATCAGCTCCCAGCGCCATTCCCTGGAAGAGAAACTTCCACCGGAGATGCGGAAACGCCTGGAGGATTGGCGGCGGCAATGAAAGCATCCGGAAACCCGTAATCATTTGATTAAATACCAAAAATTGTTATAGAAGATTGTTTTTGGACAAATGCGGTTGACGGTGTAAGGTAACATAATATATACTGATCCTATATTTCGAGAAGTGACGATGTGTCTTGCGTTGCAGCCGGGGGGATTCTTGGTGAGTGTCGACCTCAAGGAATTAATGCTGTCTGAGTATGATTTCATAAGTGATGAAGAAATTGTCGAGATCTTCCGTGGTGGCGACAGTGGCGCATTGGAGCACTTGATTAACAAGTACCGTAATTTCGTACGTGCCAAGGCCCGTTCTTATTTTCTGATTGGAGCGGATCGTGAAGATATCGTACAGGAAGGCATGATTGGCCTTTATAAGGCAATTCGTGACTTCAAGGGCGATAAGCTGTCTTCGTTTAAGGCCTTTGCCGAACTCTGTATTACCCGTCAGATTATAACTGCCATTAAGACGGCTACCCGCCAGAAGCATATACCGCTTAATTCGTATGTCTCTTTGGACAAGCCTATATACGATGAAGATTCCGACCGGACGCTGATGGATGTCATTTGCGGAACCCAGGTGCTGGATCCGGAAGAACTGATTATTAACCAGGAGGAATTTATCGGCCTGGAGGATAAGATGGCGGAGATCCTCAGTGATCTCGAACGCAAAGTTCTGATGCTGTATCTGGACGGCAGGTCCTATCAGGAGATTGCGGAAGATTTGAAGCGGCATGTGAAGTCGATTGACAATGCTTTGCAGCGAGTGAAACGTAAATTGGAAAGATATCTGGAAGTGCGTGACAATTAATGATATAATGGACAGGAAAGGCTCGGTCATCGAGTCTTTTTTTAGTGTTTATGCAAGTTTTGATGGATAAGACAGGATTTTAGTTGATTGCCGTTGCTAAAGAGGTTTATTCACAGTCGGATTGCTCCATAATGGTAAGAATAGTGCCTATCGATGTTCTATCGAGGAATTCCGTCCGTGAAGTCATTCATGACGACCTTACACAAGGCAGCGAACAGCTGGGAAAGACAAGAGCAAGACAATGAATGGAACACGGCTACATTACCCGAAATTACCCAGTGCGATGGGGAATTCTTTCGTTGACACAGAGCTTGACATTATGCTAAAGTGTTTTAGGTAGGCCTAAATTCGCGGGTTTTTTTTAGGATCAATATTTGCGTCTTCTAATTATAAGATTAGAAGTACGTCTTCGGGAGGTGCATATCATGCGGGTAATTATCACTTTGGCTTGTACAAGTTGCAAACAAAGAAACTATGCGACAACCAAAAACAAGCGAAATCACCCCGACCGCTTGGAGATGAAGAAATTTTGCAAGTTCTGTAACGAGCAAACTCCTCATCGCGAAACCAGATAGTCTTTGGAGGTGTAGTCGGCGTGAAACGTAGTTTCAAGTCATTGTTTTCCTTTTTCACTGAGAGCTGGAGCGAGCTCAAAAAAGTTCGCTGGCCTAGCCGTAAAGAGTTGAAAAACTATTCATTGATCGTTCTCGGTACAATTGTAGTTATGGCGCTTTACTTCTGGGTTCTGGACATCGGTATTTCCGCTCTGATCGAAACGATTATTTAGAGAGGTCCCAGGTGGCTTGTATGGAAAAAAGATGGTATGTTGTTCATACCTATTCCGGGTATGAGAATAAGGTTAAGGCCAATTTGGAAAAACGCGTTGAGTCCATGGGCATGGAAGACAAAATATTCCGTGTTCTTGTTCCTATGGAAGAAGAACTGGTAAACAAGGATGGCAAGAAAAAAACTGTCATGCGTAAAGTTTACCCTGGTTATGTTTTGGTCGAAATGGTTCAGACTGATGATTCTTGGTATGTTGTCCGCAATACGCCGGGCGTTACCGGATTTGTTGGTTCGACAGGTTCCGGATCCAAACCTACCGCTCTGCTTCCGGAAGAAGTTGAACAAATTCTGAAGCATATGGGCATGGTTGAACCTAAAGCGAAGATTGATTTCGAAATTAAGGAATCCGTACGTATTATGGTTGGTCCCTTTGCGAATTTTGTGGGCTCCGTGGAAGAGATTTTGGCTGACAAGAGCAAGATCAAAGTGCATGTTAACATGTTTGGACGGGAAACCCCGCTGGAGTTGGATTTCACTCAAGTGGAGAAAATATAACAGTGTCAAGGGTTTCTTGTGGGAGAACGCTTTAAGCGTTCGAATACCACTATTTACGCAAGGAGGTGTCACTCATGGCTAAAAAAGTTATTAAAATGGTGAAACTGCAGATTCCTGCAGGGAAAGCGAATCCAGCGCCTCCAGTAGGTCCGGCGTTAGGTCAAGCAGGTGTCAACATCATGGCATTCTGTAAGGAATTCAACGCTCGTACTGCCGACCAGGCTGGCCTGATCATCCCGGTTGAAATTACAGTATTTGAAGACCGTTCGTTTACCTTCATCACTAAAACTCCTCCGGCTGCCGTTCTGCTTCGCATCGCTGCTAAAGTAGAAAAAGGATCCGGTGAACCAAACAAGAAAAAAGTAGCGAAGCTCGGCCGCGCAGCGGTTCGTGAAATCGCTGAAACAAAAATGCCCGACCTGAACGCTGCATCTATCGAAGCTGCAATGCGTATGGTTGAAGGTACTGCCCGCAGTATGGGTATCACAATCGAAGACTAATATGTATTCGATGCACCGGTCATTCATGACCGCAATATGTGGGAGGAATTTCCGCTAACACCACAAAGGAGGAACATTTTCATGGCTAAACATGGTAAGAAATACATGGAATCTGCTAAGCTGATCGACAGCGAAGCAACTTACGAGCCTTCAGAAGCTGTAGAGCTTGTGAAAAAGGCGGCAACTGCCAAATTCGACGAAACCGTTGAAGCAGCAGTTCGTCTGGGTGTAGACCCGCGTAAACAAGATCAAGCTGTTCGTGGTGTTGTTGTCCTGCCTCACGGCACAGGCAAAACACAACGCGTGCTTGTATTTGCAAAAGGTGAAAAAGCGAAAGAGGCAGAAGCTGCTGGCGCGGATTTTGTAGGCGATCAGGATATGATCAACAAGATCCAACAGGGCTGGTTTGAATTTGATGTCTGCGTAGCTACACCTGATATGATGAGTGAAGTTGGTAAACTGGGTCGTCTGCTCGGTGGTAAAGGCCTCATGCCTAACCCTAAAGCTGGCACAGTTACTTTCGACGTTACCAAGGCTGTGCAAGAAATCAAAGCCGGTAAGATCGAATACCGTCTTGATAAAGCCGGTCAAATTCACGCGCCTATCGGCAAAGTGTCCTTTAATGCTGAACAATTGAACGAAAACCTTAAATCCCTCATCGACGCTCTGAACCGTGCGAAACCGGCTGCTGCTAAAGGTGTTTACCTGAAGAACATTGCTATTTCGTCTACTATGGGACCGAGTGCTCGTGTAAATACAACTTCTTACAGATAATAGGGGTTGACTCCTAGAGTCATCTTTGATAATCTATAACAGTTGTGAACTTTAAGGTGATCATTCTTCAACTTGAATATGCTTACCGTAGACAGTAGGTGCCGTAGGGCTTAATTTCCTACCGAGGTGTTGTGATAGAAACAAGAAGTGCCGGGTGCATGCCTGTGTAACTTACGTTTTATCAAGCCTTCGTGAATCTGCGGAGGCTTTTCTAATGCCTGCGTAGGAACGACGAGAATTTTCCGGAAGAATCGTCGTCACATAAATTTTCAGGAGGTGTATACAAATGGCAAATGCAAAAGTAATCCAAGCTAAACAGGAAGCGGTTGATGTTGTAACAAGCAAACTGCAGAACAGTGTTTCCACTGTTGTTGCGGACTACCGTGGATTGAACGTTTCGCAAGTGACCGAACTGCGTAAGCAGCTTCGTGAAGCTGGCGTTGATTTTCAAGTCCTGAAGAACTCTTTGGTGCGTCGTGCAACTGCGGCGTCTGATTTGACTGAGTTGGACGCAGTTCTGACTGGTCCTACAGCAGTAGCATTCAGTGAAACTGATGCGGTAGTAGCAGCCAAGATTTTGAACGACTTCGCTAAGAAGAACGACGCTCTGAAACTGAAGGGTGGCGTTGTAGAAGGTAAAGTTATCGACGCTGACCAACTGAAAGCACTGGCTGAGCTTCCATCCCGCGATGGTTTGCTGTCCATGCTGCTTAGCGTGCTTCAAGCTCCAGTGCGCAACTTCGCGCTTGCAGTTAAAGCAGTCGCTGAGAAAGAAGAACAAAGCGCGTAAGCCTTTGTCTCTAGCATCATAATCAATACCACAAATAAATTTAAATATAAAATGGAGGTTCAATCATGAGCAAAGAAACAATTTTGGAAGAAATTAAAGGCATGAGCGTATTGGAACTGAACGACCTGGTTAAAGCAATCGAAGAAGAATTCGGCGTAACTGCAGCAGCTCCAGTAGCAGCTGGCGGCGCAGTAGCAGCAGTAGCAGAAGAACAATCCGAGTTTGACGTAATTTTGACAGGCGCTGGCGCTTCCAAAATCAACGTTATCAAAATCGTTCGCGAAATCACAGGCCTGGGCTTGAAAGAAGCTAAAGACCTCGTAGACAACGCTCCAAAACCAATCAAAGAAAAAGTAAGCAAAGAAGAAGCCGATGCTACCAAAGCAAAATTGGAAGAAGCAGGCGCAGCTGTAGAAGTGAAGTAATTCGCTTCAATAAGGTAATGCCCCGGGGAGAATCTTCTCTTTCCGGTTCTTGCAACCCCCTTGAACTTGTTCAAGGGGGTTGCTGTATACAATAGGAAGAACAAAATGAAAGGGAGGATCTTATGTCGCAGCATTATTACTCGCAGCAGCCGGAAGCGCGTCATGACAGACGTACCCTAAGCACGGTTCTGAGAGGGAAAACCCTGCGGTTTACCAGCGACGCCGGTGTTTTTTCCAAAGGAGATATCGACCATGGCAGCCGTGTTCTAATTGAGGCTATGGACATTCCAGATGGATCTGCAGTGCTTGACGTAGGCTGCGGGTACGGACCGATTGGCATTAGTGCAGCGTTTCTGACCCCGGGCGGCCATGTTACGATGATTGATATTAACAGCCGTGCGGTCGAACTGGCTCGCGAGAATGCCCAGCATAATGGAATCCGCAATGTTACGGTTATGGAAAGCGATGTGTTGTCTGCAGTAAAGGGACAAAAGTATGATGTCATACTTACGAATCCTCCTATACGTGCCGGCAAAGCGGTAGTGCATCGTATTTTTGAAGAGGCGTATGAGCATTTGAATGAGGGTGGAAGTCTGTGGATTGTAATCCAGAAGAAACAGGGGGCACCTTCAGCGGCAGCCAAACTCGAAAGCTTGTTTCCGGTTGTGGAAGAAGTGGGGAAAGACAAAGGCTATCGTATTATCAGGGCGCAAAAAAATAGTTGATTAGTCATTGACTTGTGATATAGATAGTGGTATTATTATAAAATGTCAGTATTAAGCTAGGCTCCATGTCTTTAGTTTGCTGAAATGTCAAGTAATATATTGTCGCCCGGCAAGCGCATGCCGTACGGCAAGTTTGTGCGAATTCAGTTCTCTATGTTACTGCCACGGCGAAGGTCGCCGGGGAAATAGATAATAGCGCATAAACTGTTGCTTGGTGACGTATAATACGTACGTTTTGGGCAAATCTACTGGATAAGGAGTATTTTGGTCATGGATAGATGCGCTCTTTTTTCGAAAGATTTCGATAAGGGCTTTTCTCTATTTGTGGCTGAATCCTTGTGTTATGGTTCCATTATAATGGTCCAAACAAGGGTTCGCAATCAATTTTTAAGTGAGTAGACATGAGGGGTGAGTAAAGTTGGCAGGACATCTTGTTCAGTATGGTCGACGCACTCGGCGGAGCTATGCGAGAATTAACGAGGTACTCGAGGTCCCGAACCTGATCGAGATCCAACAAAAATCTTATGATTGGTTTTTGGAGGAAGGATTGCGGGAAATGTTCCAGGACATCTCGCCGATCCAGGATTTCACAGGGAATTTGGTACTTGAGTTCATTGATTACAGCCTGGGTGAACCGAAATATACGGTTGACGACGCTAAAGAGCGGGACGTAACATATGCGGCTCCTCTGCGGGTGAAAGTACGGCTCATTAATAAGGAGACCGGTGAGGTCAAAGAGCAGGAAGTGTTCATGGGAGATTTCCCGCTGATGACGGAGACCGGCACTTTTATTATCAATGGTGCGGAACGGGTTATTGTCAGCCAGTTGGTTCGCTCTCCAAGCGTCTATTTCAGCACAAAAGTGGATAAGAACGGTAAAAAAACCTACACCGCCACAGTAATTCCTAACCGCGGAGCCTGGCTGGAACTTGAGACCGACGCTAAGGACATTATGTATGTCCGCATCGACCGGACTCGTAAGATCCCGGTTACCGTGCTTCTGCGTGCTCTCGGGTTCGGCAGTGATGCCGAGATTCTGGAACTGCTTGGCAATGATGAATATATTCGCAATACGCTGGATAAAGACAACACGGACTCTACGGAAAAGGCGCTTATCGAAATCTACGAGCGTCTGCGTCCGGGCGAACCGCCGACACTTGATAATGCCAAGAGCCTTTTGGTTGCACGTTTCTTTGATCCGAAGCGCTATGATCTGGCCAATGTAGGCCGCTATAAGATCAACAAAAAGCTGCACATTAAGAATCGTCTGTTCAATCAGCGTTTGGCTCAACCTCTGGTTGATGAGTCCACAGGTGAAATCCTGGCGGAATCCGGCCAAATGGTTGACCGTCGTCTGCTTGATGAGCTGATCCCTTATTTCGAGAAGAATGTTGCTGCCAAAAACTACCGTGTAAGCGGTGGGGTTATGGACAGTATTGATATCCCTCTGCAAACGATCGACGTGTTCTCGCCGATTGAAGAAGGACGGGTTATCAAGCTGATTGCCAATGGCAATATCGACAAATCAGTGAAGCATATTACTCAGGCTGATATTATCTCCTCAATCAGCTACTTTATTAATTTGCTGCACGGCATCGGCAACACCGATGATATCGACCACTTGGGTAACCGTCGCTTGCGTTCTGTAGGTGAACTGCTGCAGAACCAATTCCGTATCGGGTTGTCCCGTATGGAACGCGTAGTGCGTGAGAGAATGTCGATTCAGGATGCTAATGCGATTACGCCACAGGCTTTGATCAACATTCGTCCGGTTATCGCGTCGATTAAAGAGTTCTTCGGTAGTTCGCAGCTGTCCCAATTTATGGACCAGACGAACCCGCTGGCTGAACTGACGCACAAACGCCGTCTATCGGCACTCGGACCCGGCGGTCTGACTCGTGAACGCGCGGGCTTTGAGGTTCGTGACGTCCATCACAGTCACTACGGCCGTATGTGTCCAATTGAAACGCCGGAAGGTCCGAATATCGGGCTGATCAACTCCTTGTCCACCTTTGCCCGCATCAATGAATACGGCTTTATTGAAGCGCCGTACCGTTGGGTGGATCCGAAGACTGGCAAGGTGACCGAGCAGATCGATTACCTGACTGCCGATGAAGAAGATAACTATGTAGTTGCTCAGGCTAACGTACTGATCGACGAAGAGGGCTCCTTCAAAGAAGACATGGTTATCGTTCGTTACAACAAAGATTCAGACAACATTACAACAATGCCAAGTAATCGCGTGGATTACATGGATGTATCGCCGAAACAGGTTGTATCGGTCGCTACGGCGCTCATTCCGTTCCTTGAGAACGATGACTCCAACCGCGCACTGATGGGATCGAACATGCAGCGTCAGGCCGTTCCGCTTCTAATTCCTAAAGCGCCGCTGGTCGGCACAGGAATGGAACATAAATCCGCTAAGGATTCGGGCGTGTGTATTGTTTCCAAGTATGACGGTATTATTGAACGCTCGTCGGCCAACGAAATTTGGCTGCGCCGCGTTGAAGCTGTCGAAGGCAAGGAAGTTAAAGGCGATATCGTTAAATATAAATTACACAAATTTATGCGTTCGAACCAGGGTACCTGCATTAATCAACGTCCGCTGGCTAAAAGAGGCGACATTGTTAAGAAAGGCGACATTCTGGCAGATGGACCATCCACGGAAATGGGCGAACTTGCTCTTGGCCGCAACGTAGTTGTTGCGTTCATGACTTGGGAAGGTTACAACTACGAGGATGCGATCCTGCTGAGTGAGAAACTGGTTAAGGAAGATGTATACACTTCGATTCATATCGAGGAATACGAATCCGAGGCTCGTGACACCAAGCTGGGACCTGAAGAGATTACGCGTGATATTCCGAATGTCGGTGAAGAAGCGTTGCGCAATCTTGATGAGCGCGGCATCATCCGCATCGGTGCGGAAATCAACGCTGGTGATATTCTGGTAGGTAAAGTTACTCCGAAGGGTGTAACTGAACTGACTGCCGAAGAACGCCTGCTGCACGCTATCTTTGGTGAGAAAGCCCGCGAAGTGCGCGATACTTCGCTGCGCGTTCCTCATGGTAGTGACGGTATTATCGTTGACGTTAAAGTATTTACACGCGAGAACGGCGATGAGCTGCCTCCGGGTGTAAATCAGCTGGTTCGTGTCTACATCGCTCAGAAACGTAAGATTTCTGAAGGTGACAAGATGGCCGGACGTCACGGTAACAAGGGTGTCGTTGCCCGTATCCTGCCTGAAGAAGATATGCCATTCCTTCCTGATGGTACACCGGTACAGGTTGTCCTGAACCCTCTGGGCGTTCCTTCCCGTATGAACATCGGCCAGGTGCTCGAAGTTCATATCGGTATGGCTGCCCTGCAGCTCGGTATTCACGTAGCTACTCCAGTATTTGATGGAGCGCGTGAGAACGACGTATTTGATACGATGGAAGAAGCCGGCATGCAGCGTAATGGTAAGACTGTGCTTTATGACGGCCGTACAGGTGAACGCTTCGAGCGTGAAGTTACTGTCGGCGTTATGCACATGATCAAACTGGCGCACATGGTTGACGATAAGATTCATGCCCGTTCCACAGGACCTTACTCTCTCGTTACACAGCAGCCACTCGGCGGTAAAGCCCAGTTCGGTGGACAGCGTTTCGGGGAGATGGAAGTTTGGGCGCTTGAAGCTTACGGTGCTGCATATACACTTCAAGAGATTTTAACTGTGAAGTCCGATGACGTGGTCGGCCGTGTCAAGACGTACGAATCCATTGTCAAAGGTGAGAATGTTCCAGAACCAGGTGTTCCGGAATCGTTCAAAGTACTCATCAAGGAACTGCAGTCGCTTGGTATGGATGTTAAGATCCTCAGCGGCGACGAGCAGGAAATTGAAATGAAGGAACTGGATGATGAGGATGAGACGTCAGGCGACAAGCTGAGCCTCAATTTGGAAGGCGCAGAAGTCGGAATAGAGTAATTTAACTGTAAGAATCAATTTCATTTAAAAAGGACCGTGCCCTCTTTTGATCTAACCGTCAAGGGAGGGCCTCCGGTACTAAATCAGGATATAGGTTAAGGAGGGTTGCTCCTTGTTGGACGTTAACAATTTTGAATTCATGAAAATCGGGCTTGCTTCTCCGGAGAAGATTCGTTCTTGGTCCCGCGGAGAAGTGAAAAAACCGGAAACCATTAACTATCGTACATTGAAGCCGGAAAAAGAAGGTCTTTTCTGCGAACGTATCTTCGGACCGCAAAAAGACTGGGAATGTCACTGTGGTAAATACAAACGCGTCCGTTATAAGGGCGTAGTGTGCGACCGGTGCGGCGTGGAAGTTACCCGTGCTAAAGTTCGCCGCGAACGTATGGGCCACATTGAACTGGCGGCTCCTGTATCTCATATCTGGTATTTCAAAGGTATTCCAAGCCGTATGGGTCTGGCACTCGATATGTCCCCGAGATCGCTTGAAGAGATCATCTACTTTGCATCTTATGTTGTAACCGATCCAGGTGAAACGCCGCTGGAGAAGAAACAACTGCTGTCCGAGAAAGAATACCGCAGCTACCGTGAGAAATACGGCTACGGTTTCCAAGCCGGCATGGGTGCCGAAGCTGTGAAGAAGCTGCTTCAGGATATCGACATCGAGAAGGAATTGGAATTCCTCAAGGAAGAGCTTCGCACCGCCCAAGGCCAACGCCGCAACCGGGCGATCAAACGTCTGGAAGTTATTGAAGCGTTCCGCAACTCCGGCAACAAGCCTGATTGGATGATCATGGATGTGCTTCCGGTTATTCCTCCGGAGCTTCGCCCGATGGTTCAATTGGATGGTGGCCGTTTTGCTACGTCTGACCTTAACGACCTCTACCGTCGCGTAATCAACCGGAACAACCGTCTGAAAAGACTGCTTGATCTGGGTGCTCCTGATATTATCGTGCAGAATGAGAAACGGATGCTTCAGGAAGCTGTCGATGCACTTATCGACAACGGCCGTCGCGGCCGCCCTGTAACGGGTCCTGGTAACCGTCCGCTCAAATCGCTCAGCCATATGCTGAAAGGTAAACAAGGACGTTTCCGTCAGAACTTGCTCGGTAAACGGGTTGACTATTCCGGACGTTCCGTTATCGTTGTAGGACCGTATCTCAAAATGTACCAATGCGGACTTCCAAAGAAAATGGCGCTTGAACTCTTCAAACCGTTTGTTATGAAAGAATTGGTGAACAAGGGCTTGGCCCATAACATCAAGAGCGCAAAACGTAAAGTTGAGCGTGTAAGTCCTGAAGTATGGGATGTGCTTGAAGAAGTAATCAGAGAGCATCCGGTTCTGCTGAACCGTGCCCCTACACTTCACCGTCTCGGTATTCAAGCTTTTGAACCGATTCTGGTAGAAGGTCATGCTATCCGTCTTCACCCGCTCGTATGTACGGCTTACAATGCCGACTTTGACGGTGACCAAATGGCGGTGCACGTTCCTCTGTCTGCAGAAGCTCAAGCGGAAGCACGTCTGCTCATGCTGGCCTCCGGTAACATCCTGAACCCTAAGGACGGCAAACCGGTTGTTACTCCTTCCCAGGATATGGTCCTCGGTACGTTCTACCTGACCATGGACAACAAGGAAGAAAAGGGTACGGGTATGATTCTGCGCACCGTGAACGAAGCTGTTTCAGCTTACCAGCGTGGAACCGCAGGTCTGCACGCCCGTGTAGCTATTCCTGTTAAGGCTCTGGGTAAAACCTGCTTTACAGAACAGCAACAAGGCGCAATGCTGATTACTACGGTCGGAAAGATCATCTTTAACGAGATCTATCCTAGCAGCTTCCCTTATATCAATGAAGCGACCAAAACAAACCTGCTGCAAGGCACACCAGAGAAATACTTTATCTATGAAAAAGGCGCGGACATCCGTGAGCTGATTATGAATGCTCCGGAAGCAAGTGCTGTAGGTAAGGAATACCTGGGTCTGATTATTGCCCGCTGCTTCGAAACCTATCACACGACCAAAACGTCTGTGATTTTGGATAAAATCAAGCAACTCGGCTTTACGTACTCCACACGTTCCGGTGTTACGGTTGCCGTATCGGACGTTATCGTTCCGGAGGAAAAAGCTACAATCCTGAAAGAGTCCGAGGCTAAGGTCGATGTGGTTGCCAACCAATATCGCCGTGGTCTGATCACCAATGACGAACGGTATGACCGTGTTATTGAGATCTGGTCGAAGACGAAGGATGATCTTACCAACGTGTTGTTGAAATCGATGGACCGTTTCAATTCCATCATGCTCATGGTTGACTCCAAAGCGCGTGGTAACAAATCGCAGATTACCCAGCTGGGTGGTATGCGCGGACTGATGGCTACACCATCGGGACGGATTTTCGAATTGCCAATCAAAGCGAACTTCCGTGAAGGTCTGACCGTCCTCGAGTACTTTATCTCCACTCACGGAGCGCGTAAAGGTCTGGCCGATACAGCGCTGCGTACAGCCGACTCCGGATACTTGACCCGTCGTCTCGTTGACGTTGCCCAAGACGTTATTGTCCGTGAAGAAGACTGTGGTACCGATAAAGGCTTCACCGTCAGCCGTATTCAAGATGGCAAGGAAGTTATCGAAGATCTGTACGACCGTATTGAAGGCCGCTACTCCTTTGAAACTGTACGTCATCCGGAAACGAAGGAAATCCTCGTTCACCGCAACGATCTAATTGACTCCGACAAAGCTGAGGCGATTGTTAACGCTGGTGTGACCAAACTGCAGATCCGTTCTGTGCTGAGCTGCCGTGCGCGTCACGGTGTCTGCAAGAAATGCTACGGACGTAACCTGGCAACAGGTAAATTCGTGGAAATCGGTGAAGCTGTCGGTATTATCGCGGCACAATCCATCGGTGAGCCGGGAACCCAGCTTACAATGCGTACGTTCCATACCGGGGGTGTTGCCGGTGATGACATCACGCAAGGTTTGCCGCGTATCCAGGAGTTGTTTGAAGCCCGTAACCCTAAAGGTCAGGCTACAATCAGTGAAATTGACGGGGTAATCAAGGAAATCCGCGAAACCAAGGACCGCCGCGAAATCGAGGTTCAAGGTGAAGCTGAATCTAAGACTTATTCCATCACCTACGGTTCGCGTTTGCGTGTCAGTGAAGGCCAGGAGATTGAAGCTGGCGATGAGCTGACTGACGGTTCGATCGACCCTAAAGAAATGTTGCGCATCAAAGGGATCCGCGGGGTACAAAACTACATTCTGCAAGAAGTACAGCGTGTATACCGTAACCAAGGCGTTGAGATCAATGATAAGCACATTGAAGTTATGATTAAGCAGATGCTGCGCAAAATCCGTATTATCGATGCTGGTGATACGAATCTCTTGCCAGGTGCATTTGCGGACATTCATGAATACGAAGCTGCGAATAAGGAAGCCATTCTTTCTGGTAATGAGCCTGCAGTTGCCAAACCGGTACTGCTCGGTATTACTAAGGCATCCCTGGAGACAGATTCCTTCCTGTCTGCGGCCTCCTTCCAAGAAACTACCCGCGTCTTGACTGATGCTGCAATTAAGGGTAAAGTAGATAAGTTGCTTGGACTCAAAGAAAATGTTATTATCGGTAAGTTGATTCCTGCAGGTACTGGCATGAATCGTTACCGTAATGTGAAGCTGAGTGATCCGAATGTCGAAAGCTCGCAAGAAGCTTTAGAAACGGTTCCTGCTGAATAGTTAAATAATCATGGCGGGCAGTTGATTATGCCACGGCTATTTATAGACGTGGCGCTGCTGCCTGCTGTGAATATTAATAAATTTATTGCCGATTCTCTTGACATCATCTACTGATAATGCTAATATGTCTAAGGTGCGTGAGTAGCCTGGTTATTCTTGTTCATTGGAGGTAATGATTTATCATGACTGATGATAGAGGACTGCAGGATGCTCAGGTCAAGATCGGTACCAAACAAACCGTCAAGGCGGTAGAGTTGGGCCAAGCCGCAGAAGTCTATGTGGCAGAGGACGGAGATCAACGGCTTACTTCCAGAATTGTTATGCTTTGTAACAAACAAGGTGTGAAGGTCTCTTATGTGGACACGATGCTGAATTTGGGCAAAGCTTGCGGTATAGAAGTTGGTGCTGCTATGGCAGCCGTCTTAAAACAATAGCACGAGAAGCGTTTTTGTACCGGGGTACACTTCGGCAACAAAGACTTTTCATTTGTCTTTTTATGAACCGCCTGGGTCTGTGGACTTAATGTTCGTAAATAGATTACTATTTCAGGAAGGGGGTGGCACAACAATGCCAACTATTAATCAACTGGTTCGTAAAGGCCGTCAAGCCAAAATCGAAAAATCCAAATCTCCCGCTCTTCAAAAAGGGTTCAACGCCCTCAAGCGTGAGACTACAAATTTGAGCGCCCCGCAAAAACGCGGTGTGTGCACTCGTGTAGGCACAATGACTCCACGTAAACCAAACTCCGCGCTTCGTAAGTATGCCCGTGTTCGTTTGACGAACCGTCTTGAGGTGACTGCTTACATTCCGGGTATTGGACATAACCTTCAAGAGCACAGTGTTGTATTGCTGCGCGGAGGTAAAGTTAAGGACCTTGCAGGAGTTCGTTATCACATCGTTCGTGGCGCTTTGGATACAGCAGGCGTTGCTAACCGTATGCAAGCTCGTTCCAAGTATGGTGCAAAACGTCCTAAAGCAAAGAAATAAGTTAAGAATATCTGAATAATAAACATTGAGAAAGGGGGATATCCATGCCACGCAAAGGTCCAGTTACTAAGAGAGATGTATTGCCAGATCCATTGTATAATAGCAAGTTGGTTACTCGTTTGATCAACCGTATTATGCTGGGTGGTAAAAGAGGTGTCGCTCAAAGCATTCTGTACAATTCGTTCAAGTTGATTCAAGAACGCACAGGCAAAGATCCGATGGAAGTTTTCGAAGCTGCCATCAAGAATATTATGCCGGTATTGGAAGTTAAAGCTCGTCGTGTCGGCGGTGCTAACTACCAAGTGCCTATCGAGGTTAAACCTGAAAGACGTACTGCTTTGGGATTACGTTGGCTCGTGAACTACTCACGCAACCGCGGTGAGAAGACGATGGAAGAGCGTTTGGCGGCTGAGATCATCGACGCTTCCAACAACACAGGCGCTTCCGTTAAGAAACGTGAAGACACGCACAAAATGGCTGAAGCAAACAAAGCGTTTGCTCACTACCGCTGGTAGGATTTAAGGCCGTTCAAATAACTTATATTTTGAAGGGAGATCCAATTCATGGCAAGAGAGTTCTCCTTAAAAAATACACGCAACATCGGGATCATGGCGCATATTGATGCTGGTAAGACTACTACCACTGAGCGGATTCTATTCTATACAGGCCGTACGCACAAAATCGGTGAAGTTCACGAGGGTGCTGCTACAATGGACTGGATGGAGCAAGAACAAGAGCGCGGGATTACTATTACTTCCGCTGCTACAACTGCTGCATGGAAAGGTCACCGCATCAATATCATTGATACCCCTGGACACGTTGACTTCACAGTTGAAGTTGAACGTTCCCTTCGTGTATTGGATGGGGCAGTAGGCGTTTTCAGTGCGAAAGAGGGCGTTGAGCCTCAGTCTGAAACCGTATGGAGACAGGCTGACCGTTATGGCGTTCCCCGGATCGCATATGTAAATAAAATGGATATCATCGGTGCGGATTTCCTAAACGTTATCGACAGCATGCGTGATCGCTTGCAAGCCAATGCAGTTGCTATTCAACTGCCAATTGGTGCCGAAAACGACTTCATTGGTATTATTGACCTGGTTGAGCAAAAAGCTCATATGTTTAAAGACGATCTGGGTCAAAATATTGAAGTAACGGACATTCCGGCTGAATATCTGGAACAAGTTGAGGGGCTGCGTCTTGAGTTGATCGAGAAAGTAGCAGAACTTGACGAAGATCTGACTATGAAGTACCTGGAAGGCGAAGAAATTTCAGTTGATGAGATCAAAGCTGCTCTGCGCAAAGGCGTTGTAGAAGTTAAGATCTTCCCTGTAATTGTCGGATCCTCCTACCGTAACAAAGGTGTCCAACTGATGATGGACGCTGTCGTTGATTACCTGCCATCCCCACTGGATGTACCGGCTATTCAAGGTCATCTGGATGACGGAACTGAAGCGGTTCGCCACTCTTCGGACGAAGAACCATTCTCAGCACTGGCATTTAAAATCATGACAGACCCTTATGTAGGTAAACTCACGTTCTTCCGCGTGTATTCCGGTATTCTGGAATCCGGTTCTTATGTAGTTAACGCTACTAAGAACAAACGCGAGCGTATCGGCCGTATCCTGCAAATGCATGCGAACAGCCGCCAAGAAATCTCCATCGTTTACGCTGGTGATATCGCGGCAGCCGTTGGTCTGAAGGACACAAGTACTGGCGATACACTTTGTGATGAGAAACATCCGGTTATTCTGGAGTCCATGAACTTCCCTGATCCGGTTATCGAAATCGCAGTTGAACCAAAAACCAAAGCTGACCAAGATAAACTGGGTGTTGCTCTCGGTAAGTTGACTGAAGAGGATCCAACTCTTCGTGCTCACACTGATGAAGAAACAGGCCAAACGATCCTGGCAGGTATGGGTGAGCTTCACCTTGATATTATCATCGACCGTATGCGCCGCGAATTCAAAGTAGAAACCAATGTGGGTAAACCACAGGTTGCTTACCGCGAAACATTCAAAGCACCAGCTCGTGTCGAAGGTAAATTCGTTCGCCAATCCGGCGGTCGCGGTCAGTATGGTCACGTATGGGTTGAATTTGAACCTCTCGAGCCAGGTACTGGCAGCAAGTTCGAAAGTAAAGTAGTCGGTGGCTCTGTTCCTAGAGAGTATATCGCTCCTGCACTTGCCGGTATTGAAGAGCAAATGAAAAACGGCGTTATTGCAGGCTTCCCGCTTGTTGACGTTAAGGCTACCATCGTTGATGGTTCTTATCATGATGTTGACTCCAACGAAATGGCGTTCAAAATTGCCGGATCGATGGCACTCAAAGCAGCTAAAGACAAGTGTAAGCCTGTCCTGCTTGAGCCAATCATGAAAGTGGAAGTAACTGTTCCTGAGGAATATATGGGTGATGTAATGGGTATGCTGAACTCCCGTCGCGGTCGGATCGAAGGTATGGATTCCCGTGGTGGAGCGCAAATTATCCGTGCGAAGGTGCCTCTTTCCGAAATGTTCGGATACTCCACAACACTCCGTTCTGGTACTCAAGGACGCGGCGTATTCTCCATGGAGCTTTCTCACTATGAAGAAGTTCCTAAATCCATTGCGGAAGAGATCGTTGCTAAGAACAAAGGCGGAGAATAATTAACTGTTTTAACTTGCTGTCCGGGTACAACCGATCAGTCATCCTAGATAAGCAACTAGCCCGGCGGCTCAAATATAAGGAACCCCACAATAAGGAGGAACTGTTCAAATGGCAAAGGCAAAGTTTGAACGTAACAAACCACACGTTAACATCGGTACTATTGGTCACGTCGACCATGGTAAAACAACTCTGACTGCTGCAATCACTACTGTATTGTCCAAAAAATACGGTGGCGCTGCTGTAGCATTCGACCAAATCGATAAGGCTCCTGAAGAACGCGAACGTGGTATCACTATCTCCACAGCTCACGTTGAATATGAAACTCCTAACCGTCACTACGCACACGTAGACTGCCCTGGTCACGCCGACTATGTTAAAAACATGATCACTGGCGCAGCGCAAATGGACGGAGCTATCCTGGTTGTATCCGCAGCTGACGGCCCTATGCCACAAACTCGCGAACACATCCTGCTGTCCCGTCAAGTAGGCGTTCCTTACATCGTTGTATTCTTGAACAAATGCGACATGGTTGAAGACGAAGAGTTGCTTGAACTGGTTGAAATGGAAGTTCGCGACTTGCTGAGCGAATATGATTTCCCAGGCGATGATACTCCAATCATCCGTGGATCTGCTCGTGAAGCTCTTCAAAACCCTGATGGCGATTATGCACAAAAAATCGTTGAGATGTTCGAAACGATTGATACGTACATTCCGCTTCCAGAGCGTCAAACTGACAAGCCTTTCTTGATGCCTGTCGAAGATGTATTCTCCATTACTGGCCGCGGTACTGTGGCAACTGGTCGCGTAGAACGCGGAACAGTTAAAGTCGGAGAAGAAATCGAAATCGTTGGTATTCATGAAGAAACTAAGAAATCCGTAGTTACGGGCGTAGAAATGTTCCGTAAATTGCTGGATTCCGCTCAAGCAGGCGACAACATCGGCGCACTTCTGCGTGGTGTTGACCGTAACATGATCGAGCGCGGCCAAGTAATTGCTAAGCCGAACTCCGTTAAACCACACACTGAGTTCACTGCTCAGATCTACGTTCTGACTAAAGAAGAAGGCGGACGTCACAAACCATTCTTCACTGGTTACCGTCCACAGTTCTACTTCCGTACAACTGACGTAACTGGCATCATCAACCTGCCAGAAGGTACTGAAATGGTTATGCCTGGTGACAACATCACAGTAACTGTTTCCCTGATCTCCCCAATCGCTATTGAAGAAGGTACTAAATTCTCCATTCGCGAAGGCGGACGTACAGTTGGAGCAGGTAGCGTAGCTTCCATCCAAAAATAATTCGGTTCTATCCGTTAGGATAGTGCTGAACCATAAAGGCAGGGATTCTTCTCCGGAAGATTCCCTGTTTTTTTGCATAAAAAAAACTCTATTTCCTTATAAAGACCCGGAAATAGAGTTGAATTCAAAAGAAACGATTAGGATATTTCTTGGGTGTACGCTGGGCCTGGAACTTTGGATATTACCACATGCAAACTTGCAGGCTGATGACCATTGTTACGGTAGGAAAAGGATTCATCACCGGCGAGGTGGATAATATCACCTTCAGCTAGATCCTGCTCTACATCGTTAACATTAATGATGCCGTTTCCCTTCAGAGCAAGGATGAATACATCTGCTCCGGGATGCTTATGCGCTGGAAGCTGTTGGTCTGGCATGAAATTAAGCATAAACATTACACTATCGCCTTTTTGAAACAGGATTTTTTTTGTAAACCGTTCCTCCTGATATTGAATTGCCTCTACTAATGTCTTTTTCTCCATCATTAATCCCAACCTTCGTTTTTATTATTGTTTTAAAGTTTAACTTCATACTCACAATGCTCATGACCTGCAGCATTGCATTTTACTTCTCTGACGGATATCCGTCTTCCCATGATTTTGGATAAAGCCCCTTCCAGAATAGCTCCTTCCAAATCACAAATCAGCTTCTCTTCCTCCAGCGTCGGGAGACCTTTACAAAAGCAGTCCTCCACCGCGATGTTGATCTTGCGGTCATCCTCATGCAGGATGCGTGGAATCCCTATTTTCAAATCCTCGAATAGTTGTAGTAACTCCTCGAGTGTGTTCACTGGTAGACTCTCACCGATTTTTCGGCCAACAGTAAGTGTAGTTCCTTTACCGCCAAGGGGGAGACCCTGGTTCATTCCGATAAGGCGGATGGTGCGGAATAATTCAAGCGGAACCATGTTGCCAAGCACAGATCTGTCCATACTTTTCATATCTTCGAAGGTATATTGCAGCATAGATACTCCATCTCCTTTAGATCTCTCTATAGGACCTATTGTGACGGATATTGATAATATATTCCTTGATGCAGATCAAGTTTTTTAAAAAAAGTTGTGAGGGCAGTCACTGGGCAGCACTAGGATCCTTGTTATGGTGAGAATAGCGGAAAGGATGGTGAGTGAATGGAATGCACAGTATGCAATTCTCATTCTTGTGTTTCTCAGGTGCCCGTATTCAAGAATCTATCAGATGAAGAATTGGTAATGGTAGAAGCGATAGTAGAATCGAGCTATTATGCTAAAGGAAGTCTTGTATTCCGAGAGGGAGAAGAGTCAGATTCGCTTTTTGTAGTGAAGAGTGGCCTCATTAAGCTCACGCAGAGCAATAAAGAAGGCAAGCAGCATATCCTCCGATTCCTGTTCCCCGGCGACTATTTCGGACAGTTTGCTTTGCTGCACCACAAACAAAATTATGTAACAGCCGAAGTTGTAGAGAGTGGAAGTGTATGCCGGATGCACCGCAAACAATTTGTTCCTTTATTGGAGAACAACGCGGCGCTTGCATTCAGCTTTTTAATGTCAATGAGCGAACAGTTGCATCAAGCCGAAGAGCTGGCTGGTGCAATGCATATATATGATGTAGAAAAACGCCTCGCCCGGTTGCTGCTTTATCTGCATAACAGAAATCAATCGGAGGATTCCTCCCGTGTACAAGGTAACAGCATTGATTTGCCGGCTGCCAAAAAAGAGTTCGCCGCTATGATTGGAGCCACTGCCGAAACACTTAGCCGCAAGCTGAATTATCTGGAAAGTATGGGGATTATCACGGTCCGTAAAAGAACGGTAGACATTTTAGATCTAAAAGCACTGAATCAAATGGCAGAAATGAAAGAATAGAATCTAGAAACGACAATATACGACAAAATAACGGTCCGAATAACTTATTTTTCAACATTATTCAACAAAATATTACTTAAAATTCTTTACAATTATTCTATCCATAGAGTAAAATATTTCTATATCAGCGATGTTATTTTCAGGAAATTCAGGGAGAGTGGAAGTATGGGGAAATGTCCTTTTTCTTTTATGCATGGTCTAACATCACGTAACACAAGCGAGGAATCTCCCGAAGTGCACTCAATGGACAGCAAGAATCTTGTACCCACTGCCACACAGTCTTTTCATACCCTTGACGGGCATGAGGAACTCAATGAACAGATGCGAATGATTGACTTGACTGAGGAAGATCTTACGCTTCTGCGTCTATTGAAACCGGTTGTAGAAAGAGATATCGACATCATAACCGACCAGTTTTACAAGACTGTGCTTGGAGTCGGTAAACTGGAAGCGATTATCCTTGAACACAGCAGTATTGAACGGTTAAAAAAGACTTTAAAGCAGCATATTATTGAAATCTTCGATGGAAACGTTGATGAACATTATATTGCCAAACGTCTCAGCATTGCGAAGATTCATAAGAGAGTCGGACTGGAGCCGAAATGGTATTTGTCGGCTTTTCAAAACCTGCAGAATGTATTTATTACAGCTGTATATAATCAATCCCTGAAAGAAAACGAGACCTTAAAAGTGGTTCAGACCATAACCAAACTGCTGAATTTGGAACAACAGCTGGTACTGGAAGCGTATGAGAAGGAAAACACCAGAGAGAAGGAAGAGCAGTACTTAATTGTAAAAAATGAACTGAAGCAAAAAATTGCAGAATTCAGCGGTGAGCTAATAGATCTCAGTATGGATACTAACGCTGCTGTAGAGCAGCTGGTGGCAAGCAGTAACGAAGTGAGTAGTACGTTCCAACGAACTGCAAGTTCGGCTAAGGAGTCTCAGGGGATGGCTAGGGACGGGCATGAGCACTTGGACAGCCTTACCGGTCAAATTCATCTGATTTATGAAAGCACCAATGAAATGGAACGGTCGGTGGATGAACTAAGCAGCTCATCTCGGCAGATCCAGAAGATTGTTGCAGCTGTTCAGGAAATTGCTGATCAGACCAAAATTCTTTCACTCAATGCTACTATAGAAGCTGCGAGGGCTGGAGAGCATGGTAGAGGCTTCAGCGTAGTTGCGCAGGAGGTCAACCGGCTAGCCGAGGATACCAAGAATACAGTTGTACGCATCGGCGAGCTAACCGATCTATCAGGGAGGCTGACCTCTCAGGTTGTTGAAGAGATCCGCAAGGTACAGGAACTGACTAAGAGCGGTAAACATCAATCGCTTGAGACCAGCCGGCTGTTTAGTGAAATCGTGGATTCCATGCAGACCAGCACCCAGGAAATTGTGACCGTAGAACAAGAGATAAGAGTGTTGATTCAAACTATCGAAGGAATCGGCTCTACAACGGCACAATCTGCCGCCTCAGCGGAGTATTTCCGATCAGCTACAGAGGGTCTTTAATTAGGAACGACTACATATGTGCCATATATATAGAAAGAAAACAACTTGTGAAAAAAATCATGAGTTGTTTTGTATTTTCGCTTGCAAAGTGTCCGCCTATTATATATAATAATAAATGTTGTTCTGAGACGTTGCGATGATGTGAGAGGTTACTGACACACCCGGCCCCTTTGCCATGAGGTCGACGTCAGAAAATTTTCACGGAGTATGTCCGATAATAAATTGGGCGATAGAAGGAGGGACTAAAATGGCAAAGCAAAAAATTCGTATCCGCTTGAAAGCATACGACCACAGAATTCTTGATCAATCCGCAGAGAAAATCGTTGAAACAGCAAAACGTTCGGGTGCTGGTGTATCCGGGCCGATCCCGCTGCCAACTGAGAAGCAAATCATTACTATTCTCCGTGCGGTACACAAGTACAAGGATTCCCGTGAACAGTTTGAACAACGGACTCACAAACGTTTGATCGATATTGTGAACCCAACACCACAAACTGTGGATGCCTTGATGCGCTTGGATCTACCGTCCGGTGTAGATATCGAAATCAAATTGTAATACTATCTATTAAAGCAACTAGGAAAAGAAAAGAGGTGTCAACATTGAAAGGTATCTTAGGAAAAAAACTCGGTATGACTCAAGTGTTTACTCCAGAAGGTAACGTAATCGCGGTTACGGTTATCGAAGCTGGTCCTTGTGTGGTACTGCAAAAGAAAGACCTGAATATCGACGGATATGAAGCAGCGCAGTTGGGCTTTTCCGACAAGAAGGAAAGTCGCTCCAACAAGCCTGAACAGGGTCACGCCAAAAAGGCAAATGCAACACCTAAGCGCTACGTTCGCGAAATTCGCGGTGTTGACCTCGGGGCACTCGAGGTTGGACAAGAGCTGAAGGTTGATATCTTCGCTGAAGGCGAATTTGTTGACGTAACAGGTACATCTAAGGGTAAAGGTTTCCAAGGTGTTATCAAACGCTGGGGACAAAGCCGCGGACCAATGGCACACGGATCGCGTTACCACAGAAGACCAGGTTCCATGGGTTCCATCCAAGCTAACCGTGTTCCAAAGGGCAAACGCCTGCCAGGACATATGGGTCACACGACCGTAACGGTTCAAAAGCTTGAAATCATCAGAGTAGACGTTGAACGTAACGTATTGCTGGTTAAAGGCGCTATTCCAGGTCCTAAAAACAGCTTTGTGAAAGTTAAACAAACCGTTAAGAAATAATTACTGAAGAAAGGAGGAACATGAAATGCCAAAAGTAACACTTTTTAATATTAGTGGTAACGAAGTTGGCGAAGTTGAATTGAGCGATACAGTGTTCGGTATTGAACCGAATGTGCATGTTCTGCACGAAGCTGCGCTTATGCAAAGAGCTTCCCTTCGTCGTGGTACACATAAAGTAAAAGGACGTTCTGAAGTGCGTGGCGGCGGACGTAAGCCTTGGAAACAAAAAGGTACAGGTCGTGCTCGTCAAGGCTCCATTCGTTCTCCACAATGGAAAGGCGGCGGCGTAGTCTTCGGACCAACACCACGCAGCTATTCCTGGAAACTGCCTAAGAAAGTTCGCCGTTTGGCCATCAAATCCGCGTTGTCCTCGAAAGTACTCGGGAATGACATCATCGTATTGGATAGCTTGACAATGAATGCTCCGAAGACGAAAGAATTCGCGGCGATTCTGAACAATCTTAAAGTAGGCAGCAAAGCCCTGATCGTAGCTCCTAGCTATGATGACAATGTGGCACTTTCCGCTCGTAACATCCCTGGGGTGAAATTCGTAGCGGCTGACGGCATCAATGTTCTTGACGTACTGACGTACGACAAACTGATCATCACTAAAGAAGCAGTTCTGAAGGTAGAGGAGGTGTTCGCGTAATGAAAGATCCTCGTGATATTATCAAACGTCCGGTGATTACGGAACGCACATCCGAATACATGAGCGAATTGAAATACGCTTTTGAAGTGGATATCCGTGCTAACAAGACCGAAATCAAAAAAGCTGTCGAGGCTATTTTCAAAGTTAAAGTAGTTAGTGTGAACACAATGCGCGTACCTGGCAAACTGAAACGTTACGGCAAATACTCCGGATATACTCCAGAGTGGAAAAAAGCCATCGTGAAGCTCAGCCCGGACAGCAAACCGCTCGAATTCTTTGAAGCGGTAGAATAATACTCTGTAAAGTAAGGAGGGAATACAGTGCCAATCAAAAAGTACAAACCGACATCTCCGGCCAGACGTAACATGTCCGTGTCTACGTTTGAAGAAATCACAACAAATGAGCCAGAGAAATCTTTGCTTGCGCCGCTGTTCAAACATGCGGGCCGTAACAACCAAGGTAAAATTACAGTTCGTCACCATGGCGGCGGACACAAACGTAAATACCGTATCATCGACTTCAAACGTACAAAAGACGGCATACCAGGTAGCGTTGCTACGATCGAGTATGACCCGAACCGTACATCCAATATTGCTTTGATCCACTATGCCGATGGAGAGAAACGTTACATCCTCGCTCCTCAAGGCCTTAAAGTTGGGGATAAGATTGAGTCCGGCCCTGCGGCTGACATCAAAATTGGTAACAGCCTTCCGCTGGCGAACATTCCAGTCGGTACAGTTATCCACAACATTGAACTTAAACCAGGCAAGGGCGGCCAGTTGGTACGCGCTGCCGGTACAGAAGCTCAATTGCTGGGTAAAGAAGAAAAATACGTTTCTGTTCGTTTGACTTCCGGTGAAGTTCGCAGAATCCTCAGCGTATGCCGTGCAACGATCGGATCCGTAGGTAACGGTGATCATGAACTGATCAAGATTGGTAAAGCCGGACGCAGTCGCTGGCTGGGCAAACGTCCTGAAGTACGCGGTGTTGTAATGAACCCTAACGATCACCCACACGGTGGTGGTGAAGGCCGCGCTCCAATCGGACGGAAATCGCCTATGTCTCCTTGGGGCAAACCAACCCTCGGCTACAAAACGCGTAAGAAAAACAAGGCATCTGATAAATATATCGTTCGCCGCCGCACGAAATAAGACGCTTCTGGCAAGTTAGCTTAACGCGAAGCGTCGATTCGCGGTTTGAAGAACCGGATGAAGGGAGGATTCACACATGGGTCGCAGTTTAAAGAAGGGGCCGTTCATCGATGGCTACCTGCTGAAAAAAGTTGAGGAATTGAACGAGGCAGATAAGAAGGTCGTTGTTAAAACCTGGTCCCGTCGCTCTACCATTTTCCCTCAGTTTATCGGACATACGTTTGGTGTATATGACGGCCGTAAACACGTGCCAGTATACGTAACGGAAGATATGGTAGGTCACAAGTTGGGCGAGTTCGCGCCAACACGTACTTACAAAGGCCACGCGGGTGACGATAAGAAAACAAGAAGATAATTAAGGTCTTCGTTCGAGAGGAGGGAAAACAATGGAAGCAAAAGCACATGCAAGATCGGTGCGGATTTCCGCTCGCAAAGCGAAACTGGTTGTTGACTTGATTCGCGGCAAGCAAGTGGGGGAAGCAATTGCAATTCTTCGCCACACTCCAAAATCCGCTTCTCCAGTAGTTGAGAAGTTGCTTAACTCGGCGATCGCCAATGCTGAGCATAACTACTCTATGGACGTGAACAGTTTGTTCGTTAGCGAAGTTTTCGTTAACCAGGGTCCTACGATGAAGCGTTTCCGTCCACGCGCCATGGGCCGTGCAAGTCGGATCAATAAACGTACCAGCCACATTACTTTGGTGGTATCTGAGAAATAAGGAGGGATAACACGTGGGTCAAAAGGTAAATCCAGTCGGACTCCGAGTCGGAATTATTCGCGATTGGGAATCTAAATGGTATGCAGGCAAAGATTTCGGTACTCTTTTAATGGAAGACGTCAAAATCCGGGAATACCTTAAAGGTAAGTTGAAGGATTCCGCTGTTTCCCGCATCGAGATCGAAAGAGCGGCAAGCCGCGTGAACGTTACAATTCACACTGCTAAACCAGGTATGGTAATTGGTAAAGGCGGAGCAGAAGTAGAAGTACTTCGCAGCGCAGTTACAACTATCGCTGGTGGCAAAAAGGTTCACATCAACATCAACGAAATTAAGCACCCTGAACTGGATGCAATTCTTGTTGCTGAAAGCATTGCACAACAATTGGAACGTCGTGTATCGTTCCGTCGTGCTCTGAAACAAGCGATTCAAAGAACTATGCGTTCCGGTGCAAAGGGAATTAAAACTCAAGTTGGCGGACGTCTTGGCGGCGCTGAGATTGCCCGTTCAGAAGGTTATAGCGAAGGAACAGTTCCACTTCATACGCTTCGTGCCGATATCGATTACGGAACGGCTGAAGCACATACTACTTACGGCCGTATCGGTGTAAAAGTATGGATCTACCGTGGAGAAGTTCTTCCCCCAGCTAAGAAACAAGCTGCTCAGGAAGGAGGCAACTAATCATGTTGGTACCAAAACGCGTTAAACACCGCAAGCAACAACGCGGTCACATGAAGGGTATGGCAAAAGGCGGTACCGAATTGAACTTCGGCGAATTCGGCTTGCAAGCTTTGGAGCCGTCTTGGATCACTAACCGTCAGATCGAAGCTGCCCGTATCGCAATGACACGTTACATCAAACGTGGCGGTCAAGTTTGGATCAAGATTTTCCCAGATAAGCCTATTACTCAAAAACCTCTTGAGGTTCGTATGGGTAGTGGTAAAGGTAACGTTGAGAAATGGGTAGCCGTAGTTAAACCGGGCAAGATTATGTTCGAACTCGGAGGCGTGTCGGAAGAAATCGCTCGTGAAGCGATGCGTCTTGCCGCTCACAAGCTGCCTATCAAGACTAAGTTTGTGAAACGTGAAGAATTGGGTGGTGAAGCAAATGAAAGCTAATGAACTTCGCAACTTAACCACTGCCGAGATTGAACAAAAGATCGCAGGATTCAAAGAAGAACTTTTCAATCTCCGTTTTCAATTGGCAACTGGCCAATTGGATAACCCGACTCGGATTCGTGATGTGCGTAAGGAAATAGCTCGTGCTAAAACCGTTATCCATCAAAGAGTACTCGGGATCAGCTAAGTGAGGGCGGATTAATGATCCGTAATCAGGAAGGAGGCTAACTATGAGCGAAGAACGTAATGCACGTAAGGTGCTGATCGGTAAAGTAGTCAGCGACAAAATGGATAAAACCATCGTAATTGCTGTTGAAACCTATAAGAAACACAATTTGTATCACAAACGCATCAAGTCTACGAATAAATTCAAAGCACATGATGAGGAAAACGTTGCTAAAATCGGTGATACTGTAAAAATCATGGAAACTCGTCCTTTGTCTAAAGACAAACGTTGGAGACTTGTTGAAGTGGTTGAAAAAGCGGTTATCATCTAAGATAATGAGCAGAGCCTTTCCGGAAGGAGGAAATTAATAATGATTCAACCATTTACACGTTTGCATGTGGCTGATAACTCTGGTGCGAAGGAACTGATGTGTATCCGCGTACTGGGTGGTACTGGACGCCGTACAGCAGCAATCGGTGATCTGATCGTTTGTTCCGTTAAACAAGCAACACCAGGCGGCGTTGTCAAAAAGGGTGATGTTGTTAAAGCGGTGGTTGTTCGTACTAAACGTTCTGTGCGCCGTAAAGACGGTTCTTACATCGCATTCGACGAAAATGCAGCTGTTGTTGTTAAAGACGACAGAAGCCCGCGCGGAACACGTATCTTCGGACCAGTTGCTCGCGAACTTCGCGATAAAGACTACATGAAGATCGTTTCCTTGGCACCGGAAGTAATCTAAAAAAGTTACCCCTAAAGTAACGTGAAGTTCTGAGAAGGTTAGTCATAGGAGGTGTAATAAATGCCTAGAGTGAAAAAAGTTCTGGAATCCCATAACAATAAACTGCATGTGAAGAAAGATGATGTGGTACTTGTGATCAGCGGGAAAGACAAAGGTAAAAAAGGCCGTGTCATCGCTGCTTATCCTCGTGAAAACCGCGTCCTGGTAGAAGGCGTGAACATGGTGAAAAAACACCAGAAGCCTAACCAGTTGAATCCGCAAGGCGGAATCATCGAACAAGAAGCTTCGATTCATGTGTCCAACGTAATGCACATCGATCCGAAGAGCGGTAAAGTTACTCGTATCGGTTACAAAGTACTCGATAACGGTAAGAAGGTTCGGGTAGCAAAGAGATCCGGAGAGATTATCGACTAATACAGTCCTAAAGAAAGGAGGTAAATCTTCATGGCAGCAAGAATGAAAGAACGTTATTTGAATGAAATAACACCTGCTCTGATGCAGAAGTTTAACTATACAACTGTTATGCAAGTACCTAAGATCGAGAAGGTTGTCATCAACATGGGTGTGGGTGACGCTGTTCAGAACTCCAAAGTACTTGATGCTGCAGTTAATGACTTGCAACTGATCGCTGGTCAAAAGCCAGTAATCACTAAAGCTAAAAAATCCATCGCCGGTTTCAAACTGCGCGAAAATATGCCGATTGGGGTTAAAGTAACACTGCGCGGCGAGCGTATGTATTACTTCCTGGACAAATTGTTCAACGTAACGCTTCCACGCGTACGTGACTTCCGCGGTGTTTCCACTAAAGCCTTTGACGGCCGTGGTAACTACACGCTTGGTCTTAAAGAACAACTGATCTTCCCAGAAATCGAGTATGACAAAGTGGATAAGGTCCGCGGTATGGACATCGTTATCGTAACGACTGCAAAGACGGATGAGGAATCCCGTGAGCTGCTGAATCAGCTGGGAATGCCTTTCGCTAAGTAAGAATCATCCATTTCTCCGAAACTGTTTAGGAGGTGTCAGGCTAAAGTGGCAAAAACTTCGATGAAAGTTAAACAACAACGCGAGCCTAAGTTCAAAGTACGTGCATATACACGTTGTGAGCGTTGCGGTCGTCCACATTCGGTACTGCAAAAGTTCAAAATTTGCAGAATTTGTTTCCGTGAGTTAGCTTATAAAGGCCAGATCCCTGGCGTGAAAAAAGCAAGTTGGTAAGAAGTTTATAAACGGGAAGGAGGTTTACACACATGACTATGTCTGATCCTATTGCAGATATGCTTACTCGTATTCGTAACGCCAACACTGTGCGTCACGAGACAGTAGAAATGCCTGCTTCTACTATGAAAAAACAAATCGCGGACATCTTGAAGCGTGAAGGTTTCATCCGTGATGCGGAATTCGTTGAAGATAGCAAACAAGGGATTATCCGTATCTTCTTGAAATACGGCCCTAACCAAGAGCGTGTTATCTCTGGTCTGAAAAGAATCAGTAAACCAGGCCTTCGCGTTTACACGAAGAGCAATGAAGTGCCTCGTGTACTCGGCGGCCTAGGAATCGCGATTATCTCCACATCTAAGGGAGTTATGACCGACAAAGAAGCTCGTCAATCAAAATCGGGCGGAGAAGTTGTCTGCTACATTTGGTAATAAACGTCACAAGATAAGGAGGTGCAACACATGTCTCGTATTGGTCGCAAACCAATCGCAGTACCTAGCGGTGTAGATGTCACTTTGGACAACGCCGTTATTACAGTAAAAGGTCCTAAGGGCACTTTGACTCGTGAGCTTCATAAAGACATGAAGGTTACAGTTGAAAATAACGAAATCACCGTTGTCCGCCCGTCGGACAACAAATTGCATCGTTCACTTCACGGCACAACCCGCTCCGTTGTCAACAACATGGTAAGCGGTGTGACTGAAGGTTTCTCGAAATCTCTGGAGCTGGTTGGGGTCGGATATCGTGCAAGCAAATCCGGAGATAAAATCGTTCTGAACGTTGGTTACTCCCACCCGGTTGAAATTACACCGGAAGCGGGCATCGAGTTCGAAGTTCCTGCGAACACGAAGATCATCGTTAAAGGTATCGATAAAGAACGCGTTGGCGCTTATGCTGCCAAAATCCGTTCCGTACGTGAACCAGAACCGTATAAAGGTAAAGGTATCAAATATGAAGGCGAGCGTATCATCCGCAAGGAAGGTAAAGCCGGTAAGAAGAAATAATCGGCTTACTCTTCATTGTAAGATACCCCGTGCATCTTAAAGTGAAGCTGTTTACGGCAAACTGAAGGGAGTGAAAGGGAAGTCATGATTACAAAAGAGGATAAAAACAAGGCTCGTCTCAAAAGACACCTGCGTGTTCGTAAAAAAATCCAGGGAACTACTGAGCGTCCACGTTTGAACGTGTTCCGTTCTTCGAAACACATCTACGCTCAATTGATCGATGACGTGACAGGCGTTACAATCGTATCTGCCTCGACACTTGATAAAGATCTGAGCGCTACAATCGGCAATGGCGGCAGCGTTGAAGCTGCAAGCAAAGTAGGTCAACTGATCGCTGAGCGTGCTAAAGCTAAAGGTTATGCAGTGGTTGTATTTGACCGCGGTGGATACTTGTACCATGGACGAATTCAGGCTTTGGCTGATGCAGCTCGCGAAGCTGGTCTTGAATTCTAGAATATTTCTTAAAAGGAGGTTAACGACTTGCGTGTAGATCCGAACAGTTTAGAGCTGACAGAAAGAGTTGTACACATTAACCGTGTAGCAAAAGTTGTAAAAGGCGGACGCCGTTTCAGCTTTAGTGCACTTGTTGTTGTGGGCGATGGCAACGGCTACGTTGGTGCTGGTATCGGTAAAGCCGGCGAAGTTCCGGATGCCATCCGTAAAGGCATTGAAGACGCCAAGAAAAACCTGATTCACATTCCAATCGTAGGAACTTCGATTCCCCATCTGGTTACTGGACATTTCGGCGCAGGACGCGTGCTGCTGAAACCAGCATCGGAAGGTACTGGCGTTATTGCCGGCGGTCCAGTTCGTGCGGTATTGGAATTGGCAGGCGTTGGCGACATCTTGACAAAATCTTTGGGTTCTTCGAATTCCATGAACATGGTCAATGCAACTTTAGAGGGTCTTTCCCGTCTGAAACGCATTGAAGAGGTCGCGAAACTTCGCGGCAAATCTGTCGAAGAATTGCGCGGTTAAGGAGGGGAACGTCAATGGCAAAATTGCAAATTACCCTCGTACGCAGCGTAATTGGACGTCCAGAAACACAACGTGTTACTGTTAAGACGCTCGGCCTGCGTAAGACTAACTCGTCCGTGGTTCACAATGACACTCCTGCAATTCGCGGAATGATCAACAAAGTGAGCCACTTGCTGTCCGTTACAGAAATCGAAGGCTAAACGCCTCGCATAAATTAACAAACATAAGGAGGTGCAAACGATGAAGTTACATGAACTTGCTCCAGCTCCGGGTTCCCGCAAAGAACGCAATCGCGTTGGTCGCGGACCTAGTAGCGGTAACGGAAAAACTTCCGGTCGCGGTCATAAGGGTCAAAACTCCCGTTCCGGCGGTGGTGTTCGTCCCGGCTTCGAGGGTGGACAAAACCCACTCTATCGTCGTCTGCCTAAACGTGGTTTCATCAATCCTACCCGTAAAGAGTATGCGATTGTGAACCTGGAAGATCTGAATAGCTTTGCTGAAGGAACTGAAGTGACTCCACAGTTGCTGATTGAAACTGGTGTTGTCAAGAATTCCAAAAGCGGCATTAAGATTCTCGGTAACGGCGAACTAGCCGTTAAATTGACTGTACAAGCAAATAAGTTCTCTCAATCTGCGGTAGAGAAAATCGAGGCTGCCGGCGGTAAAACCGAGGTGATCTAATGTTCAAGACGCTTAAGAATATATGGCATATTGAAGATTTGCGCAAAAAGATCCTGTTTACCCTGTTCGTTCTGATCATCTACCGACTCGGTTCGTTTGTACCGGTTCCTGGTGTGAACAAAGAAGTACTGGAAACAACAAATCAAAGCGGCGACGCTTTGATGGGTCTTCTGAACACCTTCTCGGGCGGAGCGCTCAAAAACTTCTCGATTTTTGCGATTAGTATTTACCCGTACATTACAGCATCGATCATCGTGCAATTACTGTCGATGGATGTTATCCCTAAGTTTGCCGAATGGGCTAAACAAGGGGAGCACGGGAAAAAGCAACTGGCGCAAGTCACCCGTTACGGCACAGTAGTGCTCGGTCTGATTCAAGCGTTTGCGACTTCAATCGGATTCAACCGGATCTACAGCACTGAGATGATTCCGAATGCAACCTTTGCGGATTACCTGCTTATCGCGATCATTCTGACTGCAGGTACATCGTTCCTGATGTGGCTGGGTGAGCAGATCACGGAAAAGGGAATAGGAAACGGGATTTCGATCCTGATTTTTGCGGGAATCGTCGCTGCCATACCGGGACATATCACGGCTACGGCTCAGTCCAGCTTTATACAGCCGGATCAGATGTTCCTTAATATTCTTAAAGTCGTTATCGTGTTGATCTTGGTTGCGGCGATTATTGTTGGAGTAATCTTCGTACAGCAAGGGATTCGTAAGATTCCTGTGCAATATGCCAAACGCGTAGTCGGTAACAAGATGTATGGTGGACAGAATACGCATATTCCGCTGAAGATTAACGCAGCAGGCGTTATTCCTGTCATTTTCGCTGTTTCTCTACTGCAATTCCCGGTTGTACTCTCCAGCTTCTGGTCAACACATGAGTGGGCGAAATGGGTTGCTGGCAACCTGAAGTTTAATGAGCCTCTCGGTATGGTTCTGTATGTGCTGATGATTATTGGATTTACGTTCTTCTATACGTTTGTTCAGATGAATCCACAGCAGATGGCCGATAACATGAAGAAGAATGGCGGTTATATCCCGGGCATTCGTCCTGGTAAAGCAACGGAGAAATATCTCACCAAGGTAATGTCCCGTCTGACTATGTCCGGCGCGCTGTTCTTGGCGTTTATATCCGTACTTCCTGTATTCTTCGGGAAGCTCTCCGGTCTACCTGATTCGGTTCAGATTGGTGGTACATCCATCCTGATCGTTATCGGTGTAGCATTGGATACCATGAAGCAGATCGAGAGCCAATTGATCAAACGCCATTACAAAGGCTTCATCAATAAATAGTGGATAGGTTCCGGCGAAGCATGAGATTTACAGACTTCCCGGCACCTATTGTGCTGTTTCTTGCTTGGTGGCGAACTTTTGGGGGGAGAGAGAAATCGTGAACATTCTATTCATGGGCCCTCCTGGGGCAGGCAAGGGGACACAAGCAGCAGTTATCGTTAAAGAGCTTGGCATTCCGCATATTTCGACAGGTGACGCCTTCCGCTTGGCAATCAAGCAGGGGACTCCGGTTGGACTGAAGGCCAAATCTTACACCGAACAAGGCTTGCTTGTACCTGATGATGTGACTATTGGGATCGTTGAAGAACGGCTTCAGCAGTCCGATTGCGAAAAAGGTTTCTTATTGGATGGCTTTCCAAGAACCCTTTCGCAAGCGGAAGCGCTGGAAGATATCTTAAGCCGCCTCAATATTTCATTGGATCATGTAATCAACTTGAATGTAGACCGTGGACTGCTGATGGCGCGTCTTACGGGACGTAGAATCTGCAGAGTTTGCGGAGCATCCTACCATTTAATTTTCAACCCGCCGAAGCAAGAAGGCATTTGCGACATTGATGGCGGTGAGTTGTATCAACGTCCGGATGACAACGAAGAGAGCGTAGGCAAGCGTCTGGATGAGTATGATAACAAGACAGCACCGCTGCTTGCGTTTTATGAGAATAAAGGTCTTTTGCGTCAGGTAAACGGAGAAAACGAAATCAATGTCGTTACTTCCGAAATCGTATCTTTGTTGCGAGGTTAATGTAATGATCATTTGTAAATCCGAGCAGGAACTTGCCTTTATGAGGGAAGCTGGTCGAATTGTTGCCGAGAGTCACCGGTTGATCGCTGAGGCTATCCAGCCTGGCATCACAACCGGAGAGCTCGACAGAATCGCCGATCAATACATTCGCAGTCAAGGTGCTGTGCCGTCTTTCAAAGGTTACAACGGTTTTCCTGCCAGCATTTGCGCTTCAGTCAACGAACAATTGGTGCATGGATTTCCGGGTAAACGCAAATTGATGGAAGGCGATATAATAACGCTTGATATCGGTGCAGAGTACCGCGGTTATCACGGTGATTCCGCTTGGACCTACGGAGTGGGCAGCATTTCTGATGAAGCTCAGCGCTTGCTGGACGTCACGGAAGGCTCCTTGTACGCAGGACTGGCGTTAGTCAAACCGGATGTGCGCTTGTTTACAATCTCCCATGCGATCCAGCAAACTATTGAAGACGCCGGATTCTCCGTCGTAAGAGAGTATGTGGGTCACGGCATCGGGGCAAAACTGCATGAAGAACCGCAAATTCCGAACTATGGCATAGCGGACCGCGGACCACGTCTGAAACCGGGTATGGTACTCGCGATTGAGCCGATGGTGAACGTAGGGGACAGATATGTCAGAACGCTGGAAGATAACTGGACGGTCGTTACGGTAGACGGTTCATTGTGTGCTCACTTCGAGCATACAGTAGCAGTTACACCGGACGGCATGGAAATTTTCACGAAACTGAATGTGTAGGTGATCTTGATGAATACTCAGAGCAGCCCGCAGATTGGTCAATTGGTGAGAATTCTCAAAGGCAAAGATGCCGGAGAGGCTGCCGTTGTTATCGCAGTTGTGGATAGCAGATTTGTATATATTGCCGATGGGGACAAACGGAAGTTTGATGGGCCGAAGAAGAAGAACATTCAACATCTGGAGCTCATACCCTTTATCAGCAGTGAGGTTGTGAACAGTTTGGAAGAAACCGGCCGGGTTACCAACGGAAAGCTGCGTTTTGCAGTGATGAAGTATGGCGGACCTGCTGGAATAAGTGCAGATGAGAAAGGAGACTAACTGTGGCTAAAGAAGATGTCATTGAAGTCGAAGGTACGGTCATTGAGCCGTTGCCGAATGCAACGTTTAAGGTTGAGCTTGAGAACGGTCATCAAATACTTGCCCATGTGTCCGGGAAATTGCGGATGCACTTTATCCGTATCCTAACCGGAGACAAAGTGGTCGTGCAGTTATCGCCTTACGATTTATCTAAAGGTCGTATAACTTACCGTAAATAGATGGGAACTACAACAAAAGTTTTGCTTCGCAAAACTTTGAGGAGGTAATTAACATGAAGGTAAGACCTTCTGTGAAGCCCATTTGCGAGAAATGCAAAGTCATCCGCCGCAAAGGGACTGTTATGGTAATTTGCGAAAATCCGAAACACAAACAAAAACAAGGTTAAGAAGGGGGTGTAGCGTAAAATGGCTCGTATAGCTGGAGTGGATTTGCCACGTGATAAACGCGTTGAGATCGCCTTGACTTATATTTTCGGAATCGGTAAAACGACTTCCCAGAAAATTCTTAATGAAACAGGCATTGACGTTAACACACGTGTCCGTGATTTGACGGAAGATGAAGTCAGCAAACTGCGTGAAATGATCGACAAGTCAGTTAAGGTTGAAGGTGACCTGCGTCGTGAAATTTCCTTGAATATTAAGCGTCTTACTGAGATCGGCTGTTACCGCGGTGTTCGCCACCGTCGTGGATTGCCTGTTCGCGGTCAACGCACTAAAACGAATGCCCGTACCCGGAAAGGCCCGCGTCGTACGGTAGCAAACAAAAAGAAATAATAAGGGGGGATAAGAGACAATGGCTAAACCGAAAAAAGTCGTACGTACCAAACGTCGCGACCGGAAGAATATCGAGAGCGGCGTGGCACATATTCGTTCCACGTTCAACAACACTATCGTTACGATCACGGATCCTCACGGAAATGCAATTTCCTGGGCTAGCTCCGGCGGTCAAGGATTCAAAGGTTCCCGTAAATCGACTCCATTTGCAGCGCAGATGGCAGCCGAAACTGCTGCTAAAGCAGCGATGGAACACGGCATGAAGTCCGTTGAAGTTATGGTTAAAGGACCGGGCGCGGGCCGCGAAGCAGCCATCCGTTCCCTTCAAGCCGCAGGGCTTGAAGTAAACCTCATTAAAGACGTAACTCCGGTTCCTCACAATGGATGCCGTCCGCCGAAACGTCGTCGCGTATAGTGAAATCAGAATTGTGATTGTGGTATAATTCTGACGCATCTGCTAATAATAGGTGTTTAGGCATACTACATGATGCACCTGATGGGGTGACAGTTTCATATAGGAGCGACGTTTGAAGGAGGGGTACACTCGTGATAGAAATCGAAAAGCCGAAGATTGAGACCGTAGAAGCCAATGATGAAGGAACCTATGGGAAATTCGTAGTTGAACCGCTGGAACGTGGATATGGCACGACTCTGGGGAACTCGCTTCGCCGGATTCTGCTTTCCTCCCTTCCGGGAGCCGCAGTAACATCGGTCCAAATTGACGGCGTTTTGCATGAGTTCTCGACCGTTCCTGGCGTAATGGAAGATGTGACGGAAATCATTCTGAACCTTAAAGCTCTTTCTCTGAAGATCCATTCAGATGAAGAGAAAGTGTTCGAGATTGATGCTGAGGGTGAAGGCATCGTTACCGCAGGTGATATCCGTGCGGATAGCGATGTTGAGATCCTCAATCCGGATCTTCATATTGCAACGCTGGGACCTGGCGCGAGACTTCACATGCGTATTTTTGCAGGCCGTGGTCGCGGCTATGTCCAAGCAGACCGGAACAAACGCGACGACCAGCCAATCGGTGTTATTCCGGTTGACTCCATCTACACTCCTATTTCCCGCGTGAATTACGGCATTGATAACACTCGTGTCGGTCAAGTGACGAACTATGACAAGTTGACGCTGGAAATTTGGACAGATGGCAGTATCAGACCGGAAGAGGCTGTAAGCCTCGGAGCCAAAATTTTGAACGAGCACCTCGTATTGTTCGTAGGACTTACGGACGAAGCGAAAGACGCCGAAATTATGGTTGAAAAAGAAGAAGACAAAAAAGAAAAAGTGCTTGAGATGACAATCGAAGAACTTGATCTTTCTGTCCGTTCCTACAACTGCCTCAAACGTGCCGGTATTAATACCGTACAAGAGCTGACTACGAAAACTGAAGAAGATATGATGAAGGTTCGTAACTTGGGCCGCAAATCTTTGGAAGAAGTTCAAGAGAAGCTCGAGGAACTTGGTTTGGGTCTCCGCACAGAAGAATAGTTAACAGATTGCTTGAGTACTTGAGTGAAGGAGGGAAAACAAATGGCATACCAAAAATTGGGCCGTGATTCCAGTGCGCGTAAAGCGTTGTTCCGCGACATGGTAACGGATCTGTTCCTTTACGAGCGCATCCAGACAACGGAAGCCAAAGCGAAGGAAGTTCGTTCCATCGCTGAGAAACTGATCACTAAAGCGAAAAAGGGCGATCTTCATGCTCGTCGTCAAGTAGCTGCATTTGTCCGTCGTGAAACTGTTGACGGTGAACAAGATGCAATCCAAAAACTGTTCTCTGATATTGCTCCTCGTTACACAGAGCGTCCAGGCGGATACACTCGTATCCTGAAGCTGGGACCTCGCCGTGGCGATGCTGCGCCTATGGTTTATCTTGAACTGGTAGACCGCGCGTAGTAACGCAAGTAATGATTTCCGGAATTATCCCTTTCCCCCATGATCCTCGGAGCATGGGTAGGAAAGTATTAAACGTTATTGTGCTGCAGGGGCGATAAGGCCCTGCCGTACAACTAACCGCGGGAATCACCTTGTATAGAGTAGAAGGAGCTCCCGCCGGGGCTCTTTTTTTTTGAAAACCAAGTATGGACTGACAGGAGAACGGAATGCGCAATCTATTGATGAAAGTCAATTATGACGGGACCCATTATGATGGCTTTCAGACCCAGCCTCAGGGCAATACGATTCAGGACCGGCTGGAACAGGCCATACTCCATCTGACGGGCGAGGCGCTCAAGATAACCGCCTCTGGACGGACAGACGCGGGTGTGCATGCTTATGGACAGCCGTTTAACTTCATGACCTCCTCTCAAATCCCGCTTGAACGCTGGTGTCTGGCCCTGAATGCCCGGTTGCCGCAAGATATCGTGGTTACCGAGGCGAGGGAGGTTCCGCTATCGTTCCACTCTCGTAGAGGAGCAAAGCGCAAAACCTATCGGTACACAATTAATGGCAACCGGTTTCCGGATCCGTTTCAGCGGCGCTGGCAGCATCACCACCCGGTGAAGCTCGATATACCGGCTATGCAGAAAGGTCTTACACATTTACTGGGTACCCATGACTTCACCTCGTTCGCATCACGGAAGTCCACGAAGACTTCCCATGTCCGGACGATCTTTGAGGCTCATATGGAGATTGACCGCAGTATGTGTCGACCTGACTCGGTAGACCAGGGTGTCATTCACACTTATATTACGGGCAGCGGATTTCTGCAGCATATGGTTCGCATTATTATGGGAACGCTGATTCATGTGGGTGAGGGCAAATACCATGCGGATAAGGTTGCGGATATCCTAGCCGCATGCGATCGGGCGGCGGCAGGACCAACGGCCGTATCTAAGGGCTTGGCGCTGTGGAGTGTTGAATATGACGAGGGTGGAATTTAGGCGAGAGCGTTCTATACTTTTTTTAGAAAAATTATAGTCAATAAGCTTAAAAATCACTTGCACTTGTCATGTTTATGCTGTAATATAAAAGTTGTGTTTTCTTGATGGCTATCCCACAGCCCCGATCAAGAAGATGCCGACAAATAAGCTTTTTTTAACTCACATAATTGTAATCCAATGAGAAACAAGATATACGAAACAGATGATTTTCGTACGAGAACAAGGAGGAAACATTCATGCGTACCACCTATATGGCGAAACCAAACGAAGTTGAACGCACTTGGCACATTATTGATGCCGAAGGCAAGACACTTGGTCGTTTGGCCAGCGAAGCCGCTGCATTGATCCGTGGCAAACACAAACCGCAATTCACTCCACATGTTGATACTGGAGATTTCGTAATTGTTATCAACGCTGAGAAGATTCACCTGACAGGCAAGAAAATGCAAAACAAGAAATACTACCGTCACTCGATGCACCCAGGTGGCTTGAAAGTCACTGTTGCAGAAGACCTGATCAAGACTAAACCTGAACGCATGATCGAATTTGCAGTTCACGGTATGATTCCTAAGACTCGTCAAGGGGATCACATGAAGCTGAGATTGAAAGTCTATGCAGGCGCCGAGCATCCACATGCAGCACAAAAACCTGAAGTTTACGAACTTCGCGGATAAGAATAGAGGAGGACAGTTTCATGGCACAAGTACAATACTATGGGACAGGTCGTCGTAAACATTCGGTAGCACGTGTTCGCCTTGTACCGGGTGAAGGACGCATTGTCATTAACAAACGCGAGATGGACGAATATTTCGGTGTGGAAACATTGAAGATGATCGTGAAACAACCTTTGAACCTGACTGAAACACTGGGCAACTACGATGTAATCGTTCTTGCACATGGTGGCGGCATTTCTGGTCAAGCTGGAGCAATCCGTCACGGGATCTCCCGTGCATTGCTCAAAGTGGACCCTGAATACCGCGGCGCCCTTAAGAAAGCCGGCTTCCTGACTCGTGACCCACGTATGAAGGAACGTAAGAAATACGGCCTCAAGGCTGCACGTCGTGCGCCTCAGTTCTCGAAACGTTAAGAACCGCATTACATCAAGGATTTCAGCCCTTGGCCTTTATGGTCAGGGGCTTTGATTTTGCCCTCTGAATCATACGTGACCATATTTTGACCATATATTATTCATTTGAGTGAAGAGTGACCACATTTGAGCCGGTGATCGGTGGATCAGATTCCATGAATTTTTCAAACCGATTCGCTTTGATCTCTTTAACAGTTTTCAGCACATGTGTCTCCTTGTGTAGATTGGGGTTGTGGTGACTACTTTTTACCACAAGGAGCGCGCTTTGTCTCTATTTTTTTTTGATTTTTACAGTTTTCTGGAAGCGAAATTACTCATTTATAGTTCATTAGTGTTAGGAGGTCCTAACATGAGCAATAACCAATTGGAAGAAAGATGTACATCCCTCAAACTATTTTATCAGCATTTCGACCTGTGTCAGTATAATGCTCTTAATATAATTGCGGGCCAAATGCACAGAACTGTGAAGAATTTCAGAAAAACAAAAGGGGTATGGAATCATGATTCATGACCGCAGATTTGCATTTATTTTTAGATTGTTCGCATTAGTCTTCACATTTTCAGGTTTATTGGGTGCCTTAGGCGCTTTTCAAGGCAAGTTTGAACTCGATAAATTGATGTTTTATACCGTACAAAGCAATGCTCTGGGCGTTATTCTCTTTTTGATTTTGGTAATAAAAACAGTGAGAGAATGGCGAAGTAAAGGGGCTTTTGGGAATAACGGATATTATCCTTCTTTCGAAATGGTCTGTATGATTGACTTATTGCTTACTTTGTTAGTTTATTGGGTTATCCTTGTACCAGTTGGTTTTTCAATGAACGACGAATATACCCCATGGCGATTTAACAATGTGGTCGTTCATTTAATTACCCCTCTTTTATGTTTAATAGATTATATTTTGTTTGTGGGTTCACGAAGCTTAAAATACAGATACATTTATTGTGTTTTGATTTTCCCACTGGCATATGTTCCATTTGTTTATATAGCAGGACTTTTTGGCTACGTTTACTATACTTTGCCCAATGGGACAAAAGTGAGCAATCCATATTTTTTTATGGACTACAGCAGGATTGGGTATAAGGCATTTTTAAATATATTAATCCTGGTTATTTTTTTCTTAATTCTTGCACATATTGCATATTTTCTTGATCGAAAAGTTCGAAAACCCGTTTTCCCTCGCAATAGCAAAGAGTATAAAATATCCAAAGAAAATAATTGAAAATATTTGAGCCACAGAAACGAGGCAATACGTCAACAATATATCGATGGCTCAACGATAGATGAACTCTCTGATCAATTCTGTCTTTCCAACGATCGTATTAAAAAGATCATTTATTCAAAAATATAAGTCATAGAAATCACATCAGTATCTTATGATGTGATTTTTTGTGTTGTAATAAATGATTCTGAATTATCTTTTATATATTTTGTAAACTTAAGTTCGTCCAAGTTACGTGTAGGTCAATCCGAATGAATCAAGGATCGGTCTGAACAACCGAGAACGGTAGCCTGCACCTGATGCCCCCAGACCACCTTGCCCAGCAGATGAGAGTGATGAAAACCGGCGTGCTTGATAGAAAAACGGGCCTGTGACGAAGGCTTTGTTTTCTGAGCAATCGTTATTCGAGATTCTTCCTGTATATTCTCCTTTTACAGCATCAAAATAAATTTTTGTTAATTCACCCTCGGAAAGTCCTACGACTCCAATGAATGTCTTGAGTTATCTCTTGTTAATAAAAAGTGATAACCTTTCGCCCAATCCTTCCCCGGTTGTCATATCACCAAAATGGGGGCTGAGATTCTTTTAATGGATCATTCTAAAACACATTTACAAAACCTTAACCCTAGGTTGATCTTTCGTTAATAAATGGGTTGTACACTTAGGGTGTTTACTGGTGGTACATTAATAGTTCCTCATGGTAAACAGGTGGTGAAATTGAATTCCAATATTGGAGGAAAGGGTCTGTTTCATGACACAACTAGGATTAAACATGAGAATCAAAAGGGCAAGGAAATACGGCGTACTCTTCTTGATGATGATACCCGGAATAGCTTATTTAATCATCAACAACTACTTGCCACTGTTCGGAATCATTATCGCGTTCAAAGATTACAACTATTCGCAAGGTATATTCGGAAGCGACTGGTCTGGACTGAAAAATTTCGAGTACCTGTTCAAAACGACAGACGCTTTTATCATTACGAGAAACACGATTTTGTATAATGGCGCTTTTATCGTGCTGAATCTCGTCATCGGAGTCGGAGTTGCTATTTTGCTCAATGAAGTGAAGGCTCGTTTTTTTTCGCGGTTTTATCAGACGGTTCTATTATTGCCGTACCTGATTTCCATGGTCATTGTCGGTTACCTCGTATTCGCTTTACTGAGCCTGGAGACCGGATTTATAAATAAAACGGTCTTGCCTCTTTTGGGTCTTTCCGAGATTTCGTGGTATAGCGAGGCGAAATACTGGCCGTATATTTTGACGATCGTACACATTTGGAAAAGTGCCGGTTACTTGTGCGTCATTTATCTGGCGGCGATCATCGGTATCGATAAAGAGTATTACGAAGCTGCTGAAATTGACGGTGCAGGAAAATTGCAGCAAATAAGGAGCATTACGATTCCTCTCCTTATTCCGGTCATCACGGTTATGACGCTGCTTCAGATTGGGCGTATTTTCTACTCTGACTTTGGGTTGTTTTACCAGGTTCCCCTGAACGCGGGCGCTCTGCAATCGACAACAAACGTAATTGACACCTACGTTTACCGTTCCCTATTGATGCTTGGTGATATGGGCATGTCATCGGCTGCAGGACTCTATCAATCGTTGGTCGGCTGCGTGCTTGTATTCTTGTCAAACTACATCGTCAGAAAAATAAACAAAGATAACGCCATATTCTAGGGGGACTTGTTTTGAAACAGAAATATCGGGCGTGGCAAATCATCGTAAACACCATGATGCTTATGGTAACGATAATATGCCTTCTTCCACTCATTCTGCTAGTAACTTCTTCGTTTACCGACGAAGAGACTATTTACCGTAACGGATATGCCATCATTCCGGAGAAATTCAGCTTGGCCGCTTATCAATTTATATGGAACGATAGCGAGCGGATTTTGCATGCTTACGGCATTACAGTTGCCATTACTTTGATCGGAACGACTTGCGGCTTATTCATCATTGCGCTTCTTGCCTATCCGTTGTCTCGTAGAGATATGCCATCTAACGGTTTTTGGTCACTGTTCGTTTTTTTCACGATGCTGTTCAACGGCGGGCTGGTACCGACGTACATGGTATACACGCAATTGTTTGACTTGAAAAATACGCTGATGGCGTTGATCATCCCCTCATTACTCATGAATGCATTTTTCGTCATGCTGATGAGAACGTTTTTCCTGACCTCTATCCCAGCTGCAGTCATCGAATCTGCGAAAATCGATGGCGCGGGAGAATTCCGCATATTCGTCAGGATCGTACTGCCTCTCTCGCTGCCCATTCTGGCGACCGTCGGATTGTTCCAGACTATTCATTATTGGAACGATTGGTTTAACGGGATGGTTTATGTTACAGACGACAAGCTGTACAGCCTGCAGAATTTGCTTAACCGAATTTTGCTTGATATTCAGTTTTTGTCCAGCTCGAATTTTGGCAGTCAGACCGAGCTGTCAGCCAATACTCCGACGGAATCCGTACGCATGGCATTGGCCGTAATAGGCGTCCTTCCGATACTGATCGCTTATCCGTTCTTCCAGAAATTCTTCGTAAAAGGACTTACAGTCGGAGCGGTAAAAGGGTAAGGCTATTTCCGGTATTTAGCCGGTTAGTAAAAAAAAATCACAGAAGGCAGGTTCAAAAATGAAAAGAAAAAGCTTCATAATGATGCTAACGATCGTACTCTCGACAGTCATGCTATTGGCGGGATGTGGCGACAAGAACGGGAACAGCACAGCCAGCCCGTCCGAGACAGCAGGTTCTACCGGTACGACGGGCAAAGATCTGAAGCCGTATGAGGTGGTCATCGCGTTCTATGGCAACGAACAAAAAGATATGCAAGCTGTGCAGGACGAAATGAGCAAAATAACCAAGGAAAAATTCAATGCTACTGTCAAGCTTTTACCTATCGGAGTCAGTGCATGGGCGCAGCAAACCAACCTGATGCTTGCAAGCAACGAGAAAGTCGACCTTATGTTCACCTCACCTCTGTTCAACTACGCCACACAGGTGGCAAAGGGACAGCTTCACTCGCTGGACGAAATGCTGGATAAATACGGGGCTGGCATAAGGCAATCATTGGAGCCTTATCAACTCGCGGCTTCCAAAATCAACGGTCAGCACTACGCGGTTCCCAATGTGAGAGATATGGCAGCCTATTATGGTCTTATGATGCGTAAAGATCTCGTGGACAAATATCATATCGATATAAGCAAAATCAAGACGATTAACGACTTGGATGCCGTCTTCCAAACGATCAAGGAGAACGAGCCGGAGGTCATGCCGCTTGTCGCCAAAAATCCGGGAACAGCACCCTTTACCGCTGGCTATTCAACATTCGATGCGCTCGGCGATTCCATCGGCGTACTTCCCAATTATGACAATGGCATGCAGGTCGTCAATTGGTTCGAAACCAAAGAATATGCGGACCAGTTAACTATTCTGAGAAGATGGTATCAAGCCGGATATTTGCTGAAGGATGCCGCAACGGGCAAGCAGGACGGCAGGGAGTTGGTGAAGGCGGGCAAAGCGTTTTCCTTCCTTTCGAACATGGGTCCCGGTTCAGATGCGGAAAGCTCCAGAAAGCTGGGCATGGAAATGATTTCGGTTCCGCTGACGCCAACGTATACCACAACCGATCTGATCACAGCCTTGATGTGGTCTATTCCAAAAAACTCGGAGGATCCGGAAAGAACGATGATGGTGCTGGACATGCTTTATTCCGACAAGGATTTCTACAATTTGTTCGCTTGGGGCATCGAAGGCAAACATTACGTGAAGAAGTCGGACAACGTTATCGATTTTCCGTCAGGGGTCGATATCAAGAATGTTGGCTATAATTTCGGTACGCCTTATATGTTCGGCAATGAATTCCTGTCTTATACATGGTCAACCCAAGACCCTGACACTTTTAAAAAGTTAGATGAATTCAATAAAACCGCTAAGCAGTCAAAAGCGCTGGGATTTAATTTCAACGTTGAGAATGTGAAGACGGAAATGGCTACGGTAAGCAGCGTGAGGTCCGAATTCCGCCTGGGGCTGGAGACGGGTACACTTGACCCTGCCAAGGAATTGCCGAAGTTCAACGAGAAGCTCAAAGCGGCTGGCATCGACAAGATCATTGCGGAAAAACAAAGGCAGCTTGACGAATGGGCGAAGAATAAGTAATCCAAAATCCGTGTTTAAGCGACAAAACGATAAAGAAGGGAAGTATCAAACATGAAATTCGTACACCTTACCGACACCCATCTCAATGCTCCAGGGAGAAACAACCAATTCCCCAATGCCAATCATTTTGAGAAGGTAAAGCAAACCTTCCGTCATATTCGCGAAACCGGAGTTAACCCGGAGTTTGTTCTGATCACAGGAGATCTTGTACATGAAGGCGACGCGGAGGATTACTCCTTCGTTCGATCTCTATTCGACGAAGCTTCCGAGCAACTCAAAGTACCGGTTTATGTATTACTCGGCAATCATGACCATCTCCCGGCATTCCGTCAAGGCTATCTAGGTGAGTTGCCCGCAGAAGAACCTTATTATTATGTTCAAGACATCAATGGTTTGCGTCTGATCTGTTTGAATTCCCAAATCCCCGGTCAGCCTGGTGGACAAATCGACGAAGTGCAATTGACATGGCTGGAGAACCAGCTTCAAACGCCGGCGCCTAAGGGCACCATCATCGCCCTCCATCATCCGTTGTTCGACCTCGGCGGTTCTGCAGCAAAAGGAATGCTCGTCGATAATCGCGATCAGGTCGCACACGTAATCTCCGGGAAGGACGTGATCGGTATATTTGCAGGTCACATTCATTCCAACTATTCCGGGACTTATCAGGGTATCTTCCACGCCGCGGCTGCAGGCACCGCTTTCTCTGCGGAGGTGGAAGAAGGCATGGAACATTATCAATTTCTCGATACTTGCGGATACAATATCATCACGATAAGCGAAAAAGGAATTGCGGTTAAAGCAGTCGAACTCCCGCGTTCGCGTGCCGAATACATGCGAATTTCGGTTGCTAGCTTTACCCCCAAAGCTTAATCATTGGAGGATAACGATAAGATGAATTCACAACAACTTTGGCACGATCTTGAGCGCAGAACGAACCTTCGTCAGCTTGGGGGGTACCGTACTTCCGACGGAAAAACAATCAAGTCCGGTCTGTTGTTTCGTTCCGGCCAATTGTCGGAATTAAATGCAGACGATCTCGAGATGCTTCGAACGTTGGATTTGCGCTATATTTTCGATTTCCGCACGGACAGCGAGCAACAATTGAAGCCGAACCCGGTGATCATCGGTGCCGAGAACGTCAGCCTCCCCGCTTTAGGCGGGGCTGTCAATCCACAGGAATTGCTGCCCTACATTCGGAGCATGGGCGAGGCTGCCAAGCAGGGCGGCCTGCTTATAGGGGCTTACAAGCAATTTGTCTCCAACGACGCAGCACAGAAAGCCTACCGCCGGTTTTTTGAAGGGCTCCTGGAGACAGAAGGAAAACCGCTGCTTTGGCATTGTGCGGCGGGTAAAGATCGGACGGGGTTCGCCGCGGCGATCTTGTTGCTCGCGCTCGACGTACCACGGGAAACGGTTATGGATGATTATTTAAGAAGCAATCGTAATCGCATCGAAGCGAATAATCAATGGGTGGACGCGATTCGCCAGAAGATTGGTGACGTGGAAGAGCTCGGCGTGTTCAGGGAAATGATGAGCGTGGATGCTGTTTATTTACAAGAGGCACTTAATGAAGCGGAAGAACGCTACGGAACATTAAATGCGTACATGGAATCAGTGCTCGGACTAACCGCTGAACGTCGGGAACAATTTAAAAAAATCTATTTGGAACAGGCTCTCGTCTGATTTATGGGTGGATGCTTCTCTCTAATCGGAGAGAGCATCTTTTTTTATTGTCATATGGGGAAGTGTTGCAGCTATATTTACAAATTATTAATGACTTCATTGTTTTAATATTCATGCTATCACATGTTATAATAATAATTTATTGAGGGGAGGTTAACGTGTTTGAACGATCAGTGGAAAGAGCAATTGGAATTACACAGAACCAAGCGACGCGAAGTCATTATTATGGAAGCGAAACGATTGTTTTTGGAAAAAGGATTGTCTGCAGTAACCTTAAAGGAGATCGTAGAAGCTTGCGGAATTAGTAAGGTTACCTACTATAAATATTTTCGGTCGCTGGATGAAATTATATTTGAAGTACAAATGGATATGTTAAAAAGTTTTATGAAGGAAATTAACGCTGTTCCTCTGAAAGGGGACTGCGGATTTGAGAAGTTGACCAATTTGTTAGCTAGAACGATGGAGGTAAGTCAACTTCATAGCTCTTACATCCGATTTATTGCCGCTTTTGATCATTATTACACAGAGAGTTACCCTACAACGGAATTGGAAGAAAGGTTTCGCATGTTCGTGCAAAGAGGTCAGCCCTTTTATGTTCTTATCCAGGAAGGAATAAAGGACGGATCCATACGATTGGATATTGATGCCAAGGTTTTAACCTATACCCTTAGCAATATGTTTTTGGCTACGTTACAGCGTCTAACGGTTAGAGGGAAATTGCTTCATCAGGACCAAGGCGTAGATCCGGCAATCATTATGAAACAAGCAATAGAAGTGATGCTGGCCTATCTGAAACCCATTAAATAAATAGGTGAATTACGATTAGAAGAAGTCCTTGCTGTGGGGGCTTCTTTTTTATTAACCTTCTTCATAATTTCTTTACGTAAAATTGATAAATTGATAACAAGCAGAATATACAATATAAGTGTCTACTATAGGTAAACATACACTTATTATAAGTTAATAGATAATAACTAAAGTAGATTGTATGGAGGAGAGAGATATGAATAACAAATTATCTACCTTAGTGCAAAAAATGAGATTGGAAGAAAAAGCATCCTTGCTAAACGGAAAAGATTCCTGGAGTACGGCTCCGATTGAACGTTTCGGCATTCGTGGGGCTGTACTTCAATGATATTCCTTTAAAAAGGCTCTTGGCTATGGGGATAATGAATGAGAGCTCGTTGGACGAAGTTATAGCTAAAATTAATGATGCTTTAGAAAAAATCGATCACAGCCCAAAGTGACAATTAAAGTTAAAAGAGTAGTCAAAGGTTGACATATTATTTTGGAGGTAATTAAAGATGACCGACACGAGAACGATCTTATGCTTCGGGGATTCAAATACATGGGGAGCCGATCCGCAGAATCGAGGAGTTCGGTTTCCGGCGGATGTTCGGTGGACGGGCGTACTGCGTAAGGAACTGGGAGACGGCTACGACATTGTTGAGGAAGGCTTGCCCGGGAGGACGACAGTGTGGACGGATCCGATCGATGGAATCATGAGCGGAAAAGAGTACTTGACGTCCTGCCTGCTGTCTCACAGGCCGCTTGATCTTGTCGTGATCATGCTCGGAACGAATGATTTGAAAGAGCGGTTTTCCGTCTCTGCGCTGGATATCGCGATGAGCACCCTGTCGCTTGCCGGGCTCGTAAAAACGACTTTTTCAAGGCCGGGGATTACGATAGTCCCTCAGGTTCTGATTCTAGTTCCGCCGCCAATCAAGGAAACCGGATTATTCGCAGGCATGTTCAAGGGCGGGGAAGGGAAGTCCAAACAATTGGGCGAGGCATTCGCAATGCTTAGTCCTTATACCGACGCATCTATCATGGATGCTTCGACCGTGATCGTTTCCAGTGATGCAGACGGCATTCATTTCGAAGCAGAACAACACCGGAAGCTCGGAAGTGCTGTTGCGGAAAAAATAAAAAGAATGTTGGTGGAGTTATAACAATGAACATTCCTTTGTGGGACGACCAACCCGCATTGCAGGGATTCAACGAAGGTTGTCCCAGCTTAACACCGTACTTGCTGGAAGGGGAAGGACCGTTTCCTGCCATCATCGTTTGTCCTGGCGGAGGCTATACGCATCGGGCCGGTCATGAAGGCGAGCCTGTCGCCAGGTGGTTGAACGCGATCGGCATTTCGGCATTTGTCCTTCATTATAGGGTTACTCCGGCACAATATCCGAGCCAGCTTCATGATGCTCAGCGGGCCATACGAACGATCAGGCACAGAGGGACGGAATGGAATATTGATCCCCAGCGAATCGGTATGCTGGGATTTTCAGCCGGAGGGCATCTTGCTTCGATGGCAGGTACGAGTTTTGACAACGGCAATCCGCAAGCCAATGATCCGATCGAACGATACAGCAGCCGTCCCGATGCGCTCGTGCTCTGTTATCCTCTCATTACGATGGGCGAATTTACGAATGCATCGTGCAAATCGGTATTGATGGGGGATCGGCAGAACGACTGTGCTCTGATCGAACTGTTATCAAGTGAAAAGCAAGTAACGGAGGAAACACCGCCGGTTTTTATGTGGATCACGGCAGACGATCCGGTTGTTCAGGCTGAGAATTGTTTAATGTTCGCGGCAGCGCTCAGGAAGTTTAGGGTTTCTTTCGAAATGCATCTTTTTGAAAGTGGTCCTCATGGACTCGGACTGGCCGGCGGCGATCGGGAAGCGCAAGCATGGACAAAGCTGTGCGAGGCATGGTTGAAATCAAGGGATTTTCTCTTTGTAGAACAAGTGATTGACGAGTATACAACAGTAGGCCAGTTGCTGGCCGATGATTGCAGCAAACCCGTATTGGAGCGGTATCTTCCGGATCTTTTGGCATCGCCGAAGATCGACTATATCAAAGCGTTTTCGTTGAAGTCGCTGTTCAATTTATCCGATCCGATGTTTACGGACGAGAAAATGGCAGCCATCTTAAAAGACTTGAAATCGAGCGCAAAAAAATAACAACGAAGTGCATAGGCATAAAGGTTCACTTTTTAGAAAGCGCGGAAAGTTTGGATGGCTGAACAAATTTCGCGACCATATTTTGACCATATTTGAATCGGAATTATTCGGAACTTATCTGAAGATAAATCGAAAGACTTCCTAATTATATGCGGTAATCTGAACTGTTCGAAGTTCAATATTTAAGAACGTAAGAAATACGGCCTCAAAGAAGCACGTCGCGCTCCACAGTTCTCGAACCGTTAATATCCCTTGGTTATCAAGGATATCAAGCCTCTGGTCTTTATGGCCAGGGGCTTTTTGTATTGGTATTTTAACGGAAGGTTCATGCTTATACTAATTAAACTTCTCTAAAGATCTTCGATCTGTTTCGAGGAGTTGAACGATATCCCTCATATGAAGTACAAAATTTCTTTTGGAATATCCACACCTGTAGACAAGTTGGTGCACTTGGAGTGTTAATTGTCCATCGAAACAAATTAAGTCTCCGCTTATTGTTGATTCCACAACGATATCATTTAAGGCCTCTAGTTCAATTTCTTGAAACCGTTCATCCATAGGAATAACAATTTCATATTGTGTAGTTAAAGTCTTATAATCTAAACAAACAATTAGTTGGTCTGGCCCATCAAAATTGCTGTAGGGGTCATAATACGCCAATACTTTTGTCTCTTTAACATGATTGCTGTGTGTGTTTGGGCTTTTCTTGAATTTATTATGCAATGTTCTGCCGGATAATAATTCGCCTTCATATTCACGGCGTAAGATTTGATCAAACCTTAACTTAGCCATTTCTCTAGGGACTCCGAAGATGCTCGAGAGTTGATGGATTGCCTGATTGTAATCATCTGATAAAACGTATGCTCTTATCATGAAATACGGCATTGTCGCATAGAGTACAAATTTGTGAGCGTCTTCTTCCTGAGCTTTAACAAATTGATTGGGAAGTACGATCTGATTACCAACGTGGCGAAGCATGTGACAGAGCTCATGTAAGAAATCAAAGCGTTGTCTGATTGGAGATATCCGGCTATCCAGAAGAATACATCGCATACCTGAGACTGACTCATAAGCACGGCTACTGATAGGGGAATATTGTACATTTATATTTAGTTCAATGGAAAGATCATGAATTGTAATTTGCTCTGGGCTCGTAATGTGGTGATCTAAATAAATATGTTCAATGAATTGCTCTAAATGAGTTTTTTTGTAATGTATAAACATAATGGGCCTCCGTTATGAGAATGTATGTTCGTATATATGGATGCGTGAAACCAGCTCGTCGGCTGGCACCACGATTATGTGTATTAGTTGTTATTACTGATCATTTGTTTTTTTCTTCTCCAGGTCCTTAATAAAATTCCAGAAGGTAAGCATTTCCCGTTTTCTTTCTTCTGGAGCACCCAGGTAGTCTTTAAAGAATAGGCTGTGTTCAGGATTGTTAATAAAAGCTTCAAACTCAGCAAGCTCGTGAATCGAGTGGGAAACAACTTCTTCATCAGGTCTAAATGCCAAACGATCCATTTCTTCAGTTGTAATTCCTAGAGCACGGCATACTTTGATGACATTATCTACTGAAGCACCACCTACCCCGCGCATTAACATTGATCTGAGCGTAGTATAAGGAATCCCCGCTTTCTCAGCAAATGCTTTTGTGTTCAGGCCGGTTTCCTCGATCAGTTTCTTTAAGACTTCAGCCCTCCGCACTGTCAAGTCCTCCTCATATCATCAGAATGTTCTTTCTACTAAGATGTATTTCATTATAGAGGTTTTTTTTTTGCAAGTAAATGCTCAATATCGTATTTATTCGCAATAATCAATTGACTAAATACGAAAATGAGTATACCATTGATAAAAAATACGATATTGAGTATTGGGAATCATATTTATTTAAATTGTTTGATATATGAACAAAGCGCATTTATACAATGATAAGTGCTTAATTGATTCGTATAACAACGTTACTAATACATAATATGATTAATTCCCCTCACAAAAGGAGCATAAGGATGACTACAGTACGGACTGAAAAACCAGCCCTGCCGTATACCAGGGAACTTGAGGGCATGCTTTCAGATTATCAGGATACTTTGAAGGTAGCCGAATGTGCTTATGTGAACGCTGATGCTGATGACCGGAAAATCATTTCTGGAATGGTCAGTGACTGCAAATACATTATTGAGTGGCTGACCACAGGTAGGCGTCCGGGAAATAGAAGGGGGATAGAGCGTCGTGCCGGATATGAACGTGAAATATTACTGGAACCGTTACGAATGCAGTTGTTTACCAGTAGCGATGCTATTAATCGAAGTGATTCGATTACAGATGATCGGCGTTCATTGCTTGATTTTGCTTTAGAGCCATTGAGTAAAAGGGAGCGAGAATGCTATATGATGGCGCATGGAGAAGGATTTTCCCATGCTTGTATAGCTGAGATGCTTGGAATTTCAGCCGGTAGCGTAAGTGAGTACATTCAACGGGCTCAAAGAAAAATAAGCCCTCTTGTTAATGAAATAAGAGAGTTTGTCTAGCAAATGCCCTGTATGTATAGAAAGACATTTTAAAGCATGTGCTTAACCGGCTTGGCTGGTAAGGAGGTGGAAGTTGATATGACTACTAAAGCTAATCTGTTCTAAAGGGTATGAAAATAAATTCATAATAATCGGGCAGTGCTTATGAGTGGAAGTGTTTACCGAAAGGGGAAATGATGTGACGATATTTTTGTTGATCAAGGCGATTCAAACCTTTTTGGAAAATGAGCTGGTTGATGATGCATTTGCGGTTCCAAATGTATATTTAGGTGATTTGCCGCCGAATTCTGCAGATAGTCAGGAGGATCCCGAATATCCGTTCATTATCATCCGACCATTTGAGGGGGAGGGAGGTAAGGATAATATACAATCCCAGATTAAACTTCTTTTTAGGACTCGGCCGCGGGATAATTCAGGATTTATTGATTTATTAAACCTGATGGAGCGGGTACGTATACTGCTTATGCGGCAAGGTATCCTGGAAAAGAAATTCGCTATTAATGATAGCTGGAAATGGAAACTTATTGAGGAACAGCCAATGCTCGAATGGGTTGGTGAAGTCATTACCACATGGACTTTACCGCAAATTAAACGGGAGGTAAAAATATGAGTCGAACTAAAAATAATGTTAAATTGCAGGAGGAGCAAGTGGTAACGGTGAAAGAAAATTTGGATTCAGTAAAAATCTATCTTGGTCCGAACTTGCCGGGTGGACGCTTGCTGCAGTCAACTGTCTTTCGGACCGGTATTCCTGCTTATTTGCAGCCACTGATTGCGGAACAGCCGGATGTAGAAGAACTTATCGTACCGGTTAATGGGATGAATGCAGTGCAGGAACGTATTGTTCAGTCCGGTACAGCAGAGTATGCAGCATATCAAAGGCTTTTAGGAAAGGGGAATTAATTAATGGCCTATAAACATGGTGTAACAATTATCGAACAACCAACATCAGTCCTGGCACCCACAGAGGCAATGAGCGGAATTCCGTTTGCAGTAGGGACGGCTCCTGTTAATCTGGCTTCGACAGCTGCACCGGTGAATACTCCAGTACTGGCTTATACTTATGCTGAGGCTGTAGCCGCACTTGGCTATAGCGATGATTGGAAGAACTATACTCTTTGCGAACTTATCTACTCACATTTCGTGTTATACAAGAAAGCCCCGTTGATTATGGTTAATGTCCTGGATCCCGCTGTGCATAAGACGACGGTGCCACCGGAGGCGGTCACTGTAAATAACCGTACAGTTACGCTGACGTCTGAGGGGATACTGTTGCCAACGCTCACAGTCAAATCGTCTGACGGAACATCAACATACGTAGCTGGTGTCGACTTTAATGCCGCATTTAATGATAACGGCCATGTAGTGATCTCGGTGAAAGCTGGTGGAAACATTTCAGCTAATGTAGCACAGCTCTCTGTAGGGTATGACCGGATTAATCCAAGTGCCGTAGACTTGGTTGATGTGATCGGTGGTCTTACATCATCTGGGGAATACACCGGCTTTGAGTTGATTAACCAAGTGTATCCGCGTTTCGGGATTCTCCCAGATTTACTGCTTGCACCTGGATGGTCTCATTTCCCTTCAGTAGCAGCAGTTATGAGAGCCAAAGCCAGCAACATTAACGGCAACTTCAAGGCAATGGCGCTGACAGATATTGATCCGGCTCAGGCTTATAGCGATGCCGGAACCTGGAAGTCTGTGAATAGCTATAATGGAACTCTCCAAATTGCCTCCTACCCCATGCTTACAATGGGAGATAAGCAGTATCATTTTTCTACACAGCTGGCAGGACTAATCGCAGCAACAGATGCGAGCTACGGCGGAGTACCTTTTGTATCGCCATCTAATAAAGCACTTCAAGCCGATGGTACTGCACTTTCCAATGGGACGAGCTTGTATTTAGGGATCGATCAAGTGAGCTATATGAACAGTCTCGGAATTATGACTGCCCTTAATCTTGGCACGAGCGGATGGAAAGCCTGGGGGAACAACACAGGTTCGTTCCCGGGGACGACCGATCCGAAAGACAGCTTTATTCCGGCTCGCCGTATGTTTAATTGGATCGGGAACAGCTTGATTCTGACCTATATGCAAAAGGTTGATGATCCGATGAACAAGCGGTTGATCGCTGCAGTCACGGACTCGGTAAATATTTGGCTGAACGGTCTCGTGGCATCCGGTGCGCTGCTTGGCGGTCGTGTGGAATTTAATGCTTCCGAAAATCAGGCCACGGACCTGATGTCCGGTAAAATTACTTTCCATTTATATATCACTCCACCAGGTCCTGCACAGGAGATCTCATTCCTGCTTGAATACGACACAACTTATTTGGCTGCATTGACAGCCTAAAGGAGGAAAAACATGCCTAATAGATCAGAACGTATTATCGATTATTCAGTTTTCTTGAGTGATCAGGATAGATATTTGGGTACAGCTACTGCTACGTTGCCAGAGATTACTTATCTGGTGGAAACAATCAAAGGTGGAGGAATCTCGGGCGAAATAGAGGCTCCTTCTCCAGGACATACCGGTGTAATGAATCTGTCCCTCAAATGGCGTACGATGGAAAAGGAAGCAGTTGAACTAATGGCTCCTAAGGTTCATATGCTAACCCTGCGCGCATCAATTCAGACGTTTAATACCTCCACTGCTGAATATAATGAATCCGCGCTAAAGATCACAGTACGTGCAAGACCACTGGGGCTGTCACTAGGCAATCTTGAACCTGCGACAACTATGGAGACTACGAATAATTTCTCGGTTAGTTATCTGATGGTGGAACTCAACGGTGAGCGTATATTGGAGATCGACAAATATAACTATGTCCACAGAGTGTTTGACAAAGATTATCTTGAAATTACTAAAAGAAATTTGGCGTTGTGATAAGGGAGGGCTAAACAATGGAAAATGAAATAATCGAGGAGGACTTGGCGGAAGTATATACTTTCGCCCGGCCTGTCACTTTTGAAGGAAATACTGTAGAAACTTTGACCATTGATTTCGACAAGTTGACCGGCGTGGATATTCTTGCCTGTGACCGTCAATACCAAGCTGAAGCGGCAAGACACGGTGGCACTGAATTGGTTAAGGAGACGAATAAAGCCTATCAGGCCTACATTGTAGCAAAGGCCGCCGGCGTTCATGTCGGATTAATCCGCGCGCTTCCGGCAAAGGATTTCACTAGGCTGACTTTGCGGGCACAAAGTTTTTTGCTGCTGTAGGCTGTGGGGGTGGCGAGGAGGTCAAGGATCTCGCCGCCCTTCTGGCCATGTTTACCTACACACCCATTCCGTATTTTCTTTCGCTGCCCCTTTGCGAAATGGCGGAATGGGTGGAGCGGGTTACCCGGATTAAGGGAAGGAGGAAATAATTCGTGGCAGGGTCGAGTGGTGCAATTAATAGTTATAATATTGTTTATCAATTGAATGCCGTTGTATCTGCCTCCTTTCGCCGATCGGTGGGAGAAGCAGAGGACAGTATAGAAGATGTTGCAAGGGTTCTTCGGGAGTTATCACGAATTTCAGGTTTTGATAATGTGCGGCGAGATGCGGACGCGGCGGAAGATTCAGTTGGAGAATTAGGCGAGAGTGCTTCTAAACTTGGCCGCATTTTGGAAGGCATGAAGGGACAGAAGGAACTATTCTCTGAATTGAAATCAGGTATCGAACCGCTTAAGAAAATTATGAGCGGAATCAATGAATCCGCTGATGCTATGGCCCAATTGCAGGCATCAACAGGAATGACAACAGAGCAGATGGAGGATATGGAAGAAATCTCTAACAGTCTCTATCGCCAGAACTATGGTAAAGGCTTTGAGGATTTAGGTGACTCTCTGGCGCTGGTTAAAAAAGTATTGCAGCAAAGTGGGGATGAGCTTGAGAAAACTACGGAGAATGCGATTACCTACCGGGATGTTTTTAAAGGAGAGCTGCCTGATTCTCTGAAAGCAGTGGATGCGATGATGCAGCGGTTTGGTATTAACTCCGAGCAAGCTTATAACTTGATGGCTCAAGGAGCACAGAAGGGCTTGGACCGATCTGATGAACTACTTGATACGACAAGTGAGTATAGTGTGTATTTTGACAAAATGGGCTATTCAGCCAATGAGATGTTCAGCCTCTTCAGTGCAGGGATCGAAAATGGGGCCTCTTCGCTTGGAGGTGTAGCAGATGCTGTGAAAGAGTTCAGTACAGCAATAATGAGTGACTCTGACTCAGTAAGCGCCTCTATATACGAATTGTTTGCGCCAGAGCAGTTGGACAAGTTCAGCGCAGCGCTTGTAAAGGGCGGTGCAGGTTCGGCTGAATACGCCCAACTTCTGAAAGTGGCGGGAAAGACTGTAGCTGACACCCTGACAAAAGATTTAAAAGCGGGCGGAGATTCCGCGAAGAAAGCCATGCTGGAGCTGCAGAAGACACTTGGCAGCGGAGAGAAGATTTTCAAGGGGCTGTCGAACGGTTCACTTACCGGCAAGCAAGCGATGGAGCAAGTGATTCAGAAACTAAAAGAAATTAAAGATCCAGTAAAACAAGCACAACTTGCTGGAGAGCTATTCGGCAGTCAGTTCTCGGCTATTGGCAGCGAAGCCATTCTTGCGCTCGGGAGCACCCGAAGTCAATTCGACATGACCAAGCAGACTATGGAAGAAGTTGCTGCTGTAAAATACAGTACGTTGACACAGCAGTTCCAGGCAGTCGGCCGTGAAATGATGACCGAACTGATCGTTCCGCTTGGAGAGAAGTTGATGCCGCTGCTTCAGGGTCTGGTTCAATGGATGGGGAACAATAAAGAGCTCATGATGGTCATTGGCCTTGGAGCTCCCGCGGCGGCAATTGGAGTGAATACTCTCAAGATTGTTCAGGGATTCCTGAAAATCGGAAGTGCTGCTGGCGGTGCAGGCGGAGCGGCTGGCGGGTTTGCCGGAGCGCTGGGACTGCTGACGAATCCAGTGGGGATTGCTGTGGGTGCACTGGGATTAGTGACAGCTGGGGTGGTCGCTTATAAACATCATCAGGAAAATGCCCGGCAGGAATTACTGCACATGGGCGATGCACTGGACGAAGCTGGAGAGAAATATGAAGCAGCACAAGGAAAGGCGAAACTCACCAATGACCTTGTCTGGGAATATCGGCATTTGAATGAAAAAATAAAAGAGAGCTCAACCAGTTCAGAAGGATTGGCTAAAAATACAGAAACTTTAGCCAGACAACAGGAGCGTTTACGTGAAGTGACTACCAAACTGCAGGAGCTACATCCTAAGACAATAAGTCAATACGATATTGAGAATGGGAAGATTGAAGAGAAGCTGGACCTTATGAAGCAGGAAAGCGATGCAGAGAAGGACTTGGCGAAAATCACCCTTGAGAACAAAATATACGAGACTGAAGACAATCTTCCTGAGCTTGAAAAAGAGATGACTGAACTTCAAAACAGTTCCCAAAATTTGGCCATGAAGAAGGATATGCTTGATCCTGCAATTTCCGACCTTAAAAAATTCGAAGCGGAGTATGAACGGTTAATGCAACTCCCTAACTCGGATAAAAAAAATGAACAGCTTGAGGAACTGCGTCAAAAGGTCAATACAATAACTGGTGAGGTAGGATTTAATGTAGAAGGTACTAGTGCTAATTTTGATGATATAAATCGGCTACCTGGTCTTAAAAATGCAATAAAAACAATAAAAGAGAAGCGAGACAAAGGCTCAGAAGAACTTCAGAGTATTTTGGAAAAGCAGGTAATTGCCCAAGACACTTATGAAACTCTTTATGACAATAAAAAAAGTTTAATTGAAAAGAAGCTTGGGGGAACTCTGGAGGAGCAGGCAGCCAAGTATAAGACATTATCTGATGCTCAAAAGCTGCAATTTCAGCAAGCGATGGAGGATGTTTCGGAACTGAACGCGGCATTGTCCATGATGCCCAGTGATAAAAAGATAAATGTTATGCTGATATGGGGGCAAACAGGGCAATTCCCACAGAAAATTGACAAGTTTGCAAAGAAAAACGGTTCACCCGATCTAAGAACGGTATCCGGTCGAGAGCAACACCGTTTGCAGCTACGTGATCCTGGTTTTGAGGGTTATGCGGGTTTTGAGGATGGAGGCATAGCTTTACGTCCTTCTATATTCGGAGAAGCAGGCCCTGAAATTGCAATTCCACTCAATCAGAAGCCGCGTTCCCGCTCCCTTCTGGATAAAGCAAATGACTTAATGGGTTACACCAGTTCAACCAGCTTAACGGAGGGGAATATACAGGTCAACTGGGCGCCACAAGTTACGATTCAAGGAGGGACGCCGTCTATTGCGGCTGAAGTAGCCAAGGCCATCCAGGATCAACAACCGGCATTTGAACAACGGTTTCAGCAAATGATCCAGCAGCAAAGGCGGGTGAGTTTCTAATGATCTACAGGACAGTACAAGGTGACACTTGGGATAGTGTCGCCTTTCAGGTGTATGGAGACGAGCAATTAATGACAATGCTCATGAATGCAAATCCCAACCATGCGGCAACAGTCATCTTTTCTAGAAATATTGCCATAAACGTGCCTGATAAGCCAGTCATCACTTCAGATATGCTTCCGCCTTGGCGAAGGGAGGATTAACCTTGGATTTGCCCCAAAACGCCCGAAGGGCAATGCTGGTACTTCAGTATAACGGAAAGGATGTAAGCAAGGATATTGCAAAATCGCTGACAGGTTTTCAGTACAACGATGCCGCTTCCGGTTCACTTGATGACATTTCTATCTCACTGGAGGATACAGGGCGTAATTGGCAGGGGGCCTGGGTTCCAAGCGAAGGGGATCGAATTCATGCCACAATACGTACTATAAATTGGGATGCGGCAAATGAAATTAAGAAGCTGCCACTTGGGACATTTGAAGTAGACAGCATTGAATTTAACGGTCCGCCGGATACGGTGGCAATAAAGGCAGTGTCGCTTCCAATCAGTTCGGAAATTCGAATGCAGCAAAGCTCGCGAGCCTGGGAGAAAACGAATCTAAATACGGTTGCTGCTGAGGTAGCCAAACGGGCAAAGCTAAAGCTGCTTTATAGGGCTGAAGATAACCCCTCATATGATCATTTGGAACAGACAGAGCAATCAGATTTAAGCTTTTTATTGGAGACAGCGACCAGGGAAGGGATTGCCATTAAAGTTTCAAACGGTACTCTGGTAATGTTTGACGAATCTGTATATGAAAAAAAGCTACCAATCGCGACTATAACACGTGGTGAGGACAATGTGAAGGGGTATGGATTTTCAATCAATACGGCATACTCGGCATACCGTGCCTGTACGATTACGTATACACCACCTAAAAGCAAGGAGCCGGTACAAGCAACGTACACACCTGTTGGTGCTCCGAAGACTGGTCCTATACTAAAGATAAACGAACAGGTAGATGATCAAGCTGCGGCCATACAGCTGGCTCGTAAAAGGCTAAGGGAGCGCAATAAAGAAGGCGGAAAAGGCTCATTATCTCTCATGGGAGATATCCGCATGGCAGCTGGCTTGACTATTAATATAGTGGGCTGGAAGCGATTCGACGGCAAATACATTATTGAGTCTGCGAGACATGTTATCGGAAGCGGAGGCTATACAACTGATTTGGAAATAAGAAAGGTATTAGGGTGGTAATCATGAACTTTATTGGACAAGTTTCTACGGCAGACCCGGGATCCGGCAGCGTGCGGGTTACCTTTCCTGACCGGGACAATATGGTGTCAGCACCGTTGCTGGTTATTACACCAGGAGGATGGGCACGTACAAATGCTTTTCCGGAACCCGGGGATACCGTTCTTTGTGCATTTTTGGATAATGACCGCTCTGCAGGTTTTTGCTTGGGGACCTACTATGGTTCAGAGGATGCTCCGCCTGGTGATGTCCATCAACAGGGTGTGTGGTTTGAGGATGGCAGCTTTGTCTTTTATGACCGCAGTACCCGTATGTTAAATGTTAAGGCAGTCGGCGGTATGAAAATTGAAGGGGATTTGACCGTTACCGGGAATGTTACAAGTTCAGGAGGCGTATTATGAGCGGAGAAGCAGAAGCGGATATCTATACTGTCGGCGCCCTTGGGCCTATCGTATTTTCTGTTTCCGAAGCATACATTCTTACGCTCCAGGATTTAGTGCGAAGCAGTGCGGGACGCTGGGCTCAACATGATATTATCGGGCAAAAGCCTAAAAAAGAGTGGCTGGGACCTGGAGTGGACACAGTGACCTTTTCTATACGCTTTTCTTGGGAGCATGGCCTCAACCCCAGGAAAGCAGTGGACAGGTTAACAGAGCTGGAACGGGCCGGCCGAGCACTCCCTTTGGTTATCGGAAATAAGGGTGTAGGAACAGGGCTATGGGTGATCACTAATATGACACAAGCCTGGGAGCAGCTTGACAACAGGGGGAATGTCCGTGTGGCAAAAGTTGATCTTACATTGGAGGAATATGTAAAGTGATCTATACCGTAGATACTACCCAGCAGTCAAACATAGATTTTGCACCGGAAACAATAGCGGAAGAAATTGCCCAAAACGTTCGGACCATTCTCATGACACCGCAGGGCAGTGCACCGCTGGCACGAAGCATCGGATTAGATTATGGGATAGTGGACGAGCCCTATTCCTTCGCAAAGACACGTATTATAAGCGAGATTATGTCTGCTGTGGCTGAACAGGAGCCACGAGCGCAAATAACGGACATATTTTTTAAGGATGACCTGATTGATGCTTTGACAGGCCGGATACTAGCAGTGGTGCAATATAGTTTAAATGAGGAGGTGATGTGATTTGGTGCTATATGCAGATTTGCCTGAAATACAGTTCGTGGCTGAAGAAGCTGCGGATATCCAGCGAAACGTGATTGCTATTTACGAGGGCCTAACCGGCCGAACCCTGCAGCCTGCCGATCCGGTGAGGCTGTTTTTGTCTTCATTGGCTGTTCTGATTGTTCAACAACGAGTACTTATTAACCAGACGGCAAAGGGCAATTTGTTACGGTATGCATCGGGAGTTCTGTTGGATCATATGGGTGCATTTCAGGGTTCGGAGCGATTGCCTGCGTCTTCGGCAATCACCACGCTGCAATTTACACTGTCCATTCCTTTGTTAGCCGTCACTTCGATTCCTGCGGGTACTCGTGTCGGTATACTAGGAGGTGATGGTTCTATATATTTTGCGACAACAGAGTATGTAGAGATACCTGCCGGAGCAACCACCGGTACCGTTACAGCGATTTGCTCATCTCTCGGTACTGGCGGCAATGGTTTCTTACCGGGCCAGATTAATGTTCTTATGGATCAATTACCATTTGTTCAATCTGTTATCAATTCTACAATCAGCAGTGGAGGTTCTGCAGAGGAGACGGATGAAGCCTTTCGGGATCGCATCCGGGCAGCTCCGGATTCGTATAGTACAGCTGGTCCGCAGGGGGCGTACGAGTTTTGGGCAAAATCCACATCTGCAGCAATTCTGGATGTGCATGCCTATTCCCCGGATGATGGTAAGGTGACAATAGTTCCTTTGCTTATTGGTGGACAGATTCCAGGCCAGGATATCCTTGATGCCGTCAGTGAGATATTGGATGACCGCGGCATTAGGCCATTGACGGATCAGGTGAAGGTAATTGCCCCGACACCTGAATCTTATAACACTACTGTTACCTATTACATTAGCCGCAGTCGGGCTTCGGAAGTATCTAGCATTCAGGCGGCGGTAACAACCGCAATCGCTGATTATCAGCTCTGGCAAAAGTCCAAGCTTGGTCGACATATCAATCCTTCTGAATTGATTACCCGTGTCATGGAAGCGGGTGCGCTGCGCGTAGTGCCGACAGCACCAGTGTATACGGCTTTGACAATGACCCAAATTGCACAGGAGGGTACGACAACAATCACCTATGGAGGTCTTGTTGATGATTAATATTCAAACGGTAAGCCTGCTTGATCTCCTTCCGCATTCGATCCGAAACGATCCGGCTATCACTGCCGCCGCCACTGCACTGGATAAACAACTTCAAGTAACAACGGATATGATAACATCACTAAATATATTTAGTCGCTCGACAGAATGGACAAATGAAGAGACTGATCAATTGGCACTTCAGTACCGTCCGCCCTATTATGATCCGGAATTATCCGTGGGACAAAAGCGACTCCTGGTTAACAACGCCATTTCCTTTCACCGGCATAAAGGAACAGCTGGTGCTGTTGAAAGTTTAATAAAGATTCTATTTGGGGAGGGTTCAGTTGAGGAGTGGTGGGAATATGGCGGTGATCCTTATCATTTTCGAGTGGTTACTAATAATGCGGATGTTACTACCACACGTGCACAAGAGTTTATAGAAGCCGTGAATGCAATTAAACGTCTTTCTACTGTACTAGATAGCGTCACCATATCACAAGCTGAAACACTGCCATTGTATATAGGTGGGTTTATACACGTTGGAGAACGAATTATTATTTAAGGAGGGGCTTTTGTGGCAGTATTTGGTGGCATGACAATAACGACAAAAGGTATTGCACTTCAGGGCAAGGCGCAGGCGGGAGCGGCACTTAACTACACGCGTATTGCGGTCGGAGATGGAACACTTAGTGGGCAGTCTATTTCAGCGCTAAATGGGCTGATTTCTCAAAAAAAGAATTTGCCGATTACAAGACTGAAGACTCAACTGCCTAATAAGGCGGTAATTGGAGCGGTTTTATCAAATGCAGAAATTACAACGGGCTTTTATTTTCGAGAGGTCGGGGTTTTCGCACATGATCCGGATGTAGGGGAAATTCTATATGCTTACGCCAACTCTGGCGTAACAGCAGATTATATTGCCCCCGCCGATAGTACCGACATCATAGAAAAGTCATTTGACTGTATCGTTGTAGTCGGCACTGCAGCAAACATAACGGCAGTAATCGATGAATCGCTGGTTTATGCTTTACGGTCTGATCTGGATGCTGTAGCAGCAATCAAGGTGGACAAGGTGGGCGGAAAACAACTAAGCACCGAAGATTACACCACGGCTGAAAAGGCGAAGCTTGCCGGGATTACGGCGGGTGCTGGTGGCACAGGATCAGCATCAGACACTGTCATCGGGAATCGAACGATAAGCGACAGCACCGCACCCACTGGCGAAACTGGTACGCTGACCACTTTGCTGGGTTGGCTGGCTAATATGATTAAGGGAATCACGGGTAAATCCTCCTGGCGGACAGCGCCAGCTACAACATTAGAGGCAGCTAAAGTCCACGCGGATGATGCAACCCGCCACATCACAGCACCAGAGCGAACAACCTGGAACGCCAAGGAGACACCAGGCGGGGCACAGTCTAAGGCTGATGCAGCCAAAGACGCAGCTATCAATGCAGCTGCTCAGGATGCGACCAGTAAGGCTGATGCAGCAGAATCAGCGGCAAAGAATGCTTCAATCCCGACAACCCAAAAGGGCACGGCAAATGGTGTAGCAGCACTGAATGAAATAGGCCAAGTAATGGGAAGCGGTTTGAGTTTGGGTGGAAATAAATTAGGAGAAAGTGTATTTACATTCTCTTTCACTCATGGCGTCCCAAATCAAAAGATAAACCTAGTTCACACGGGGTTAACCGCTGGTTTTGTAGAAGTTACAGTTGCAGGAACGTGGGTTAATGGTAATGCTGCGGGGAAATTAACAAAGCGCTATGAAATCATAACAGATGGCGGGGGAACAATAAGTTATCAAACTGATGCTTATACAGAAGTAACTGGACCAATACAAGATGCAATTTCTATTTCTCCGATTTCGTGGGATTCTAGTGCTTCAACTTTGAAAATCACTATTGAAGCCCGGACGAGCAACGGAAACGATTACGTTGTTAGTATTAAACAGATGTCTCCTCATGGTTATGTTGCTTGGAGCAAAGGTACTGTATACACTGGTGCTGCCACAACATTACCTAGGGCAGTACAAACTATACCAGATGATACAGTTACGCGAAGTGGTTATCTGATCCAAAAGCATAGATTAACAACCCCGACTGGGACAGTAATTAATCTTTCTACTGGGTATAACTTAAATAATTTAACAGTAAACGGTTTTTTTGACGGAGAAAGTTTTGTAAATGCTCCAAATGCCTCAACAGATTGGTTTTATATTGAGTCATATGTTCATTCTAATAATCAGTGGGACTACCGTTTGCAGCGGGCCACTACATTAAATGGAACTCCCGCACGAAAACCAACTACGTTTGAGCGCATTCAGGTTGGAGGAGTATGGGGGAACTGGATAGAGGTATCTGGAGATTCAATATTTAAAACTAATGGGATTGTAGATGTAGATTATAACCAATACACAAAACCAGGGATATATCAGATTTACGGGGCTGTCCCCGCAAACCGTCCTCCATTAACAGCACCTTGGGGTATCCTGAATGTATATGTCGGCGGCCAAGGTTACATTGTGCAGGAAGCTACACAAACAACCGCACCGTACGGGAAATGGTATCGAACGCGCACAGAAACGGAATGGGGTCCATGGCTCAATGTCGCCGTCCAAAATAGAGCTGCGATATTTGACGGAGTGGATGCAAGAAGTGCCGAAAATTTTAGACTAGCGACTGATGCGCCAAGCACCTACCCCGGAGGAGAGACTATTTTCTTTGTTAACGATTCGCCGGGATGGCCCGCAGTTTACGGCACCGTTGCCTCAGTCAGGGGTAACAATAGAGTAGGGGCTACCGCAGTCACTCAGTATTTTTATCCGTATAATATATCTGCCCCAATTAAGTACCGTCAAGCGCTATACGGCAGCGACGCATGGGGCGCATGGGATACGTTACTAACAGGTGCGGCTGCCCAAGGATTTGCCAAGGCAGGAAAATACGTTACTTTTGGCGGGACAGATACGGGCGTTACGACTCCTGAGTTTATAACGATGCTTAAGAATATGGGAGCACATTCCCCTGAGGGAGGATACTGGGTAGGGCGTGGCGATTGGTCCTATGCTTATAATGTCCACATTACCGACACAGGCCTCGGTTTAATACATCTTGCGGGGGCGGTTGTGGAAGTAATTGGCTCCCTGCTCGCTGACAATTATACAATCCGTATTACGACACCTACGACCAACGCTGTGGACGCCGATACAAACAGTAGTGAATTTATTTACGCTAATAATGGGCCGCAATATTACCCGGCTTGGCGGAAGAGCCTGAACAGTGCAAACACATCGGGCTTGTTCGGAGTAGGGCAAACTGTAGGTGACGCCAATGCGCTTGTGCACAATGGCTCTTATGTCGTTGCCGCATCGTGGACAGGAAGTCTTTGGGCTGGAACGGATGGCAACAATCAGGGCTATCTTACGCACACTAGCTGGAACGCTGACAATTCTTATGCCATGCAAACGTTCATGCCCATTAATGCTACTGACGTAGGTAGAACAGGAATGTGGTACAGACGGAAAGAGTTGAACGTATGGGGGACATGGACAAGAATATGGAGTTCCGCAAACGATGTCGGCTTCTTCAAGGAAAGGGGAGTCGTTCCTGCTGGGTCAGATTTAAATGACTACCATGGCAACGGTTCTTACATGCTTCTAAGCGACTACTACGCATCCTACGTCCACCGTCCACCAACGGACTCATACTATGTCCTGTCAGTTTCGAGGTCTCAGGGAAGTGGTGGATTCGTTAAACAAACAGCTACTCAAGTATTTGGGTCTTTTGAGTATTACCGTACTCGTACGGATCAAGGACTCTGGAGCTCATGGGTAGAAGTAATGACTAGTGAGTCGGGCAACTCTTTCGTTAAAAGGGGAGCACCCTCTGCTGGTGAAAACCTAAATAACAAAACAGCATTAGGTATGTACACCTTAGCAACAAGCGCCAGTTACGTTAATGGTCCGGGGATGGATTGGTGTGTACTGCTTGTATATGCTAATGCATCTGGATACCTCGTCCAAGAAGCCATTAACGTGGGTAATAGCACTCCAATGAGGAGATTTAGAACACGTTCCGACGGGAATTACTGGAGTCGCTGGACTGACGTTGTTACCACAGACGCCACCGGGAAAATTCCGGGAGTAGCTGCTAATAGAGTAGTTGCAAAGGAAGCTCCGCTCTCCACCACTAGTGAAACCCTTGTCGCTTACTATGAGGTTCCGATAGAAGCGAATGCAGTAATTACGGTAAAATCAGCCCTAACTCTACACAATTCGGCGACTGTTAAGATATCGGTTAAGTATACTGACACTAATAGCATTGCACGAGAGTACGTGATTTTACCAAGTACCGCGATGGGGGGCGGACGATACACTTTTATAGCGCCTACGCTGAACTGCAACGCTGGAACTTGGGTCAATGTGGCCGTGGTGACTTCCGTACCGAGTGTTACTTGGGTCACGGCGGTCATTACACAGGAGGGATAATAAATGTCGATTCTATGGATACCGGGTACGGCAAATCCCAGCGATGTAATCGCGGGCAGATATTTTAGTTCGAAGGACAATTATTACGCATTAGGAACTATGCCAAATCGAGGATCTGTAACCGTCACGCCTGGCGCAATAGCCCAGGCTATCCTTTTTGGATACCATGACGGACAGGGTGTAGTGGCTGCTGTGACGTTTGACAAAACCAGAGTTTTGGTCGGGACAACTATTGCGGGGACTGCGGGGACGATGCCAAACAGAAGTGCCGAAAATATACACATGCCAGCTAACGCTTTTACAGTATGGTCTGGTGATAGAGTGTTTTTACAGCCACCACAAGGTTACTATGATGGATCCACGTGGGTTACAGGTGCCTCCCCGGGGCTCGTAGCTTCTAATATCCGTAATGGGGTTAATATTCTTGGACTCACAGGAACTATGGTAGAAGGAAAAAGGAGCGCAAGTGGTTCGTCTGCTAATCCGGGAAGTTCATTTTCCGTAAGTGGACTAGCTTTTGTCCCTTATGCAATAAGTATAGAATATTACGATTCTACTGGTGATTATATTGTATATCGAGGCGCTGGCGGGAAATGGCTTTGGGCATCGTACAACGGCGGCCCTAACGGTTCGTGGGAATATGGTGGGACAAGTAACGATACATGGACAGGCAATGGCTTTTCACTTAGCAATACAATCGGAACACACACTTTAACTTGGCAAGCATGGGAAAAATAATTATATTGAGAGGATGAATTTTTATGGAAATCGGAAGAAAAATTTATTTTGATAAAGCGACGGGAAATGTAATTCTTGATACTGGCGAAATGGTCGGTGATGTTGTTAAAACAACTCGCGAGCAGGATTTTGCATCTTTCAAGGTGCTTAATGAACGTGTAGAGGAAACGGTAGGAATGATTGAATTAGAGTTCGGTCAATATAATGTTGAGTTTCGCGAGTCTTGGGGACGATTTCGCGTGAATTTAGAGACAGAAGAACTGGAGTTTTTATATACAAACCCAGAAGCTCCAGAAGAACCCACGGAACCAGTCTACCAGAAGCCGTTAACCGAGCAAATCAAGGACCTGACAACAGAGCTATCCAGCACACAGATGGCTCTCGCTGATAATTATGAGCAGTTACTCTCTGCACAAAAAGAGGCTGTAAGTGCGCAATTGGCGTTAACAGAGCTGTACGAGCTGGTATTACCCTTGACTGGAGGTGCTAAGTAAATGACACAAGTATATGCAAGCTTGGTCCGCAAGGGACTTAAAAAGCTGGAACAAGTACCGGCTGTAATTCGCGAGGATGTTGCCGCGCTGCTTGGCGACAATGCGTAACTGGTTGGCAGGGCTGCTGGTGTCAGGCGGTCTACGTCTCATGAAGGGAGGTGACACAATGTCTGTTATTTATGCCTTGTTGATTATTAAGGGGCTGAAAACTTATGCTCAAGTGCCAGTCAAACTGCAGCCTGAGGTTAAGACCTACCTGGCAGCGTCTGATCTGGATGAAAACGGAGAACCATTACCAGCTAAATAAATTTAAGGATGGCGCCTAATGAGGCGTTTTTATTTTGCCCTCGAAGCTGATCCGGGGGCTCTTTTTTACACCAACTAGATAAAGGGGTACATCATAATGGCAGACGGAGTAGCAGATGTAAGGGGAGGGGTTGAGGATGTAATGCCATTACAACAACGTCTTGAAGAAGTAGAAGTGGGATTGAATACTCTGACTAGTGAGTTTGCCCGAATAGCTGCCGAAAATGTTACGGCAAACACTAAGCTGCGGTTACTGGAAGAGAATGACCATCGTCATGATGAAAGTATTAAGGAGATTAAAAGTTCGACAATCAAAATGGAGATTCAGTTCAGTGCAATTATGGCTAAGTTCGACAGCCTCGAAAGCAAAATTTTCTCGCTGCTTCAACAAGCTAACAAGGACAGTGGGGCAGAGCGGAAACTTTGGATGGACATGATTAAATACATTGTTTTGATTGCTCTTGGAGCAGCGGCAGGCAATCAATTTTTAGGGAAATAAGGAGTGATGTGATGCGTACATTAGAGCAGGTAAAACTCAAATCCCATAAACGTCTAATCGGGCTGCATCCTGTTGTTGTAGCGGCTACGTTGGCTCTCATTGAGCGGAGTTACGCCCGGGGAGTCAATATAGTCATTACCCAAGGGCTCCGGAGCATTGAAGAGCAGGATGCCCTGTACGCTCAGGGTCGTACGAAGCCAGGGGCTATTGTGACCAATGCCAAGGGGGGCACGAGTTACCACAACTTTGGACTTGCAGTCGACTTTGCGTTGCTCTTGCCAGATGGAAAACAGGTATCTTGGGACTTGAAACGCGATGGTGATGCAGACGGAATGAGGGATTGGACAGAGGTGGTACAGGGGGCCAAAGCGCTCGGGCTAGAGTGGGGCGGGGATTTTGTCTCCATTAAAGATGCGCCACACTTCCAAATGACCTTCTGTCTCACAACGTCTCAGTTACGTGCCGGCAAGGAACCAACAGCATCCCAGGTGGCAGCGGCATATATCAAAATTGGTAAATGTACAAAGGAGGATTCAGAAGTGAAGAAAGATGTAATCGTATCAGTAATCGTGGATGGCCAGAAGGTGGCTGACGGTGTAGCGGACGAAGGGGTAACCTATACGCCAGCAAGAGCCATAGCAGAGGCTCTGGGAGCTATAGTGTCGTATGATGCCAAGAACAAAACAGTGACAATCAATAGTAAGGAGGCCAAATAGTGAGAAGCAAATGGAGAAACTATGGATTATGGGTATCTTTGACGGCAGCAGTGCTGCTGGGGGTGCAGACCGTTGGCGTGATCTTTGACGTGCAATTCACACCGGAGAAATTTGAAGAAGTAATGGCAGCAGTAAATGCTGTGCTCGGCGTGCTGGTGGTGCTGGGGATCGTGAGTAATCCTGAGGCTGGCAAAGGGTATACAGATAATATGTGAAAAATTCGATAGGTTAAAAACGATCACGCCCTACCACGGAAGCGTCGGGGCAAGATTTCGCTAGAGGAGTAGATGTGTGTAACTCTGATTAATGGAGAGTTTTTTTGATGACTATATATCTCGACCTAATTCATAACCAAACTAATCGGAATTAATCGGAACTCTTGAAAAGAAACTTCCTATTATATACGGCTATCTGAACTAATCGGAATTAATTGTCGCGCTCCACAGTTCTCGAAACGTTAATATCCCTTGGTTATCAAGGATATCAAGCCTCTGGCCTTTATGGCCAGAGGCTTTTATTTTTGCCATAATAACGCTGTGACCATAACAATGGCTTATTTTATCTAACACTAAAGCCATGCAATATGGATCTCCAGAGATGATCATTATCATGGAACATGTCCGGGACTTCTGGGATTTGTAAGGCGCAAACATTGTTAAAGGGCCAAGGAGTTTCGATGATTCCATGTACGGGTGCATGATTAATAATAAGCAGGTTAAATGTTCCTTTAACCATCCCGTTTAACACATCCAGCAGTTCAGCGGTTTCATGTATTGTGGCTTCGGTTCGAATAAATAATACCTTGTCAGCGTCCATGAGGGTCTGGAGGAATCGCGGAATGCGGCGCTGTAGTTTTTCTTTTAGTTTTGGATAGCTGACAAGCTGCTCCGGTGTATTTTCAATCAGTGGAAAATCATGGTGAGAAAAAGCATGGTACGCTGCGTCCCTAACAATATAACATTCCGCCTTATGATTAATTCCCGTAATACTAAGATTAGGAAAATCCATGAAATGGGCGAACCGATTTCGCAATAGATTGCTTACACCTGCCAAAACGGGGGTTTCCACCCAATCAATCACCCCACCTACCTTTCGTAATAGAGTGCGGGATAATTGATCGGCAGCGAGGCAGTTATGTCCTAAACTGAAAATAACGTCATAGGTACCCTTGATCTCATTCAATATCATGCGGATCCCCCCCGGATAATTTACTATATTAAATTAATGTCAGGAGAAAAGCGTTTGGACGATCATACATATTTAATTTGAAACAGGCACTTACTTATATCGAGACAAGGCATGGCCTCATAATCTATAAAGTGTTAAGTATAGTTGAGGCGGTGCGAGTAATGGTGAAAATATCGGTTTTGTTGCCTGTATACAACTCATCCCTTTATATTGAGGAGTCAATTCAGAGTATCCTTCAGCAATCGTATCCGGATTTTGAACTACTGATTATAGATGATGGGTCTGTTGATGGAACCTTGGGGAGAATAAGGGGGATTCATGACAGCCGTATAAAGGTGATTTCTCATGCTGTAAACATCGGGCTTATCAGAACATTGAACGAAGGCCTTTCGTTATGTACGGGTGAATATATTGCCCGCATGGATGGGGATGACATCGCATTGCCGCACCGTTTGGCACGTCAGGTGGCCTTTATGGATGCGAATCCGCATATAGGGGTTTGCGGTAGCCAAGCAGAATATATCGGCATAGCCGGGACTACGGCTAAACCGCTAATTCATGACGAAATAAGGTGTTGGCAGTTTTTTCACTGTACGTTTGTGCATCCTACTGTCATGCTTAGAAAATCCATTTTGGATAATCATGGAGTGAAATATTGGGATTACCCCCATGCTGAGGATTTTGAGCTGTGGAACCGCTTGGGGGAGGTAACCCAATTGACCAATCTGCCTGAAGTGCTGCTAAAGTACAGGGTGCATACTAACCAGATATCTTACGTCCATGAAACTATGCAAGAACAGATGGCTGAGAGGATCATCAGGCAACAATTTGGGCAAATCGGGCTCAATCCCTCCTATGAGGAGTATCAGCTGCATAAGGATTTCTGCCATTTTAGGATTCAGGTTCATGATTTCAATCAATACAACAGAGCGTTAGCATGGGCTCATAAAATCTTGGAGGCGAATAATCGGGTCCAAAAATACAACCATGAGGTTTTGAATTCGGTATTATCTCAATGTTTTACCTTTTCTCAATAAGCTTGCCGCGTTTTTCTTTAAACTGGTATTACTCTGGTTGTAAAACACCCGTTAACTACGTGAACAATACTCTATTAGCGCATTCACGAGTTGGTGGCCTTTTTAACATTAGAAGTTGTGGTTTGATAATTCAGAGTTCCTGACTATATATTCTTCTTATTACAGCATATCTCTCGGTTTTTAGGGATATCAAGCCTCTTGCCTTTATGGACAGGGGCTTTTGGCTTTTTATGGCGTTATAAATGCTATAAAATGCATTGACTTCCTCAGGGAAAGTTATATACTATTCCATATAAAAATAGTTGGAATTGTCGTCATAAGTTCAGCATTATCTTTAAGCTGCATAACTAGGATGGAGGAATACCGAAATGAATCTGCTTGAGAAAGAAGATTTGATTAAAGTTAAGGCCGAGGAACTGGAAAATGCCTCACCTGAAGAGATTATTCGTTGGGCAGTAGAAACTTTCCCTAACATCACCTTTGCCTGCAGTTTTGGAGCCGAAGATGTAGTGCTTGTTGATATGCTGCAGAAGGTTAGTCCGTCAACGGATGTTTTTTATCTGGATACGGATTATCATTTCAAAGAAACCTATGAGACAAGAGATATTATGGCTGATAAATATGGAATGGAGTTCGTGCGTGTGTCGCCGCAGATATCTACGCAGGAACAAGCACTTCAATACGGTGATGCGCTATGGAATGTCGATCCTAACCAATGCTGTGCGATCCGCAAAGTAGAGCCGCTTACCCGCATTCTTTCCCAATATGATGCCTGGATTACCGGGATTCGCCGTGATCAGGCGCCAACCCGCGCCAATTCCAAAAAGGTAGAATACGATTATAAATTCGGACTGGTCAAATTTAATCCGATTGCGCACTGGACGACTGAGGATGTATGGAATTACATCCGCGAAAATGATGTTGTATATAATCCGCTCCATGACCGCAATTTCCCGAGCATCGGCTGCGAGCAATGCACCCGTGCTGTTATGCCTGGCGAAGATCCGCGTGCCGGAAGATGGTCCGGTTCGGAAAAAACGGAATGTGGACTGCATAAATAAGCAAGGCACGAGAAGCGAGACACAGGAGGAGAGAAATTAGATGACGTCAATACTTCCACATGGAGGAACACTGATTCAGCGTACAGTGGAGGGAGCGCAGAGAGAAGAACTGCTGCAGCAAGCTTCGGACTATAAATCAATCGCAATTAATACATGGACTATCTCTGATCTGGATTTGATTGCTGTGGGAGCCTTCTCACCGCTTACCGGCTTTTTAAATGAAGAAGATTATCATTCTGTCGTGAAAAGCATGAGACTTGCAGATGGCACCGTATGGAGTATTCCCATCACACTTGCTGTTGAAGATGAGGTGGCCTCAGGTCTGGCTGTTGGTGATACCGTGTCTTTGATCGGTGAAGAAGATGGTGTGATTTATGGTTTGCTGGATGTGCAGAGCATTTACAGCGTAGATCAGCAGCTTGAAGCACAGAACGTCTTCAGAACGACAGATCCGGAGCACCCTGGCGTCAGCAAATTGCTGGCCCGTCCGTCAACCTATGTAGGAGGACCTATAACGGTCTTGAATCGTCCGCAGCCGGAGAAGTTCGGGGAGTTCTACTTTGATCCGGCCAAGACGCGGCAAATATTCGCTGATAAAGGCTGGAGAACGGTTGTTGGCTTTCAGACCCGAAATCCCGTTCACCGTGCGCATGAGTACATTCAGAAGTGTGCTATGGAGGTTGTAGACGCTCTGTTCCTCAATCCTCTGGTCGGCGAGACCAAATCCGATGATGTGCCGGCCAATGTGCGGATGAAAAGTTATCTGGCACTGCTGGAGAATTACTACCCGGCAGACCGTACGTTCCTTGGAGTCTTCCCGGCAGCTATGCGTTACGCAGGTCCAAGAGAAGCAATATTCCATGCCATGGTCCGCAAAAATTACGGCTGCACCCATTTCATCGTGGGCCGTGACCATGCCGGTGTAGGCGACTACTATGGAACTTACGAAGCACAAGAGATTTTTTCCAACTTCACTGCTGAGGAGTTGGGGATTACACCGCTATTTTTTGAGCACAGCTTCTTCTGCATCAAATGCGGAAATATGGCCTCCAGCAAGACCTGCCCTCATCCGGGTGATCAGCATCTGACATTATCCGGTACGAAGGTGCGTGCGCTGCTGCGGGATGGCCAGTGCCCGCCTCCGGAATTTACACGGCCTGAGGTTGCGCAAATTTTGATTGAGGGAATGTCTCAGGAAGTTAACGCCTAAATACGAAGAGCCAGTACTATTTGGCCCTCTTGTCCCATATAGATGAGTAGAATCTATCGGGACGAGGGGGTCTTTGTTATGTCTGGCCGAAAGCAGCGGAAGGTCTCGGTCTGGATCTCATGGAACAGTATTAAAAAAAGCATGCTGGGCGCAGTGCTGCTTGCTGTGATGATCGGCATCATTGCCTATGATATGCCTACCGCCAAGACGCTGAACTATTGGAGCCTGCCATTGTCCGGTAAGATCATAGCCATCGATGCCGGCCATGGCGGACCGGACGGAGGGGCGGTCAGCCGTGAGGGACTGATTGAGAAGGATATTAACCTCTCGGTATCACTCTATCTGCGCGATTATTTGCAGCAGGCGGGGGCGATTGTAGTTATGACGCGTGAAGGTGATTATGACCTGGCCCAGGAGGGCACCAAAGGATATTCCAAGCGCAAGACAGAGGATCTGAAGCAAAGGGTAAGGACTATTGAAGAGAAGGGCGCGGACCTCTTTATCAGCGTGCATATGAACAGTGTCCCTTCCGGCCGCTGGAGCGGAGCGCAAACCTTCTATTATCCCAACAACGAAGGGAATAAAGCGTTGGCGGGCTTTGTGCAGGATGAGCTCAGGGCTACGCTGGAGAATACCGATCGTGTAGCTAAAACTGTGAATACAGTGTATCTGTTAAAAGCATTGAAAATGCCGGCTGTGCTTGTGGAGGTAGGCTTTCTGTCACATCCGCAGGAGTCGGCTTTGCTTGGAGACGATGTCTATCAGCGGAAGGTGGCAACGAGCATTTACCGCGGGATTATGCGTTATGCTTCAGAGCAGCAGTGAGGAGGGACTACTCATCCGCAGAGGGGGAATGCTATAATAGACAAAAATACCGGAACCTTACCCGTCCGGAAGGAACAGAGGTGCTTTCCATGCTGACCAGGGAACAAATTCAGGAACTATTGCAGTCGCTTACAGACCCGGAATCCGGAAAAAGCCTTGTGGAGCTGCAGTTGATTCGCGATATTATGATCAAGGAAGACCGCATATCCTTATCGCTTGTATGTCTGGACCAAGATGAGAAGAGCCGTATGGAGTTGGAGCAGCAGGTGCGTGATCTGCTTACAGCGGGCGGAGCCGGCAATCTACATATCCGGCTGCGTGATGCCACCGACTATGAGCGCTCTATCTTGCGCGGAGAGAGCGTGGAAGATGAGCCGGAAGATCGTCAAGGGGACAAGCTTAAAGGGCATGCAGCGGGCCTTGAGGGCCATGAGCTGATTGGTGAGAACTCCGGCGTGAACTTCATCGCTATCGCCAGCGGCAAGGGCGGGGTCGGCAAATCAACCGTGACGGTAAATCTGGCAGTGGCACTCGCCCGAAAAGGGAAGAAGGTCGGATTGATTGATGCTGATATCTATGGCTTCAGTATTCCGGACATGATGGGGATTGAAGAGGGACCGATTGTCGAAGAAGGCACAATTATACCTGTAGAACGTTTCGGAGTGAAGGTCATGTCCATGGGCTTTTTCATCCGTGAGAATAGTCCAGTCATCTGGAGAGGACCCATGCTTGGCAAGATGCTCCGCCAGTTCTTCAGCGACGTAGGTTGGGGAGAGCTTGACTACATGCTGCTTGACTTGCCTCCAGGTACGGGTGATGTGGCGCTGGATGTGCATCAGATGCTGCCGCACAGCAAGGAAATTATCGTAACTACGCCCCATGCAACAGCAGCCTTTGTAGCGGCCAGAGCAGGATCAATGGCTTTGCAGACAGAGCATGAGATTCTTGGGGTCATTGAGAATATGGCCTACTATGAATGCTCGGAATGCGGCAAAAAGGACTATATTTTCGGCCGCGGCGGCGGGGCGAGACTAGCAGAGACACTGCATACGGAGCTGCTGGCCCAGGTGCCGCTTGGCGCACCGGATAATCATATCTCCGAACCGGATTTCTCACCGTCCGTATATAAACCCGAAACAGCCACTGCACAGCTGTTTGCGGAGATTGCCGATAAATTGATTGCGAAGTATGAGCAGTAATTCAGATTGGCATTAAAAAGAGGCCGTCCCCATTCTAAGTGGGACAAGGCCTCTTTTTATTTAGGAATCAGAATCATCGCCGCCTTGTTGCTTCTGGCTGTCGCCTCCGCTTCCTTTGTCCCCGCCTTTCTTTTCAACCTTCGGCTGAAGTTCATCCTGGACTACCGTTTTAAGCAAACCGAGCACTTCCATGCGGAATAAAGGATTCTGCATCGCTTCCTGCATAATAGTCATGGATTGCTTACGGTAATCTGAAGTTTTAGTAAGGTCTAGGAACATTTTCATCATTTCGGGCGACTTCATAATCTCTTCAATTGATTTTTGATACGTTGGATCTTTGATCAACTGAAGATGCAGCTCTTTGCTTTGGGTATTGATCGCTTTGGCAAATTCACCGGCAAATTTCGGATCGGTCATGATTTTTTCAATTTCTTTTTTATACTCAGGAGCTGTAATTGTGTCTTTAACGGCAATCCGGATTTGTTCCGTCGTTTGGAGCGGCATCATTTTCATGCTCAACCCGCCGCCGCTTCCTTCGGAGCCGGAGCTTGGACTGGAGAGTGCCTCCTCTACGGCTTTCTTTCCCTCATCGCTTTTCAATATATCAACAACCATGGTCTTCATTTCCTTGTATCCCATCTGCCCGGATGATGAACTGCTCTGTTCTCCTCCGCAGGCCGTTAAAGCCATAATTAAGATTAAAGCCAGGCCTCCGGACCATAAACTCCTCCATTTCATTGGTGCTGCCCCTCCTTTGTAGGATTCCTGACTGTAGTATGCCGCGCGGACACACATTTATGTTGCAGTATAATGGTTTTTTGACGGTAAGCTTGGTAAAATAAATCTGACACGGGGAGGTGAACTGGCTGAGTATAAAGAAATGGTTTTATTTGTTCTGGACCACGCTTCTGATCGGTGCGGGCGGAGCGGTAGTAGCTGGACTTGCACTGCAGGCTGTGAATGGCCGTATCGAGTTCAAAAGCACTGCCGATCTCTTCATTTACCCCCTGATCCTTTTTGGCTATGGCATGCTTGTCAGCGTTTACTCGCAGCTCGGCTTCTTTGCGTATCTGATTCTCAACTATATGGGAACGGGTGTGTTTCGGCGGAAGGTCTGGCAGTACATACAACTGGTGCTGGCTGTGCTTGCCCTGCTTGAGCTGATCTTTCTGCGAACTTTTGTAGGAGGAGAACGAAACGTCGTCTCTGATTTGATTCTGGGCATCGTTATATTGCTTACAGCCATTATTGTGTCCTATTTTAAAGTACGAAGCACGAATAGTTCAGCCTGGATTCCGACATTTTTCTTTATGACAGCCATCACGATAGTGGAGACGATTGGTGTGCTCCGCATAGGAGTGGACAGCGCTACCGTATTTATTGTAATTCCGCTTATTGCAAGCAATGCATTCCAAATTCTGATGCTGCACCGTATTCTGAAACCACGAACAGGATAATTATGAAATACAAAGAACCCCGTTCTCCAGATGAGAAGCAGGGTTCTTTGTGATTCCTCCAGCCGGCGATTAAAATCAGGAGGAGGAGGTTAATCTTAAAGACATACTACATATTTTAAAGATGCGGCTGTTCATGCTCACAAAACTTTGAGGAGGGGAATATATGAACATCAAGCGCTATATGATAAAAGACACAAACGAAACGCTCCTGAGCAAGCTTGATCCGAACGAAAGCGGCGACTTAACCAAGGAGGAAGCCGAGGTCAAGATGAAGGAGCTTAAAGAACGTCTCACCGAGCTGCAGGATATTCTATTTGCCCAGAAAAAGCATTCCCTGCTTGTCATCCTGCAAGGAATGGACTCCAGCGGGAAAGACGGCACGGTAAAGCATATTTTCTCCGGGATCAACCCTCAGGGTTTTATCGTCACCAGCTTTAAAAAACCGTCTCTGGAGGAAGAAGCCCATGATTTCCTGTGGAGAGTGCATATGAAGACGCCGCCCAAAGGCTATATTGCCGCGTTCAACCGCTCGCATTATGAGGATGTCTTGGTTCCCCGCGTGCACGGCAGTCTGCAAAAAGATGAGATGAAACGCCGGTTTCGTTATATCCGCCAGTTTGAAGAAATGCTGGTGGAGGAAGGGACAACGATCATCAAACTCTTTTTGCATATCTCCAAGGAGAAGCAGCTTGAGAAAATTCAGGAGCGGCTGCAGGACCCGACGAAACATTGGAAGTTTGACGCCAGTGACCTGCAGGAGCGGGAATATTGGGATGATTATCAGGAGGCTTATCAAGATGTATTTAAAGAAAGCAGTTCAAAAAACGCGCCCTGGTATTGGATTCCGGCCAATCGCCGCTGGTACCGCAATTATCTCGCATTAGCCATTGTGGTGAAGACGCTGGAAGGGCTGGACTTAAGTTATCCGAAGCTGAACACTCCAACGCCCGATATATCAGAGCTGATATCACCGCGCCATTAAAAATTACAGAAGAAGCAGGAGAGAGTGGCGGGTTAGTCTACATTCCGGCAGCGTCTTCAATTCCATCGTCCAGCCAAGCGGAATCACGTACTTCCTTGCCCTCGGCGCTGCCTTGGCTGATTAACTCGGACACAGTAACAAATTCGTAGCCCTGGCTGCGCAGCTTGTCAATGATAAGCGGAAGAGCCTCGTGAGTTTGTTTACAGGAATCGCTGGCATGCAAAAGCACAATATCTCCGGGATGAGCCTTTGTCGTTACTCGATTTACGATATTGTCCACACCGATGTTCTTCCAGTCTAAAGAATCGGTATCCCACTGAATGACCTTATAACCAAGGTCGCTGGCCACCTGAAGCACTCTTTTGTCGAAATCGCCGTTTGGCATGCGGATCAGATTCGGTTCCTTGCCAGTCAATTCGGTAAGCACAGTATGTGCTGTCGAAATTTGGGTGCGGATTTCCTCGTTGCTCAGCGCGCTGTAGTTTACATGCTTGTGACCATGGCTGCCGATCTCATATCCTGAATCTTTAATGCTTGTTACAATTTCCGGATGAGTCTTGCTCCAGGGTGACGAGAGGAAGAAGGTGGCTTTATCCACTTTTTTCTCTTCCAGCACCTTGAGGATCGGTTCGGGCCTTTTTTCTCCCCAGCTAATATCAAAAGTTAAAGCGATCAGCTTCTTCTCCGTCGGCACGCTGTATATCGCAGAAGGGGCCGTTTCGGAAAAAACGGTAATATTGCCCCTCTCGACATAAACGACACCGGCGGCAAGAAGCGCAGCGGCAAAAATGTAAATGAACCGTTTTATCTTCTTGCCGCTGAATACATAAAAAGAATTCATACTGACAGCGCTCCTCTCCTATGCGAAATGCTTGTTTGTTCTAAATGTATGCTCGTACCCACCGCTTATGACCTCCTCTAGGATAGAAATCGTAGTTAAGGCTTTTTAAGCGGGTGACGTCAAAACTTCCAGGAGGTGTCTATGCTATCCTTTTTTACGTTTGCCAAAGATTTAACCACGATCCGCAAAGCCTTAATACTGGCAGCCATTTTATTCATCGCAGGAGGCGTGATTGGCTGGATAGGCACCGGCGCTATGCAAAAATTGATTGAACAGCAGCTGCAGGGTCTCAGTAATATCAGTAAAGATCTTAAAGAGTCCGACCATCCGCAGTGGAGTTTTTTCAAATTTATATTCTTGAACAATAGTATCAAGAGTGTGTTCATTATTTTCCTCGGTGCCTTCTTTGGAATACTTCCCGCATTTTTTCTGCTCATCAATGGTGCGGTTATCGGATATTTAATCCACTTGTCGGTGCTTCAGGAACAGGATTTGTTTACGCTTATCGTTAAGGGGCTACTGCCGCACGGGGTTATCGAAATTCCGGCAATCATTATCGCCTGTGCTTTTGGACTGCAGTTCGGCGGTAAAATATTCGCAGGTATATTCGGTACAGCCGCCAATAAAGAAAAGCGGAGCAACGCTTGGCCAGTCTTTATGCGGCAAACATTAACGGCATCAGTGTGGATTGTGATCCTTCTATTGATCGCCGCAATAATTGAAAGCACGATTACATTTTCACTTTTATCATAAAAAAACCGGGAATTGAGCATAACATTAAAGCCATACGATTTTGGGGTTTCCTGACAACCGGTGCTATGTATTTGCGGCAAGACCATAGAGGCGATTTTTTCGTAATTATGGTTATAGATACTGTGCTCCGGTTAATCTAGTGTAAACGGATAAACAGGTACAGCTTCCCGTCATCCATGGACTATCTTCTATCACACAAGCAGCGGCATTTGAGGTTTCTGTAAATATTAAATTTCATGAAGGAGGCCAAGCATATGTTGGGAATGTTGTTCAACGAGAAGGAATGTAAGGAGCTGGACTATGTTTTGCGTAAAGAGCTTGATGAGATGCTTCTGGATTTAAGTGATCAACGCTTGGACCAAAATATCAGGCATGCTATTGCCAATCGATATAAAACAGTATTTCGTATGTACGCACGTTTTGCTCCTCAGAAAGAGCTGTCTAAATATGCGTGGGGCGGCCGGTCATCCCAATTTAAACATTAAAATTAGAGGGCTGATACTTAGGATTCAATCGCTTGTCCATGAAATTAACTAAATAGGTTGACTAAAAGGGAGCCGCTATGATACATTATATCTCGCGCTCCTTTTCTATGTATTGAAAAGCAGCTGCAGGCAAGGAAAAACGAAAAAAACTTTTTTTCAAAAAAAGACTTGCCAAAATGATAAACACTGTGATATATTATAAAGGTCGCCGCTGAGACGCGGTGAAGAGTTAAAAAGAGACATTGATCTTTGAAAACTGAACAACGAGTGAGTGGGAAATCACGCAAGTGAGATCCAAAACTGATGGGTTTCGCGGCGTATTTATACGCTTTAGAAATTTCATCTTGAGAATGTAAATTCTCGTCAGATGTTTCAAATTGAGCAATCGCTCTTTCTGAATACCAATTTGGAGAGTTTGATCCTGGCTCAGGACGAACGCTGGCGGCGTGCCTAATACATGCAAGTCGAGCGGAGTTATGAAGGAGCTTGCTCCGGATTAACTTAGCGGCGGACGGGTGAGTAACACGTAGGCAACCTACCTCTTTGACTGGGATAACTACCGGAAACGGTAGCTAATACCGGATAATTCCTTTGTTCACATGGACGAAGGATGAAAGGCGGAGTAATCTGCTACAAGGAGATGGGCCTGCGGCGCATTAGCTAGTTGGTGGGGTAACGGCCCACCAAGGCGACGATGCGTAGCCGACCTGAGAGGGTGAACGGCCACACTGGGACTGAGACACGGCCCAGACTCCTACGGGAGGCAGCAGTAGGGAATCTTCCGCAATGGGCGAAAGCCTGACGGAGCAACGCCGCGTGAGTGATGAAGGTTTTCGGATCGTAAAGCTCTGTTGCCAGGGAAGAACGTCCGGTAGAGTAACTGCTACCGGAGTGACGGTACCTGAGAAGAAAGCCCCGGCTAACTACGTGCCAGCAGCCGCGGTAATACGTAGGGGGCAAGCGTTGTCCGGAATTATTGGGCGTAAAGCGCGCGCAGGCGGCTATTTAAGTCTGGTGTTTAAACCTTGGGCTCAACCTGAGGTCGCACTGGAAACTGGGTGGCTTGAGTACAGAAGAGGAAAGTGGAATTCCACGTGTAGCGGTGAAATGCGTAGATATGTGGAGGAACACCAGTGGCGAAGGCGACTTTCTGGGCTGTAACTGACGCTGAGGCGCGAAAGCGTGGGGAGCAAACAGGATTAGATACCCTGGTAGTCCACGCCGTAAACGATGAGTGCTAGGTGTTAGGGGTTTCGATACCCTTGGTGCCGAAGTTAACACAGTAAGCACTCCGCCTGGGGAGTACGGTCGCAAGACTGAAACTCAAAGGAATTGACGGGGACCCGCACAAGCAGTGGAGTATGTGGTTTAATTCGAAGCAACGCGAAGAACCTTACCAGGTCTTGACATCCCTCTGAATCCATTAGAGATAGTGGCGGCCTTCGGGACAGAGGAGACAGGTGGTGCATGGTTGTCGTCAGCTCGTGTCGTGAGATGTTGGGTTAAGTCCCGCAACGAGCGCAACCCTTGACTTTAGTTGCCAGCAGGTTAAGCTGGGCACTCTAGAGTGACTGCCGGTGACAAACCGGAGGAAGGTGGGGATGACGTCAAATCATCATGCCCCTTATGACCTGGGCTACACACGTACTACAATGGCCGGTACAACGGGAAGCGAAGCCGCGAGGTGGAGCCAATCCCAGCAAAGCCGGTCTCAGTTCGGATTGCAGGCTGCAACTCGCCTGCATGAAGTCGGAATTGCTAGTAATCGCGGATCAGCATGCCGCGGTGAATACGTTCCCGGGTCTTGTACACACCGCCCGTCACACCACGAGAGTTTACAACACCCGAAGTCGGTGGGGTAACCCGCAAGGGAGCCAGCCGCCGAAGGTGGGGTAGATGATTGGGGTGAAGTCGTAACAAGGTAGCCGTATCGGAAGGTGCGGCTGGATCACCTCCTTTCTATGGAGAATCGTCACCTGCAACGGTGACATTCAAATCGGAAGTTCAGCTTCCAAAACACTCACTCGTGTTCAGTTTTGAAAGAGCAAGTCTCTTTCGTATGCGTTTGGTGGCGATAGCGGAGGGGTTCCACACGTACCCATCCCGAACACGACCGTTAAGTCCTCCAGCGCCAATGGTACTTGGACCGAAGGGTCCTGGGAGAGTAGGACGCTGCCAAGCGGACAACCAATCCTTTGGTTGATTCAATGTTATGTTATATGGGCTTTTAGCTCAGTTGGTTAGAGCGCACCTCTGATAAGGGTGAGGTCGGTGGTTCGAGTCCACCAAGGCCCACCATATAACATTTAACAGGATAGTACTTTTATGGGGCCATAGCTCAGCTGGGAGAGCGCCTGCCTTGCAAGCAGGAGGTCAGCGGTTCGATCCCGCTTGGCTCCACCAAAATGATTTAAACTCAATACTTCTTTAAACTTGATCCTTGAAAACTGGATACCGAAACGAATTTGCGTTTTAGAACATCTTTTAGCTGAAACTTGTGTAAACAAGTTTTAATTATAGCGATGCTAGCGATTTTCCTTCTGGAAAAACGCATTGGTTAAGCTAATAAGAGCACACGGAGGATGCCTAGGCGCCAGGAGCCGACGAAGGACGTGGCGAACAACGAAACTGCCTCGGGGAGCTGTAAGCAAGCTTTGATCCGGGGGTGTCCGAATGGGGAAACCCAGCTGTGGTAATTCGCAGTTACTTCTCTCTGAATACATAGGGGAGATAGAGGCAGACCAGGGGAACTGAAACATCTAAGTACCCTGAGGAAGAGAAAACAATAGTGATTCCGTCAGTAGCGGCGAGCGAACGCGGAACAGCCTAAACCAAGGGGCTTGCCTCTTGGGGTTGTGGGACGTCTCACATGGAGTTACAAAGGAATATGGTAGGTGAAGAGGTCTGGAAAGGCCCGCGATAGAGGTAAAAGCCCTGTAACCTAAACTGTGTTCTCTCCGAGACGGATCCCGAGTAGTGCGGGGCACGTGAAACCCCGTATGAATCCAGCAGGACCATCTGCTAAGGCTAAATACTACCTGGCGACCGATAGTGAAACAGTACCGTGAGGGAAAGGTGAAAAGCACCCCGGAAGGGGAGTGAAATAGAACCTGAAACCGTGTGCTTACAAAAAGTCAGAGCCCTATTAATGGGTGATGGCGTGCCTTTTGTAGAATGAACCGGCGAGTTACGTTTAACATGCAAGGTTAAGGTGAGAAGCCGGAGCCGCAGCGAAAGCGAGTCTGAATAGGGCGATTGAGTATGTGGACGTAGACCCGAAACCGTGTGATCTACCCCTGTCCAGGGTGAAGGTGCGGTAACACGCACTGGAGGCCCGAACCCACGTATGTTGAAAAATGCGGGGATGAGGTGGGGGTAGCGGAGAAATTCCAATCGAACTCGGAGATAGCTGGTTCTCCCCGAAATAGCTTTAGGGCTAGCCTCGGTGAATGGAGTGGTGGAGGTAGAGCACTGATTGGGTGCGGGGCCCGCAAGGGTTACCAAGCTCAGTCAAACTCCGAATGCCATTAACTTCTTGCCGGGAGTCAGACAGTGAGTGCTAAGATCCATTGTCAAAAGGGAAACAGCCCAGACCATCAGCTAAGGTCCCCAAGTGTGTGTTAAGTGGGAAAGGATGTGGAGTTGCACAGACAACCAGGATGTTGGCTTAGAAGCAGCCACCATTGAAAGAGTGCGTAATAGCTCACTGGTCGAGTGACTCTGCGCCGAAAATGTAACGGGGCTAAACACACCACCGAAGCTATGGCTAGATGCTTTGCATCTGGGGTAGGGGAGCGTTGTATGCAGGTTGAAGGTGTACCGTAAGGAGCGCTGGACAGCATACAAGTGAGAATGCCGGTATGAGTAACGAAAAGATCAGTGAGAATCTGATCCGCCGAAAGCCCAAGGTTTCCTGAGGAAGGCTCGTCCGCTCAGGGTAAGTCGGGACCTAAGGCGAGGCCGAAAGGCGTAGTCGAAGGACAACAGTTTGAAATTACTGTACCACCGTAATCCGCTATGAGCGATGGGGTGACGCAGGAGGGTAGTGACGCGGACTGATGGATGTCCGTCTAAGCAGTGAGGCTGGTGTGTAGGCAAATCCGCACACCGTTAAGGCTGGGCTGTGATGGGGAGCGAAAATTATAGTAGCGAAGGTCATGATCTCACACTGCCAAGAAAAGCCTCTAGCCAGGAGAAGGTGCCCGTACCGCAAACCGACACAGGTAGGCGAGAAGAGAATTCTAAGGCGCGCGGAAGAACTCTCGTTAAGGAACTCGGCAAAATGACCCCGTAACTTCGGGAGAAGGGGTGCCTCGGTAGGGTGAATAGCCCGAGGGGGCCGCAGTGAAAAGGCCCAAGCGACTGTTTAGCAAAAACACAGGTCTGTGCGAAGCCGCAAGGCGAAGTATACGGGCTGACGCCTGCCCGGTGCTGGAAGGTTAAGGGGAGCGGTTAGGAGTAATCCGAAGCTGTGAACCGAAGCCCCAGTAAACGGCGGCCGTAACTATAACGGTCCTAAGGTAGCGAAATTCCTTGTCAGGTAAATTCTGACCCGCACGAATGGCGTAACGACTTGGGCGCTGTCTCAACGAGAGATCCGGTGAAATTTTAATACCTGTGAAGATGCAGGTTACCCGCGACAAGACGGAAAGACCCCATGGAGCTTTACTGCAGCTTGATATTGAATTTGGGTACGATCTGTACAGGATAGGTGGGAGCCGTAGAGGCAGGAGCGCAAGCTTCTGCGGAGGCGCCGTTGGGATACCACCCTGATCGTATCTAGGTTCTAACCTAGTGCCCTAATCGGGTACGGGGACCGTGTCAGGCGGGCAGTTTGACTGGGGCGGTCGCCTCCTAAAGAGTAACGGAGGCGTTCAAAGGTTCCCTCAGAATGGTTGGAAATCATTCGAAGAGTGCAAAGGCATAAGGGAGCTTGACTGCGAGACCAACAAGTCGAGCAGGGACGAAAGTCGGACTTAGTGATCCGGTGGTACCGCATGGAAGGGCCATCGCTCAACGGATAAAAGCTACCCTGGGGATAACAGGCTTATCTCCCCCAAGAGTCCACATCGACGGGGAGGTTTGGCACCTCGATGTCGGCTCATCGCATCCTGGGGCTGAAGTAGGTCCCAAGGGTTGGGCTGTTCGCCCATTAAAGCGGTACGCGAGCTGGGTTCAGAACGTCGTGAGACAGTTCGGTCCCTATCTGTCGTGGGCGCAGGAAATTTGAGAGGAGCTGTCCTTAGTACGAGAGGACCGGGATGGACGTACCGCTGGTGCATCAGTTGTTCCGCCAGGAGCATGGCTGAGTAGCTACGTACGGACGGGATAAGCGCTGAAAGCATCTAAGCGTGAAGCCCCCCTCAAGATGAGATTTCCCAATTAGTAAGACCCCTTGAAGACGACGAGGTAGATAGGTTGGAGGTGGAAGTGCAGCAATGCATGGAGCTGACCAATACTAATCGGTCGAGGGCTTATCCAACAGTAAGACGCAGATTCGTTTCGGATTCAGTTTTCAGGAATTAAGGTTCCTGAAGCATTTACGCTGTAAATGCCCGTTTGGTGGCGATAGCGGAGGGGTTCCACGCGTACCCATCCCGAACACGACCGTTAAGCCCTCCAGCGCCGATGGTACTTGGACCGAAGGGTCCTGGGAGAGTAGGACGCCGCCAAGCGGATATTCCCTGATAGCTCAGTTGGTAGAGCACTCGACTGTTAATCGAGTTGTCACAGGTTCGAGTCCTGTTCGGGGAGCCATGCTCTCATAGCTCAGTAGGTAGAGTGCTTCCATGGTAAGGAAGAGGTCACCGGTTCGAATCCGGTTGAGAGCTCCACAGATTTACATGGCCCGTTGGTCAAGGGGTTAAGACACCTCCCTTTCACGGAGGTAACATGGGTTCGAATCCCATACGGGTCACCAACAATACTTATCATTACCCTTTGAAGGCATACATATGGAGGCTTAGCTCAGCTGGGAGAGCATCTGCCTTACAAGCAGAGGGTCGGGGGTTCGATCCCCTCAGCCTCCACCATAAACTTCTTGATATTTATAGAAATTATGGGCATTATAAAGGTATCCATCATAGGGGATTCGCCAAGCGGTAAGGCAACGGACTCTGACTCCGTCATCATAGGTTCGAATCCTATATCCCCTGCCAAATGCGAGCCATTAGCTCAGTTGGTAGAGCACCTGACTTTTAATCAGGGTGTCGAAGGTTCGAGTCCTTCATGGCTCACTTTTATTAGTATTATGCGCGTGTGGCGGAATGGCAGACGCACCAGACTTAGGATCTGGCGTCTTACGACGTGGGGGTTCAAGTCCCTTCACGCGCACCACTTATTTGCGGACGTGGCTCAGCGGTAGAGCATCGCCTTGCCAAGGCGAGGGTCGCGGGTTCGATTCCCGTCGTCCGCTCCATAATTTTTGCGCCCTTAGCTCAGCTGGATAGAGCGTTTGACTACGAATCAAAAGGCCGGGAGTTCGAATCTCTCAGGGCGCGCCATTTTTAATATTAACGGGATGTAGCTCAGCTTGGTAGAGCACCTGGTTTGGGACCAGGGGGTCGCATGTTCAAATCGTGTCATCCCGATTGTACACCTATGCGGGTGTAGTTCAATGGTAGAACTTCAGCCTTCCAAGCTGATAGCGTGGGTTCGATTCCCATCACCCGCTCCATAATTTCATAGTTTCGGGATGTAGCTCAGCTTGGTAGAGCACCTGGTTTGGGACCAGGGGGTCGCATGTTCAAATCGTGTCATCCCGATACTCAGCTAATCAGCTGACATTTAACTCTTACTCCGGTAGGAGTTTTTTGTTTACTTAAGTGAATGATAGAGTGATAATGAAGCTCTCCATAACCCAAGTGGGTTTTATGCGCGCTTTGGACGGGGAGGACCTAACATCCGCCTGATGTGGCAGGAGAACTCGCTCAAGGCTCTCTGACCGTGCTTTATGATAGGTTTAGGTATTTGGAAGGTTAGGCAATCCAAGCCGTTCTGTTCGATTGAACAGGGTCTTGTTATTAGAATGCTAGGGCGTCAGGAAATCCTCATAATGCCACGAAATGAAAACCCCCAATTTTAATGGTCCTTTATATGAATAGATTATATAAATTTATGCCAGCCATTGTCTTTACATAAATACCCTGTTAGTCAGCCAATATAATAAGTATTTTATGACTGTATAAAACGCCAAATTGGTGTATAATCGTAATTACTGCGACGCTTTACAGCGCAATAAGTTGAAGATTTCCGGGCGGTTTTATTGTATGATATGTGGAAAGCTTCAAATAGACAATGTTAAGAACATTGATCCGGAAGAGGATGGGGGGAGCAGCATGACCGAACTTACGACTACCGTTAGCAAAAGCAACTCCAACAATCTGCTGCGGCGGGACGTACGGTTCCTGGGGAATATTCTGGGCGAAGTCTTGGTTCATCAAGGCGGTAACGAATTGCTGGAAATCGTGGAGAAGATCCGCGAGACCAGTAAATCGCTGCGCTCATTGTTTTTGCCTGAACTGCACAATGAATTTAAAGAGCTAATTAATTCACTGGATCCGGAGAATCGCCACCTGGTGATACGGGCATTTGCCATCTATTTTCAATTGGTGAATATCGCCGAACAGAATCACCGCATTCGCCGAAAACGCGACTATGAACGTTCAGCCGGGGAGACTGTACAGCCCGGGTCCATAGAAAGCGCTATTCAGGAACTACGCGAGCGTGACTTCTCCCATGAGGATGTCCATGAAATCATGAATGGCCTCTCACTAGAGCTGGTCATGACGGCTCACCCTACGGAAGCTATGCGCCGGGCGATCCTTGATATTCATAAACGGATTTCCGATGATGTAATGGGATTGGATAATCCTACCTTGACCTTCCGGGAACGCGAACAGTTACGCGAGAAGCTGCTGAACGAGGTCATCACGTTGTGGCAGACCGATGAGCTGCGTGACCGCAAGCCTACGGTACTCGATGAAGTGCGTAATGGAATGTATTATTTCCATGAGACGATTTTTCAAGTATTGCCGGATGTGTACCAAGAGCTTGAGCGATGTCTGAGCAAATACTATCCAGGCCAGAACTGGCATGTACCGACGTATCTGCGTTTTGGCTCATGGATCGGCGGGGACCGCGATGGCAACCCTTCAGTGACTGCTGCGGTTACGCTGCAGACGCTGCGCTTGCAGCGCAAGCTGGCTATCCGGGAATATCAGCGTATCATGCGCGAACTCATGCAGTACCTGAGTTTTAGTACAAGCATCGTTGAGGTGACGCAGGAACTGGTGGATTCCATTGAACAGGACCGCAACATTATCAATCTTAACCGGGTTGATGCCTGGCGCAATGACAACGAGCCGTACCGGATTAAACTAAGTTACATGATCTCCAAGATACAGAACGTGCTGGATGATGAGAAAAAGGGTACGCCTGAGCGCTACTCCTCACCAGAACGATTTATAGATGATTTGAACGTGATAGACCGCAGTCTGCGTCATCACTATGCGGATTATGTAGCGGATACCTACATTAAGAAGCTGATCCGCCAGGTGGAGCTGTTTGGCTTCCACACGGCTACACTGGATGTTCGCCAGCACAGTCAGGAGCATGAAAATGCGATGACAGAAATTTTGGCCAAAATGAACATCACGCAGGATTACGCTAAACTAGAGGAAAATGAAAAAATTCGAATTCTGGAGAATCTGCTGAATGATCCTCGTCCGCTGACTTCACCTTATCAGACTTACAGTGAGAGCACAGAGGAATGTCTTGCGGTGTACCGTACAATCTTCACTGCGCAGGAGGAATACGGCAAGCAATGCATCACCAGTTATCTGATCAGTATGGCTGAAGCAGCGAGCGACATCTTAGAGGTTATGGTGTTCGCGAAGGAAGTCGGCTTGTTCCGCAAAGATAATGATGGAACTGTCGTATGTACACTGCAGGCAGTGCCGCTGTTTGAGACCATTGATGATTTACATGATGCGCCACAAATTATGCGTACACTGCTTAGTATGCCGATCTACCGTGATGCTGTTAGTGCGATGAGCGATGTGCAGGAAATTATGCTTGGCTATTCAGACAGCAACAAAGACGGCGGGGTAGTTACCGCGAACTGGGAATTGCGCGTTGCATTGAAGCAAATTACGGCTACTGCAGAGGAATTCGGGATTAAGCTGAAATTCTTCCACGGACGTGGTGGTGCGCTCGGACGCGGCGGGATGCCGCTGAACCGCAGTATTCTTGCTCAACCGGCCTCAACCATTGGCGGTGGCATCAAGATTACGGAACAGGGAGAGGTTATTTCTTCCCGGTATTCGATGCAAGGTATTGCTTACCGCAGCTTGGAGCAGGCAACCTCGGCGCTTGTGACGGCAGCTATTAATGCCAGAATGCCTGAGGCTGATCTGTACGAAAGCAAGTGGGAAGAGATTGTGGCCCGGATTTCCGAAGTCTCGCTTAATAAATATCAGGATCTGATCTTCCGTGATCCGGATTTCTTTGCTTATTTCAAAGAATCAACACCGCTGCCCGAGGTTGGAGAACTCAATATCGGTTCCCGTCCTTCGAAGCGTAAGAATAGTGACCGTTTTGAGGATCTGCGCGCCATTCCATGGGTATTTGCGTGGACGCAGAGCCGTTATCTGCTCCCGGCCTGGTACGCCGCTGGAACAGGGCTGCAGAGCTTCTATGAGGATAAGGAAGAGAACCTGAAGATCATGCAGCATATGTATGAGAACTTCTCCTTCTTTACTACGCTCATTGACACCCTGCAAATGGCTATTGCCAAGGCCGATCTGATTATCGCCAAGGAATACGCAAGCATGGGTAAGAATGAGGAAGCGCGTCAGCGGATATTCGGCCAGATCGAAGCCGAATTCAAGCTGACCTCAGAACTCATTCTCAAAATTACCGGCCAGCAGGATATTTTGGATAACGTTCCTGTGATTCAGGAATCTATCCGGCTGCGCAATCCATACGTTGATCCACTCAGCTACCTGCAGGTGCAGTTGTTGTCCGAGCTGAGAGCTCTTCGCGAGGTTGAAGGCGATGACGCCGAACTGCTGCGTGAGGTGCTGCTCACGATCAATGGTATTGCCGCCGGTCTGCGGAACACGGGCTGATACTCTGATCTGACTTGATGGTTTGCAATATTTGATCTTCAAGAAGTAGATCTTTGAAGTTGATCTACTGTAGTTAATATTCATGATGTCACTCTCTTAGTCGTTGATTTTTCGAAGCCGGCAAAGCCGCTTCCTTCAAACCCGTCCGCCTCTGGTAAGGAGGCCGGACGGGTTTTTGTGTTTTCTATGTAGCCGGCCTTAAGGGCCCGGCAAGAGAACCAGATCTTCGCAGCTGCGATTAATCACCGTCTAAGCAATGCGTGGATTTTGCCCAATATACCTATAGGTAACAATACAATCCTTGATTTTTGCCGGAACATGAATTACGATTTAAATGCTTGTACCGTGGACATTCAAGAGATGAAATACCAAGGGCGGCAAGTCTGGGGGAGTTAACAGGTGGAGAATTTGGAAGGCAGATTGACAAAGCTCGCCTTGAAAGGCGACCAAAGGGCATTTGCCGAGCTTGTGGAACTATATAAAGACAAGATATATCATCTGGCTTACCGGATGCTGAACAACCGCCATGAAGCGGAGGATATCGTTCAGGAGACTTTTTTGCGTGTGTATCGAAATTTGGACCGTTATGATGATAAGCAGAAGTTCTCAACCTGGATTTACCGGATTGGCACGAACCTCTGCATTGATAGGCTGCGCAAGCGCAAACCAACGTATTCGCTGGATGCCGAGATGAACGATCAGGAAGGTATTGACGGCTATTCGATGATTCCCAGCGACAATGTAACACCAGAGACAGAGCTTTTGCTCTCTGAGACGCAGTCGCTGATTTATGAGGCTATCGACAGTTTGCCCGTCAAATACAGGTCCGTGATGATTTTGCGTTATTTGCAGGATTTGTCGCTTCAGGAGATCAGTGACGTGCTGGATATGCCCGTAACGACGATCAAGACACGGGTTCACCGCGGACGTGAATTTTTACGTAAAAAATTAGGCCCTAAAATGTAAAAATAGATTTATTTTTATGAAACGTCCTTCAGGGAGCGACGTATGTAAGTTAAGCAAGTCTTATGCGCCCTGTCTCTTTGTTTTGAAATAATTAAATAGCACTCATGAAAGGATTGGCTCCTATGGAATGCAAACTGGCCGTCTCTATGATGCACGACTACCTGGATGACGACTTGCCCGAACTGCAGCAGAGGGAATTGAAGGAGCATCTTCTATCCTGTCCGGATTGCCGTGCGAAGTTCAAAGAATTGGAACAGACCGATATGCTGATGTTCTCGCTAATGCACCAGAACCCTGTTGCCTCGGAGGATCTTGTAGGCCGGATTATGAATTCATTACCGAAATCCAAGAAGGAAAGAGCGTTTATCACCTGGATCAAGCGACATCCCGCGCTTACTGCGGCGTCCTTGTTTATTTTTGTGATGTTGATGAGCTCAGTTACTTTTTGGAATCAGGATAGACAGCTTGTAGTCAGAGGAAGCGACCTCGATCAGGTTGTCATCAAAGGAGATACGGTTATCGTACCTTCCGGCAAAATCATTTCCGGCGATCTTACGGTGGAGAACGGTAAAACTCAAGTATATGGGGAAGTCAACGGCAATGTGACTGTGATCGACGGCACTCTGTACAAGGCTTCAACCGCTCATATTTCCGGGCAAGTCAAAAGCATAGACCAAGCGGTAAGTTGGCTCTGGTATAAAGTGACGAACATGTTCTCTGAAGTTGCCTACCGTTAATTAGATATGGTTGCTTTTAGCAGAAAACTCATTTGCGCCTCTTTTTCCGGAAAGATGGCGCTTTTTTGTTGTCTTTAAACGTCTGAAACATAAAACCCCAACGACCTAAACTTGCAACCTGAGCGTGAACGTTATAACCTAGATATTGATACAGAACTTACAGACATTTTACATAAACCCAGCTAATATGAAATGACGGGGGTTTTAGGCAATGAGTTATTTTACTGACCTTACATGGAAAGAGTCCATTAAAGATATAATCGATATTCTGATTGTCAGTTATATTATTTATAAAGTGCTCAATATGGTTCGCGGAACGCGGGCGGTTCAACTCCTGAAGGGGATATTGGTGCTGGTTATTATTTGGGCGCTGAGCACCCTGCTGGATTTGTATACCCTGAAATGGCTGATGAATCAGATTTATACCTTTGGGATCTTTGCGATCTTTATTATCTTTCAGCCTGAACTGCGAAGGGGACTGGAGCAGCTTGGACGGGGGAAATTTTTTGGACGAACCTCGGAGAATGATGAGGAAGTCAGTAAATTAATCGGCGAAGTCATTAAAGCCATGAATTATTTATCCCAGCGAAAGATAGGGGCCTTAATTGTCTTCGAAAGGGCGACTGGACTTAATGAATTTACTGAATCCGGTATTCCGATGCGTTCTGTTGTCAGCTCTGAGCTGCTGATCAATATCTTCATTCCCAACACCCCGCTGCATGACGGTGCGCTGATTATGCAGGATGGTCAAATCGCTGCCGCAGCTTGTTATTTGCCGTTGTCGGAGAATCCGTTCATCAGCAAGGAGCTGGGGACACGTCACCGGGCAGCCATTGGGATCAGCGAAGTCGCGGATTCTGTGTCTGTTGTGGTCTCCGAAGAGACCGGGCAAATTTCGCTGGCGATTAACGGGCAAATTGTAAGGGACATTAAGGAAGAATCGCTCATCTCGAAGCTGCACCAGGAGCTTAGTGCGACTTCCCCGCTGAAGGAGAAAAGTTCTGCTTTCTGGAAACGGAGAGGGGGCAAGAGCAATGGATAAGTGGATGAAGAACAATAACTTCAACAAAATTCTTGCGCTTGTCTTCGGTGTGATTTTATGGACCATTGTACATGTGGATACGGAGCCTACGAACCAGACTACAGTTAATACTGAATCGAAAATCATTGAGAATGTTAAGATAGCGAGAAGCGGATTTGATGACGAAAAGTATATCTACACCATGGACGTTGACAGCGTAAGGCTGGAGGTTCGGGGCAAAAGATCGGACCTTAACTTTAAGTTGTCGGATGCCTATAAGGTTTCGGTGGATTTAAGCGGATTACAGCCGGGGGATACAACGCTGCCGCTAAACTATTCGCTGCCCAGCGGGGTGATGTATGAATCCATGGAGCCTAAACAAGTGAATGTGCATGTGGAACTGCGGACTACAAAGTCATTTCCGGTCACAATAAGTACGAAGGGCGAGCCGGCGGCGGGTTATCAGGTCGGCACCCCGGTGATTCAGCCGGAGACGGCTGAGGTTACGCTGGCTGACAGCGAGCTGAGCAGGGTGGCTAAGGTGCAGGGGATCATCGAGCTGGATGGCGAAAGTGAAACCTTCAAAGAGAAGAAACTAAAGTTGTATGCCTATGACAGCAGCGGCAAGGAAATAGAAGATGCAGTGATCGAGCCTGCTTCCGTATCTGTGGAACTGCCGATCACCCTGCCTTTCAAAAGCTTGCCGCTGGATATTAGCTTCAGCGGTCAGCTTCCCGGCTCCCTCGTCGTATCCAGGGTAACTCCTGAGGTCGATGCGGTGAATGTGTTTGGGAACAAGGAGGTGCTGGCAGGGCTGTCCTCCTATGAGGCGACCCTGGATTTAAGTTCTATCACTTCTGCGGGTACACAGCAGCTGCCACTGGAGCTTAAGCCTCCTGAGGGAGCCACGAAGGTCGATCCGGGAACGGTAAAGGTGTCGGTGACGACCGCAGAAATTGCCCAGCGGACGATTGAGGCGGTTCCCATTAAGCTGCAAGGGGTGGCCAACGGACTTACAGCCCTGATGACGGATCCGTCCAGCAAAACTGTGTCACTGACTGTATCCGGGGCACCTACCCTGCTGGATCAACTGGATCAGGACAATATCAGTGTGGTCGCTGATGTCGGCGGTTATGCCGCCGGTGTTCATCAGATAACCCTTCAGGTCTCACTGCCAAGGTTCATCTCGCTGGTGAATTCCGCTCAGCCGCTTACAGCAACAGTGGATCTGCAAGTACCTTCAACGCCAGAAAGTTCGGAGGCGCCAGCTACCGAGACGGCAGTCACCCCTGAGCCGAGTTCTGAGCCCGCTGCCGGTGAAGAAATTACTGCCGAGCCCTCCCCCTCTCACAACGGCGATAGTGCAGCCACGCCCACACCATCCCCGACTGAGAGTACGGCAGAAAGCAGCAGTATCCCCACTGGCAACGGGAATAGCAATAATGCCGGAAGCACAGGCGGAACGTAACTTTTAAAACTGGAATACGTCTATTTAGATGTATTTTGGTACACGGAATAATTAAACTTTCATACAATAATTCATTAAGCTGAACCAGCGTAATCAAAGGAGAAATAAAGATGGGTAAGTATTTCGGAACAGATGGTGTACGCGGAGTTGCAAACCGGGAATTAACAGCAGAAATGGCCTACAGTATTGGCCGCTGCGGAGGGTATGTGCTTGCGGGTAACGTAGAGAAGCCTAAGGTAGTCATAGGGATGGATACACGGATTTCCGGTCCATTGCTGGAATCGGCGCTTGTAGCCGGCCTGTTGTCCATTGGGGCACATGTTATACGTCTGGGTGTAGTGAGTACACCTGCTGTTGCATATATTACAAGATTGCTTAAGGCCGATGCGGGCGTCATGATCTCTGCGTCACATAATCCGGTGGAGGATAATGGCATTAAATTTTTTGGCGGAGACGGCTTCAAGCTGACTGACGAGACGGAACTGCGGATTGAAGAACTGATGGATGCGGAGAAGGATGAGCTGCCCCGTCCTGTTGGATCTGGCTTAGGTACAGTTACGGTAGATAACGATGCTAAATATCTTTATCTGGAATATTTGAAGACAACCATTTCCCAAAGCTTCAAAGGAATCAAAGTGGTGCTTGATTGCGCACACGGTGCAGCGTATGAGCTGGCCCCGCGGCTATTCAGAGAGCTTGGCGCCGAGGTCATTGCCATTGGAGCAGAGCCTGACGGGCTGAACATTAATGATGGCTTCGGTTCCACCCACCCTGAAACTTTGCGTGAGGAAGTACTGCGCCAAGGTGCGGATTTAGGACTTGCCTTTGACGGCGATGCCGACCGCCTGATTGCCATCGACGAGAAGGGCGACGAGGTTGACGGTGACTTTATCCTTTGCATCTGTGGAGATGCCATGAACCGTGCAGGTAAGCTGAAGGATGGAACTATTGTCTCTACAGTAATGAGTAACATCGGTTTCTACAAAGCGACTGAGAAATTATCGCTGAATACAGCCAAGACGGCTGTCGGCGACCGTTACGTGATGGAAGAAATGCGCCGCGGAGGATACAACCTGGGCGGAGAGCAGTCCGGGCATGTCATTTTCCTCGACTATAATACAACCGGAGACGGCATTCTCACGGCGATTCAGCTGGTGGATACGATGAAGGTCTCAGGGAAGAAGCTGAGTGCGCTGAAATCAATGATGACCAAATATCCGCAGGTGCTTGTGAATGTACGTGTGCAGGATAAGACCAACTACCCTAACAATCCGGCAATTGAAGCGGCGATTAATGAGGTAGAAGGCAAGCTTGGCGATAATGGCCGTGTGCTGGTACGTCCTTCCGGAACCGAACCGCTGATCCGTGTAATGGCAGAAGGACCGGATAAGGCTGAACTGGATCTTTTTGTCGGTCAAATTGTTGATGTAGTACAGCGCGAATTGGTCTAATTTGTTATTTCTACTGGCAGCCGGTGGATGCAATCGACAGATTTATTCACCGGCTTCCTGATCAATATATCCAGTTTGTTGAAGCGTTCCAAAAGGTTTCACGAGTTATAGCATTGCCAAAGTGATGTAAGGTGCATATAATGATTAAGTGTCATTCCAGAAGGAAAGCGGGGATAGTAAGGTTACTGCAATAGCAAGCGCCAGAGCTTGATCTTGCGCGGGGGAGAAGGGAAAGCCTGCAAGATGCCAATCAGGGCAAGGCTTGAACGGATCACGGCAGATGTAAGCTGACGAGGTGGAGGCGTTCGAAATGTTCGGCGGGGACCTCCCGGTGATGCACCAGAGCCGTAAATGGAAGCGGAAAATGAGCGGGCGACCACTCTTACAACGCGACTATGGGTGCAAATTAGAAATGTTATTTCATGGGTATGTGCGATCTGGAAAGTAAACAGAGGTCTGCTGCGGCAGAGGAGAAGACTGTGCATTTCATGAACACCTAGCAGGTGACAGGTTTATTTTGTTGGACTTATGACTACAACAGAATATTTGCTTTTTCTCAAGTAACATGCCGCACGGCACGTTTCTTTCCTTATGCCGCCCACATTACGATAAAATGGACGGAGGAAAATATAATGTGTGGTATTGTAGGATATATTGGTAATCAGAATTCGCAGGGGATCTTGGTTGAAGGATTGAAGAAGCTGGAGTACCGTGGTTATGATTCGGCAGGTATTGCCGTATTTACCAAGGAAGGACTGCAGGTCGTGAAGGCTCAGGGCCGTATGGCAAACCTGGAGTCGAGACTTGAAACCACTCCGCTGACAGGAAGTGCCGGAATCGGGCACACCCGCTGGGCGACTCATGGTAAACCTTCTGATGAGAACTCCCATCCTCACACCGATGAAAGCCAGAAGTTCTCGGTAGTTCACAACGGGATTGTCGAAAACTACCTGGACCTTAAAGAAGAGTTGATTGCCGGCGGATGCCACTTCACTTCCGAAACAGATACAGAGGTTATTTCTCACCTGATCGCCCGTGAATATGAAGGAGATATCGTAAAAGCTGTTCAAAAAGCGATCACTTTCATGCGCGGTGCGTTTGCACTGGGTGTTCTGACTGAATATGAGCCGGATAAATTGGTAGCTGTGCGTCAAGCCAGCCCGCTGATTATCGGCCTTGGCGAAGGCGAAAACTTTATCGGGTCTGATATTCCAGCACTGCTGGAATACACCCGCAACGTATATATTTTGAACGACGGCGAAATGGCTGTATTGACACGGGATGCTGTCGAACTGATGACGATTGAAGGCAACTTTATTTCTCGGGAAATGATTACTGTCGATTGGGATGCAGTTACCGCAGAAAAAGGCGGGTATGAGCATTTCATGCTGAAAGAAATTCACGAGCAGCCTAAGGCTTACCGCGACACTATGCGCGGCCGCATGAATGCCGAAGGCAACAAGGTTATTCTGCCGGAGCTAAACTTGACCGTTGAGCAAATCAAGAATATCCGCAACATCCAGATCGTGGCTTGCGGTACAGCCTACAATGCGGGTCTGGTTGGACGCAGCCTGATTGAATCCCTGGTGCGTATCCCGGTAGAGAATGATATCGCATCGGAATACCGTTACCGTTCACCAATCGTAACACCGGAAACACTGGTCATCGTAGTCAGCCAATCCGGTGAGACTGCTGATACACTGGCTGCTTTGCGTGAAGGTCAAGCAAACGGTGCGCATGTACTGGCAATCACCAACGTAGTGGGCAGCTCCATCGCCCGTGAAGCCAATGACGTGCTTGTGACACTGGCTGGACCGGAAATCGCTGTAGCGTCCACTAAGGCATATACTTCGCAGATTATCGCGTTCACTTTGCTTGGTCTGTATCTGGCTGAAGTACGCGAAACACAAAGCGAAGCACAGGTTGCCGAGATTCTCGCCGCTATGCAGTCACTGCCTGAGCAAGTGGAAGAAATTCTGGCACAGAAAGAAGCAATTAAAACCTATGCTGAGCAAATCTCCGAGCACAAACACCTGTTCTTCATCGGCCGCGGTGTAGACTATGCGGTAGCTCAGGAAGGCTCGCTGAAGCTGAAAGAAATCTCCTACATTCACTCCGAAGCTTATGCTGCGGGTGAACTGAAGCATGGTACCCTGGCACTGATCGAAGAAGGCGTTCCAGTCATTGCCTTGGCCACCCAGGAATCCGTTCTGGAGAAAACAGTCAGCAACATCAAAGAAGTGAAAGCCCGCGGCGCAGACGTGCTGGCAATCACTCATGAAGAGCATGTAACCGACCTGCTGAGATCGGTAGATCAGGCATTCGTGATTCCTAAGACCCTGCCGCTGCTGACATCTGCTTTGTCCGTAGTAACGCTGCAATTGCTGGCTTACTATGCTTCGCTGGCCCTGGGCCACGATGTGGATAAACCACGTAACCTGGCGAAGAGCGTTACGGTGGAGTAGTAGAGGTTTTGATACGAATTCTTTTGATTTCGTTAAATAGAAGTGGGAAGCGTTAAAGAAATATGGGAAGTGCTAAATAAAAGTGGGAAGTGTGAAAAAAATGCGGGAAGTATAGACGTTAGATTTCACTACAACCATGCATCTGACTAAAAAGTTCGCAAAGGGGCTCTCTATTTGTATAATGGAGAGTCCCTTTCTTATAAAAACGGGCTGACTAAATTAAATATAGTTGCCAATGAAAATCCTGAAAGGCAAATATAAATCATCCGAAACTATAAAATTAAAGTTGACAATGATAAAAGCAACGAATTTTGACTCTGATCTCGAACATCAAGAAAGGCTATGTAGGGAAGTCATGGAACTTAGAGGTAGGCCCATTGATTTGCTCCGTAGGCGACTATTTGTTCATGCATTAAGAATTTTTAAATTATGAGGGCTTAAACGCGAAACGGAGGCCATTAGAAATGGAGGGTATAGTATGACTAAACGAATCATCACAACCGACGCCGAACTAAAAAGTCTAATGTTAATGGGCACTCCTGTAGACATATGGATGGGGAATCATCAATGTGAGAAAAATTTAATGATAAGCAGTTACAACTCATCGGTGATTCGAAGTAACGATAGTTATTATTTGCGTACGAACGTACAAATTTTTCGGAAGGATATTCTTCAATAAGAAAAAAAAAGCGGCGAGCAAGATTTTATTACCAATGTCTGATCGCGATTGTTACAAAAATCCTTCGTTAAGTAATGATGACCATTTATCTAAGATGCAGTTCAACGTACATTATCTAAAAAATGATTTTAATAACACAAAAGGAGAGGCCTTTTATTAGCCTCTCCTTTTGTATGGTGATTTTAATAAAAGAATATGGTATCAATTAACGATTTGGAAAAAATGATTAACGATAGTGCGCCGAATATATCAAAACCTCTCCTTAGTATTCTTTTTTACTCACTTAGTTATTGATTTCTTACACTTGGAACAAGTGGGACACGTTTTACTTGTCTAAATGCAATAATGTTGAAAAAGTGCAATGTTATTCGGCGCGTCTGTAGACATATGGATGGGAGATCATCTGTGTGAGGAAAATCAAATGATAAGCAGCTACAGCTCATCGGCGATTCAAAGTAATGACAATTATTATTTGCGTTCGAACGTACAGATCGACCGAAAAGATGATCTTTATTAAGCTTAGTTGGGTTTGTTTATCAAAAGAAGAAGCGGTGACCATGAACTTCCTGCTTAAGTCTTGGTCCCCGTTGTTTCCATTAAACTAATGTTCTCCATTAGAATAAGCACGCTTTCTCTTATTACACAATATCTTCGTACTGCGCAACAACCAAAAATTAAAATTTAGTGGAGGCAAGTACATTAATTAGATAAAATAGTATTGAGGTGATTTTTATTTTAGAAAAATACATGGGTTTGTTTATATTTCTAGCAATTGTATTTTTAGTAATAGTTTTTAATAAATTTTTAATATGGTGGATAAAGGCGACCCTAGTGGCTTATTATTCTGTTATTTCCTATTTCTTTATCATAACCAGAAACAAAATTGATAGAGATTACAAGAATATTCATCCTGTACCAGATGCATATTGGGATATAAATACATATTGGTTTAATATTATTCAATCTTTATATTTTTTTCCAACCGCAATAATTCTTCTTTTTATCTATTACAAGTGGTTTACAGGCATTAGAAGTGAGCAGGCTAAATTTTGGGTTGTGTTAAGTTTAATTCCAGTTGCCATTATTATTTTGTTCTTTGCTTTTATATTTTCATTTTCATACGGGTACAGATCATAAGGTTTGTACCTTTTTTTATTGCATAGTTTGCGTCTTATTGGACTTCACTCTTCGTACTGCGCAACAGTTCACTATGACTCTCGATGAAAAAGCTTCATTCAGTTAACTGGCAGGATAATGATTAAATATAACGAATTCCATAATAAAGAAAACAATATTTGGAGGGATCATATTGATTGAAGATTTTTATTGCGATGAGGTATTAAGTGGTCGTACTGATGTACAGAAAGTCTTTGAGACTGATAACGTCCTTGCTTATCATCACACACGCCCTTTTTATCCCGTTCACATTGTTACGATTCCGAAGAAGCACGTCTCGTCACTTCTAACACTGGAACAAAGCGACAACGATCTCTTAATTGAGTTGATGGACGTTGTAAAAATGGTGGCATCCCAAGTGCAGTCTGAGTATGGTGCTTGCAGGGTGCTGACTAATTTGGGGGAGTACCAAGACTCAAAACATCTTCATTTTCATATATTCTATGGCGAACCATTAAACAAATGATGTTATTTCTCTCGCTGAATAAACGGGAAACATAGTTTAAAATAACAGCGGCAGTCCATCCTTATTCTTTAGTTCAGGGCTGCCGCGATATGCAGAGTTTTCTCACCGTTCTATCCCTTCCTTACTGCACAGTATGCGTCAAATGCGAGATAAAACTCCACTTATCTTGTTCAACTAACCTGCACGTTAGCTTAATGTAGCACTGCCAGTCTAATACTTTATTTTATATAATGTGTATCTAAGTGACCCTTTGACTTTAGTGAAAGTTTTTCAGCATAAGCTCAACAAAAAAAGGGGCTGAGCCCCTTTTTTACAGATAATCAAGAATAAACCTTCTGATGACAGCTATGAGAACACCGATAATAAGACGGGTAGTGAACTTAACCCAATAAATAGGTTTACTAGCCATATATTTGAAAGTTCTATAAAACTTTTTCATGTGTTTTCCTCCAAGAGTTTATTGGAGTGGCAACTGGAGGAAACAAGAACCATTTCTAGAATCAGCAAATATTTATGTTCTTATAGGATATAGGTTCACAAGATAATTCAAGAGTTATAATTACATTCACAAGTAGTGATTCTAATGGTATACGTAGATTCTAAAGGTATAGGTAGTTTCTGAAGTATAAGTAGTTTCTGAAGTATAAGTAGTTTCTGAAGTATAAGTAGTTTCTGAAGTATAAGTAGTTTCTGAAGTATAAGTAGTTTCTGAAGTATAAGTAGTTTCTGAAGTATAAGTAGTTTCTGAAGTATAAGTAATTTCTGAAGGTATAGGGAATTTCTGGAGTATAAGTAATTTATAAAGTATAGGTAGTTTCTGAAGGTATAAGTAATTTCTAAAGTATAGGTAGTTTCTGAAGGTATAAGTAATTTCTGAAGGTATAAGTAGTTTCTGAAGGTATAGGTAGTTTCTAAAGGTATAAGTAGTTTCTGAAGGTATAAGTAGTTTCTGAAGTATAAGTAGTTTCTGAAGGTATAAGTAGTTTCTGAAGTATAAGTAGTCTCTAAAGGTTTGTAGGATTAAATGCTGTTCTCAGTCAAGTTCTTGATTGCGCTCTAGAAATTTACCACTCCAGTAGAATTATAATCGAATCAGGAATAATTAACAAGGAAGAACTTGGCTGTAAACTAGTTAGATTTTTTCCGAAAACTTGAATGTAGTAAACAAAGGAAGCGGTCCTGATGACTGCCTGCCTTCGTTTTAGGTTAAGCTAGCGTTACCCGTTAGTTCAATTCAATCATCGATTTCGCCAATAAAACCATCTGCTTCCTAGACAATCGAAAGCTATCCATCTCAATGTAAGTACCATCTTGCAACCACCGCAAACATCCCCCTAGTGTTCCATGATCAAATCTAGCTTCAATTCCGTTCAATTTAACAATTTCACCACTCGTATTAAATTTAAAATTCTCTTCTATAACTCTGGTCTCACTTGTTTTACTACGAACATCGATTATTGTTTCAGATCGCTTGCTTTTGTATTCTATTGCTTTATGCTGTTCTATCCCAAACATATACGTTCTTCCCGATTTATCGAAGTAATGGAGTCTAACCTTCGTAATTAGTCGGTCAGTATCAAGAGGATACGGTTCCTTGATTTCAAGCTTCCAACTCGTTAAGGAGTAATATGGGGTAAACAGCTTAAAATCCGTTGCACTTTTTAATTGATCCAATCTAATATTTGCAAAAGCTATTATAGGATTTAACAACGATATTGTTGTTAAGAACAAAATTAAGACCAGCTTTTTCAGAACCACCATTAACACCCCCGAATGCGTTTATTCGTGTAGGGTTGCCCAAGAATGGTGTCTTTATCATCGGAGGATTTGTTTAGCAATTTTGTCCGTTAGCACAACGAAGCTGCCGATTCATGTCGGCAGCTTCGTTGTGGTGTTATTGAGCTATAGTGTCCCGTTAACGAAAATAGAGAGATTTATTAATTCTAACGATTAGTTTCAGAAAACTGAATCGATTGGATTGTATCAGTTGATGGGTCAAATTGGATTGATACAAAGACCCCAAACTCGTTACCTGCTTTGTTTCTAATCCATAGTTTGAATTTCTCTTCAGACTTTTTTGGTGCTAGTTCAGTACGACCGATGTGCTTATAATCAATTATGTCTGCGTTGTATCGTTTTTGTGTTTCCTCTACTGCAATTTTACCCCATTTTGCATATTCAGGCGCAGCCTCTACTGAAATAGTTGAAAAGATAAGTATAGCCAATAACGATATCAGTAATTTTTTCATAATAACCGCCCATCTGGAGAAGTTTCCAGTAATATCTCCCACTTTATCCAAATGTATTCTTAAACAAACCTGCCCGTTAGCGGAATAGTCTGCTGTTTTTTTCGGCAGTCTATTGTCATAGCTCTATAGTTCTTTCAATACCTTACTCACGGACATTGGTTATCCCTATCATAACTGCTCAATCGAGCCATTTACTTATCCCTGAAAGTGAAAAAGTTAAGCTTGATGGTACATGTATCATTTGTAATTCTACTCCTTTTTATATAATTTCTATTGAATAAACATTATTCACATTTTGCTTGATAAAACCGTTCTTTTTAAAGAAGTTTTCAGAAAATGAATTCTCCGCGACTGCCGATATACGTCCAATACCAATAACTTTAGAAAAGTTTATAAATTCATTAAGAACCGTAGAGCCAAGACCCTGCCTAGATGGAGTGATCCTAATAATAGAAATGAATAGAGTAGGCACAGTTAGCGTTGTATAAGAAGCATAATGCAGCTTATTAGTAGCTTCATGTAGCCAAATGTCTATCTCAATTGAACCACCGTAATAAAATATATATTGGTGTGCAGAATCATAGACATTAATTTTTTATCTCCAAATTATTGTCTAGAATTTTACTTAAATTTTGTTTGACATTATTGATATGCACCTCTAAACCAGGGTTTAATATCATATTAGAATCCTCCCAAAGGAAAAAAATGTTATATAACTAATATCATAAAGGGAGGTGTTGTTTGTGTATGTGCTTAATTATACATTGCCATTTGAGGTAGTGAAAAACTGTGAAATGATTGAATTGATAGCAAAAGTTGAAGTGTCGGCCGATATTGATGAGTTCCCCATTATAATCTATAAGGTGGAAATTAAAAGTAGAGAGGAAACTCTACTTGAGATTCCAATAATCAGTTATGGAGATTCTTGTACTGTTACGGAAAAGGAAAGAAGTGAGAGAAAAGTTCATTTGCAATTTGCTATGGGGGTAGGGAATTATATTCAAAATCAAATTAATTTGTGGCCTTCAGGACCAACAATAATCAAAAAGGTGAAAAGTGATATTGATTCAATAAATATTCATTTAGAAGACGATTGGTTCGTTGAATAGAAGCTTTTGAAGAAGATAAGTGCAGTTCGTTTGAATGGAGGTTGCTTGATTTGTGCAATTCTTTGTGTGACTGATGTCATGAGAGGCACTCCTTAGTCCACTTTTTCAATTTTCCACTCTATAACAAGCTTATATTAACACATATTGGAAGTATCCTGCCCGTTAACTTAATGAAGCTACCGCTAGTCTAATACTTTATTTTCTTTTGAAACTTTTATCGTTAAAAAAATGAACCATGATTGCCTTTTGCATGAAACACTCGCCCTCCTAGAAAGCGTGATGAATATTTTCAACTGCCACTTCTATTTTATTCTTGTTCATTATTTCTATATGTAAATCAAGTGCAATGCTATTCATTAATGTCTAGAGGATGGACCACATTATGATCCATTATTATATTGTCTAAGGTAAGGTCACTATTAAGTAGACAAGCCCTTGCTTCTATGCAGGGGCTTGTCTAACTGTAAAACTAAAAGCCTAATTTTTTATATACCACTTCAGCAAGAGCAGCCTGGGACATTTCATGAAAAGTCGTAAATTTCGTCGTAGAACGAACATAGCTCTCTAATTCTTCCTGAGGTAGTGCCTCGAAATCTTCTTTCTTTTTAACACCAACGCCTTCTAGAAAGGCAGAAATATTTTCAGACGGGGTATGTTTCTGAATAAAGGAATCTGGGAAGAGCTCCTCAAAGGACATTTGATTTTGAACACCAAGTTCCTGAGCACCTTTACTTATTTCTTTCAATCTGCTGTTTAATTCTTTAAAGCCAGTTATTTTCACCATCTGGATCACACCTTTACAATTATTTTTGTATGATAAACCTTATGTGTAGAAGCTATGGTTATTTTCGAAAAGAAGAGTATGGATATATGATAAAGAACCACTCTTGGAGATAAGGCGTATGTGATTCGAGAGGGAATTAACTCGACAGTAAAAGACCGAGAATTAATTAGTTGGTGTTACCTGGGAGTTAAGAGTTCTCCTTCAGATGTACCCGCATCTGAAGGAGGAGAAATGTAGGTTATGATGCTTACTTTATTCTTTTGATTAATTTATCAAATTGCTTGTTTACTTCACGTGAGATTTCGCGTTCAAACCTTTTTAGATCATTTTTGGTTTGTGACTTCAATCCGTCGACTCTAATTTTGAATGTTTTGCTCATAGAATCACTCCTTGATTTGGCATTTAACATTATTTGGATTGGGAGAGGACGCTGGCAGCTAAAGACTTGGTTAATTTACTTGTTTGTTTGGTTTGTAGAGCTTTCGAAGCGACAGTCGACATCTTAGGACTTGAAGTTTTTTGAGAACTAGGTTTTGCCATTATGGACACCTCCATTTCTGTATATTGTGCTTGTGAATAAAGAATAACCCAATATATTGTGTTTGTAAACATGTTTTTCTATTAACAGCTTGTCCACAGAATATTAACGGAAAGTACACATGTTCCCATGGATTTATCCGCAAAATGGGGATAGATGAAATATGGAAACAATAATTGACTAACGAACATATGATTCATTTTGGAAATATAAAAATGAATTTTTTTTCGGTTTTTAGACTGAGAATGAGGTATACATAAATGTTTTTAATGGGGGAAGTAGAAGTGCTTATACGCGAGGAGAGCTTATTAAAATAAGGGGATAGTATGACTAAACGAATCATCACAACCGACGTCGAATCGATGCCCCTGTAGACATATGGATGAGGACTCATCTGTGAGAAAAACCAAAAGATAAGCAGCTACAGCTTATCGGCGATTCAAAATAACGATAGTTATTATTTGCGTCCGAACGTACAAATTGTTCGGAAGGTCGTTCTTCAATAACAATAGTCAGATTGCTCCTGACATGTGAAAATGTTGATTGTGAATTTTTAGATTGGCATAGTTACAATTGAGGTATTTGATTATTAGGAGCTGGAAGAATACACGAAGGTTGTTGTATTAGAGAAGAACTTTAAAAGGCAATTCAAGTTTAGGAAATGGATTTAGTGTATAGGTAGTTTTAACAGTTAAGTGGATCATGTTCCACTGTATATTTTTTGAATGACAAAAGGATAATAATGTATTAAATGCAATTGTTGTAAATGAAATGCATATGCTATACTGGGGGTGTAGAGGTGATTTACATGATGACAAATGAAGAAAAGCAAAATGTAATTGAAAATGTGGTTCATGAATTACGTCCAGATACAGCAAAAGAGTTGGCTAAGATCATTAGTAATTTTTTATTAGCCATGCCTAGAATAAACATATCCGTAATAAGTCAGGAAGAACTGCTGGGAATTGGAGAGTATTTATTAAAATTAGCTAGTTATACACCTGACTCCACGTTAAAAGACATTAACTTGGAGAATCCTATAGAAATTGTGCGATTCTTAGAAAACCATGAATATCTAAATGATTTAATAACTGATATAAATGCAGAGGCGAGAAAATATTTCGGCGATACATCATACAAACTGGAACTTCGTGAGGACTATGAAACTGGAGAAGAACAGTTGTTTTTTTTGATTTATTCAAGCCGAGCGATTGAAGAGGACATGATAATATTACATGAATTTGTAAGAAACTATTGGCTTTACAAAAAAGAAGCTGCCCAAGGTAAAATAATAATCGATTTGGAGCTATGATAAAATGTCATTTGACTGGTTGAGATATTTGAGGTTAGCCGAGAAATTGATTGAAGAATCAGGGGAAGAAAATAAAAGGGCAGCAGTCAGCCGTGCATATTATAGTGTTTATAAAAAAGCATCAATATATTTAGAAGACAAAAGTATGTCACCTGATACGAGAAGTGCAAAAGATACACATGGTTCAATATGGAAAGCATTTGAGATATTGGGTCATGGAGGGCGTGAAATTGCGGATATGGGTGATCGTTTAAAAAGAAAAAGAGTCGAAGCTGATTATAGAGATACATTGAAGCAAATTGATAAGTGGTCAAAGAGTGCTTTGATAGATGCTCAGACTATAGAAAAAAAACTGAAAGAAATGCCATAGGGCAATTTAAATACACAAAGTTCTTATTGCACCCAAAATAGGGTGCTTTTATTTTGATTTAGAAACGGAGCTAAATCTTAATTGTTTATGACTAACCTATTCATTACAACAGACGTCGAATTAAAAAACGCAATGTTAATAGGTGTTCTGTAAACATATGGTCAGGAAATCATATGTGTGAGAAAAATCAAATGATACATAGTTCTAGCTCATCATCAGTGATTCAAAGTAACGATAGTTATTATTGCGTCCGAACGTAAAATTTGTTCGTAAGGATATTCTTCATTATAAAGTATTGTGCACCAAGAAATAGGTAATAACGTACTATTAATATGCCTTCTTTATTAATGTAACTCCAATAGTCAACTCGCTTCACAGCGCAAAAGCGGTCTAGGATTATATCGCCTCTTGATAAGCTGGTTAATCACAACGTTTAAATTTTGCATCCCCTATAGTTCCGCGATACTAATGGTAGCAATTCATCAAAATGCGTAGTGCGATTATCGAAGTCATGAGGGCTGAGCGCCTCATGTATAATCAGACCTGGATTTCCATTACAATTATCCGATGTTTCAGCTAAAGTATTATTGTATTCACAATCTTCAACAGGTTTTTAACCAATATGAAATTTCTACTTGTTTAGATAATGATATTGTTTATACTTGAAGACATAGAAAAAATGATGAAATAATAAGGGGGGAATTATGTTTTCAAATTTTACGTTTATTAAAAATGCATACCCGTCATTGTATGAGTTGGGTTATTTAGCTGAACATAATATTTTTAACGATGCAGACACTAGTTTATATAAATTACGGAAGCTAGGGGAAGAAATCGTTAATATAATTTTTGAATACTTAAACTTGCAAAAATCAGATAGCCTTTTTCTGAATTTAAGTCTACTTGAGAGGGGAGGGTATCTCGACAATGAAGTGTTAACACTTCTTCATTCTATTAGAATACGAGGAAACAAAACTATTCATAATAGTAATAGTAATAATAATAGTAATTCTGTTGATCTTGCTAAACAAAGCTTATACGAAGCTTTTCAGGTATCTACATATTTTTACAAGAAATTTGTTGACCGAGTTTTTCAAATCCCTACTTTTCGAGAACCTAATTATGCTCAATCAATTGATAGTTCACTTGGAAATCAAAATCTTACTTCATACGAGTTTGAAAAAGATAAAATTTTTTTTGATTCATTTATGAGTTATATAGAAGAAATCATTTATAAATGTATTATCGATAAAAAATTAAATGGTTTTGGAAGTGTTAAGGAACTTGAAAATATGTCCTTTCAGGAATTTTATGGATTTTTTTCAGGGGCTTTAGAAAATATAGCGGGGTTAGGCAATCAATATGTTGAGGGCTTACTTTATTTAAGGAAAATATGTAAAGAGCAACTTCATTCAAATGATCCACAATTTATCAACCGTGAGTTAGCTACAATGTTGTACAGTAGGTCCCTTTGGGGTTGAACACTAATAAAAAAATAAAAGGATGGAAGTAAAATGGATGAAATTTTTGATTATTTAAAAAGAGCGATACCGAACATTCAACAACAAAATCTTAGACTTGAAGATTGCAAATCAATTCTTGATTTTTTAAGAGTTATATCAACTGATGAAATTCGTGTTGAATCCGCAGAAATAAATGTGGCGTACATAAAAATTTGGAATATGTTCTTAAACATGTTTTGGAATAGAATTGAAAAGGGAGAATATTCACAAGAAACTCTATATGAAGTATTAGCGAATGTTAGGGCTCACTTTTTTCACTTATTAGATTCCCCTGGTTTTCGAGGGGATATTAATGTGGTTCGTAAAAACATCGCAGCAAAGGGATACTCGGAGGTTCACCTTGATGAAAATATGACGAGTAAACTAATTAGTACCAGTATTATCATGTTGGCTGCATTTACAATTGGGACTAGATCAGGCGAGCAGGGAGAGAAACTAGATCTCTTTTTAACTGAAAACTTTTATAAAAGATATCGCGAAGTAAGGAAATTCATACTATAGCTCTATACCGAAAATTGAGTGTTTTAAAGTACCTTTTGAAAGAACAAGCACTTGGTGGCTACCAAGTGCTTGTTTGCTTTGTAGAGCCTTTTTCTCTCATAACATAAGGTCTTTGAAGGTGGGCAAGCCGAGGGCGTATGCGCGAACTGAAGTCCGTTAGAAATGCAATAAAGATATGACAAAACGGTTTTGGGTATGTGATGAATCAACTAAATAAAGTAGGCTATGAAACGATCAAAAAGCGAATGCAGAGTTTTCAATCATCACAATTGACGCCGAACTAAAGTGTAATGTTAATGCACCCCTGTATATATGGATAGGGAATTATCTATGTGAGAAAAATCGAATGATATATAGCTATAGCTCAACAGCGATTCAAAGAATCAACAGATATTATTTACGTACAAACTTACAAATTTTTAAAAAGGATATTCTTCAATATAACAGTGTTGCTGTGCTAATTATAAAACAGCGGCGAAAAGCCATTGGCCACGCGGTAATATCCCAATGATAATATTTTCTAGTAATTATATTGGAAGAAGTTTAAAATGCTATATAGAAATATAATGAAGGAAAATTAGGGACGAAGGAGAAAAATTAGTGAAGGATACCAACATACTAAAAGTAGCTCGCTCATTCTTAAGTTCTAAAATTGATGATATTTATGATTTTTTGGGGATAATAATAATTCCTTCAGCAGCCATATCAGTAAGTTTATTTACTGAATTCTTCAAAAAAGAACTTTCAATATCAAGAGCCACTATCACACTAATTATGTTTTTGTTCGTAGTAATCATTTAATTTTTTATATTTAGTAACAGGAAAATAAAAACTAAATTAGAGAACGAACATAGCTATGCACTTAAATTAAAAGATAATGAAATATCAAATTTATCAAGAAAAAATGATCAACTAGAGTATGATTTAAGGGATCAAACAAAAGGATTATGGAAAGAGTTTGGTCATATCAATAAATTTAAAAAGATGGAGTATTTATTTGACCTGTTAAAACAATTTGCTGAGCTACATCCTTCCATCGTAGGAATACAGTTTTATAGTTATTACTTACAAAGAGATGCGGATAATACAAGTATTAAATTGAATCATGAGCTAAGCTATATCATGGAAAATAAAAATATGAATGCATTACAGCAACAATATTATAATATGCCCTCTGAATTACATAAAAAATTTTTAGATGGGTCTTACCAATATAGAGGTACAGCAGAGGATAATGACAAAAAATTAATAGATCTGTATTTTGAAATTGGTGAAGGTTTAGAAGAAATAAAAGAACCCAAAGATATTAGAAGCAATCATATAATTAATTTTGGACTGCAAATATTAATTCTGGATATGCTGGGTGAGAAGGATACTGAAAATAAGCAGAAGGTAGCATTAGTCGAAAATGATGAACTTGAAACTGAACTTTTTAAAAGCTCTAGAAGAACAGGGATTTTAAGAGGAATATTATATGATAAAATGTTCTACCAGTTTAGTTATTCAAAACAATCATTTACGGGCTTAGATAAAGTTGAAAGGATTTACTTGACAATAAAAATGAAGTCCATTATTGGAAAACAAGGCATAATGGTTATAACATTGGATGATCAAGGGAAGTATATTGACGTGACCCAATTAGGCGTGGATTTTGTTCAAATGTTGTTTGATCACGATCTTGATGCATAGTATAATCAAATAAAGGGAAGGGAGTGGTATATGTGCTTTCAATTACAGCGTTCAAAGAAGCTGAGAAGCTCAGTAGTATTGAAAAACTGCTAAAGCGAGGCGCGAAGACACGTAAGACGCCCTTGACTTCGATCGATCCGTACTACTCAAAAGCAATAAACATTGATAAAGAGGACATTATAAAAAGGTCTTATGGAAGAAAGTAGATATAGTATGGAAGGAATGACAAAAACGACTTAGCATTATGCTGAGTCGTTTTTGTCATTCCTGGACAAGAATTAGGCCCTTAAACCGTAGCTTATGATGACACTGCCGTAAGATTAATGTCGACATAACATCTCAAAAAAGAGGCGCAATTAAAAGGGATGCATGAATATAAATACTTTATTTGATTAAATTCATTTTGTCTAATAACAATATGACTAACCCCCATCTTAATAATGAGAATTTATACGCGAGAAATAGGCCACTAGAAATGGAGTGTCTGATATGACTAAACGAATTATCATAACAGAGACCGAATTGGTGCCTCTGTAGACATACGGATAGGAGATCATCTATGTAAAAAGAATCAAATGATAAGCAGCTACAACCCATTAGCGATTGAAAGTGCGTACGAAAGTACAGATTGTCGTAAGCAAGTTCTTCAATAAGGAAAGCGGAACTAATTTGTTGGAAAAGAGGCGAGTAAGACTTTATTATACAAGTCTTACTCGCCTCGTTGCTATGGATCTAATGTGGCCGCATAGCTTGGTAGCGAGGGCGGTTAAAATATACACAAAATGAACCCTCTTTAAAATGGTAAATGATCTTCCGTCTCAGTTTCTTTATCGTCTTCATAATATTGTCGGGAAACTGCTACTGCCTCAAAACCACCGATGTTTAAATCAATTGATTCTCTTGGAATGGTGTAATTATGATCCTCAAATGTTACCGCACATTTAATATTTATCCAACCCGTTATAATAATCTCTTGATTGTGATGATCGATATCATAATCAGAGAAGGCACTTTCCGATATTTGAACAATAATCTTTGCATTAAAATAACCTACGATAATGACTTTAGAATCTTCCTCATCTATATCGAAAGACTCTATGTCGATGTCATAATCCAGATATTCCAAAATTTCAACATCCGATAACGGATTATCCAAATAATCCTGTAAGTCACCACTATGAATGAGGTAGAGGGTAAGAGCCATTCGCTCATCCAAAATTACATCCCAGCCACCACTAAGTTCAATGCATTGAAGAGCAAATTCTTGCTGCTCCATTCGAAGTTTGATCCACCGTGAATCTGTATATCCATAAAGTTGATTTACATATTGAATAAACATTGATAAGTTCAACATAATAAATGAATTTTCACTATATTCCCCAAACTCATCAAGTAATTCTTTGCGTGGTTCAATTGGCTTTCTGTCGCTATCGAGAAGCCACCAGTCTTCCTTTGCGTCGTTAGTAATGAAAATGACGGATTTCTCTGATGACTCCGCATGATGAAGAGTTTGTTTCCAAATCAGCAGATCACCATATTTCTCCAGACTCGTTTCGTCATTTTTTCGTTTGCTGTTATCCTCATAACCAGGCGGAATCTTATGCTGATAACGAGTACTGCCTTCAGTGTATATATTAATTTTTTGCCGATACGTGAAAGGGGCACCGACTCTGTCGGATACTTCGATGTCCTCTAAAAATTCTGTTGTTTTGTCATTTTCCAGCATTAGCTTATTCTTTTGAATTTCAGCCTGAATTACCGTTTGATAGTTAGCTGCTTCTTCATCGACTTCGGATAATTTTGCTAGAATAAAAGCATTTAGTTCATTGATTTTAGGGTAATTATTGCCTTTATATTGGATGAACTGTTTTTCTAGAGAGTTTCGGGCATTTACAGTAGCTTGCTTTATTTGTTTGGTAACCTCGCTATACTTTTCTTCCGCTGTTTTTTTTACATGGCGGTAATTTTTCATATATTCTTCTTTAACCTGGGCGGGAATCCATACAGATCTTTCGACACCTCTTAGGATGGACAATATAGCTTCCTGATCAGAAGTTGACTTCCTATGTATTTCAAGAAAACAATTCGTATCTAAAATTACATCTGGGGAGTCTGTCCATATGTCTTCAAACTGTTCAAATGATACATCGATCGTCAAATTTTTTCTCCTCTATGTGTAATATTATTCCTACATTATTAAAAACATTAGAGATATTTGAGGATTTTAAGTTTAAGATTTTAGAAAAAATTACTAAAATACAAATTCAAATCTAATAATTACTATAATATGATGGTGGATGATCTGCCAAGTTAAATAAAATTACTCTTTGCATCACAAATGGATGTTTTATGGAGAAAAGTACTATATATTAGATCAGTATGAAAGTGGATGGATTCAGCATTAAGTTTGCAATGAAAAGACGACGGATTATTCCACTGATTTCGAACATCATGAACGGCCTTGTTTAGGAAGATATACAACTCGATAGGATGCCTACTGATTTACTCCGTAGGACGCCTCTTTACCACGAAAATCACATATTCTATATCCGTAATCACCTTCAAAATATTCATCCTCTTCAGATTCATGCATTGAAATTATCCCTCACTAAACGCCCGCCTAAATACCCTAAAAATAAAAAACTCCGATCTCTCGGAGTTAGACTAGCTGCTTCAAATTTATTAATAAATGTTCACATATGCCTTGCTTTATTTTCTAGCCCAAAAGAACTCTTTATGACCAGCTTCTCGTTTTCTATCCTCAATTTGCTTCTGAATAGCTCCTTCAGATGAGCGTTGCATCAGGTTTGCAAGCAATGGCGCGATTTTTTCCATCTCCTGCACGGTTTCCACTTTGGAAGCCACCCAATCCAAAATCGCCTTTTCCGTATCCGAATAAAGAAGTCCGTCTCTCATCATTTACATGTCTCCTCTTTATTATTTATTTTTCGTTTATACAAATACTAAATCTGTTACATCCAAGATTGTTGCTGGATTAGCTGTTTTATAGATTATTTTTTTCCCCTTTAGCTGGCTTGAGATTTCCTCAAGTTCAAAAGCAACTCGGTCAGGTCTTTGCTCATCTTTTTTGTAACTGATGATCTTGTAAACTTCAAGAATTTCACCTCGATACACCGCAGCGAGTTCTTCTTGATTGTATAAGCGATCAACATTCATTCTCCAGGCTCGGCGAACGCGCGCCTTCAAGGATTCTTTTGAATTTGGTACTTCATTTACTTTAATAATAATCATTAAATCACTTCACTTTTTTTATTTTCTTAGATCTTACTTTAGATATTCTTTTTACTTTCTTTTTACTTTCTTTTTATATTCTTATTATATTCTTTTGGTTTTCTTTTTTCAAGTATCAATTAGCTTGGTTATTAACGTTTGTATCAAATCCTATATTTCTGCATGATCTGTAATAGACGCTAACCATTCTAAATAATTACCAAATCACGATTAACGAACTTGTATTGATATGAGTGAGGATCATGTCAATTCACTTACGGACAATTCCTTGTCGGGGGATAAGAGCCTTATCTCATTAAGAGCCTAACTTTCATTGTTTACCCTTTATTCTCAAGCTTATATACTTGATGTAATATCACTCTGGAGGTCTTATTATATGGAATCGGAGCATAAATCAGCCTTTATAAGTTACAGTTGGGATAGCCTTGAACACCAGAAATGGGTATACGAATTAATGCAACACCTCAGAAGAAAAAATATAGACGTTGAAATAGATATTACGATAACACAAAACCACACTATAAACCTTAATGTGATGATGGTCCAAAATTTGCGTGATCGTGATTTTGTTATTTTTGTCCTTACAGAGAAATACGCCCAAAAGGCAGATGCCTTAGAAGGGGGCGTAGGTTTTGAAACAAAATTGTCCTTGGATACTTTAAAGACAAATCCCGATAAGTTTATTTTTATTGGGAGAAGTCAGGGCGATATTAATAAAATATTCCCCTTTCATCTACGAGGATATCATATCATTGATTTTTCTGATGACCGACTATACAATGAGGCGTTCAATAAACTAGTGCACCGCATAAATAAGATACCCTTATTTAAATTAGAGCCTCTTAGTGCTGTTCCTGCAATGAATCTAGGGGCTACGATTGAAAAAAAATATGAGAGAGAAATAAAATTTGCGGATTTTCAAATACCCGATCTGAGAGGGAATACACATTCGGAGAAAAATTATTTTATAGAACAAAACTATAATGAAATCATTTTAATATTTGAAAAATTACTTGATGAAGTGAAATTGAAATATCCAAATTTTAGTACAATAATAGAAAAAATAATAGAACAAAAAAGAACCTTTCATTTATATCTAAGTGGTGAATATAAGACATCTATAGAAATATGGATTAATTCACAAAATAAGATTAACAATATACATGTTTGTCGTTGTCGTTTTAATAAAGAACGTTTGAATAATGGTCAGCCTTTCAAATACTCTTCTAATGTTAGTGCATATAGCGATTCATTTTCATGTGGAGAAGATAATGATAAGAAATTATTATTAAGGAAAGGTATTAGTAATTTGAAACTTCATGACAATCCTACAACTCGCCAAATAGTTAAAGAGATATGGGAGAGTTATGCACTGCCATTTTTACATTACTAAAATTAGAATTTCAATATCCTAATTATAGATTACATACTAGATACGGTATATATTATACTGGAGGTTCAATTATATGAAATCGGAGCATAAATCAGCCTCAATAAGTTATAGTTAGGATAGCCTAGAACATCAAGAGTGGGTATATGATAATGGTTTAAATTCTCGTTTTTTTTAACCATCTGATTATATATTCGAAGAAAGTATAATTCTCTGGGAGGTCACTTGTAATGGGATCGGAGCACAAGACAGCTTTTTTAAGTTACAGTTGGGATAGCCTTGAACACCAGCAATGGGTGTACGATTTAATGCAGGATCTTAGAAAAAGAGGTATTGAAGCTATAATAGATATAACAATAACACAAACGCAAACCACAAATTTGAATGTGATGATGATCCAAAATATACGTGACCGAGATTTTGTTGTTTTTGTGCTTACAGAGAAATATGCCCAAAAGGCAGATACTCTAGCTGGGGGCGTTGGTTTTGAAACCTTATTGTCCTTGGAGACTCTAAAAAGAAACCCTGACAAGTTTATTTTTATAGGGAGAGGCCAAGGGGACTTCAATAAAATACTCCCCTTCCATTTGCAAGGATATAATGTTATCGATTTTTCCGATAACCAAGAATACGCTGAGGCACTAGAAAAACTTGTATATCGAATTCAAGGAGTTCCCTGGCTTGCAGTAGAACCCCTTGGAGAAATACCAGATTTGAAGCCGAGGACTTCAATAGCCCAAAAGGTTGAAAAGGAAACTGGGTTTGATAATTTGAAAATTCCCAACTTGAGGAAAAATACAGAATTAAATCGAAACGATTTTATGCGTGATAGCTATAATGAAATTGTCGCAACATTAGAAGAAATTCTTACGAAGGTAAAAGGGAAGAATCCAAACTTTCAGTTTGAAAATGATAAAATAACCGAAAAAAAGAATATTTTTAACTTATATGTGAATGGACAACAAAAAGCTTCAATGAAAATATGGAGAGATAGATTTTTTACGAGTGGTTATGACCAGATATTTCTTTATTATGGTCATTCACATAGTCATAGCGATAATGCACACAATGAATCGCTTGTGTGTAATGAGGACGGCGAAAAACGATTATTCTTAAAAATGAGCTTTAGTATCTATGGAAGTCAGGAGAATCTTACACCTCGACAAGTTGCTGAAGGGATATGGAGTCAACATTTGGAGCCTTCTTTACGGAATTAACGTACATTTGAATTATCAACTTAAATTGAACAGAAGGAAATTTCTTTTGTTCGATTTATTTGTTTTTGTATTTATTTATTTTCATTTGCCCCAATCCATTGAGCATAGCCATACGTAGGATTTTATTTCTTAAGGAGTTCTAGGAGCGTACCAACTTCAAAGATAACATTGTGGGACAGATGGATTAGATCAGTGGAACCTTTTAAATTCAGATACAAAAAAGAGCCACTTTTCAGCGACTCCCCCATAATGCACTTCCAAAGTAAACTGTCCCGAAGAATCCCGAAACAATTAATATTACCGATAAAATACCCACCAAATTACGTATTGATCCATTATCAATCCTCCGAATAATGAGAAAACACATAAGGCCAATAACTGCAACTGCAATCCCACCTAAAATTATTGGTCCTATAGTCTCCCATAGATCTACGTCTCCAAATAAATTGATTTTCATTGAATCCCTCCTGGTGCCTATGTTCGACAAAAGGGGATTTTAATCCTGCTTTAAAAGGCTTGATGATTTGATTTATAGGGGGAATGGATTATGCCATAATTTAAAAGTAGGTCAAACTCAAAAAAAAATCATTAAAGGAAAAAGAGCCGACCAAGACTTTATTACCCAGGCCTTAGTCGCCGCTGTTGCCCTTGAACTAATATCCCCCGTCAGGTCAATAAATAGTTACAAATTGATAAGACGATCACAATAAGGATCTATTTGGGCGATGCCTTCCTACTTAATGTCGTCCACGAATTATCTTCTTCTAAAAAATCCCCTTCAGGTAGTTTAAAATTCTGCTCAATCCAATTAAACAATCCATCGGGACTTGTGTTGTTATTCTTGAAATATTTGTTAATTGAATTGATTCCCAAAATATAATTTTGCCACTCAGAAGATTCGTTTCCCCTTTTTAAAGAGAATGTAATAAATACACTTGTCAGTGAGACACTTGTTTTTTGGGAATGAACCTTGTTAAAAATGTTATAAGCCATTTGATCTAGAGTAGATTTATTAAGGGTATCCGACACTACAACCAGTTCTAGAATTAATCCGTTCTTTATTTTCGTGGTGCTTTCACTTTTTGTAAACTTGTTAGTACGAAGCTTTGTGTCACTTATTATGCCGTTTTTTAGAGGAACAGTCTGTTTTAGATTCTGAATATACGATTCTTCTTTCCAAACTATATCACTTAAATTCCTTGTAATTTCGGGAATAATCGTCGGCGATGGTTCAGTTGATGGTTTGCTTCTAGTGGGATTCTGAATTTCAATTACATTGACAGCAGGTAAGGGACTCGCTTGCTTAGGTTCATTATCATCTGTGACTGCGAAATAAATACTACCAATCAATATGATAACCACAATAAAACCTAAACACCCAAAACAACCTTTTGTCTCTTGTTTCATTTGTTCTTCCCCAGATTGATTGATTGGTGTTTGATTAGTAGAAGTTTTTGGTATGGATTTTGGTTTTCCTGACGTTTGAACAGCGTTATTGAAGCCTTCTTTAAATTCTTTCCATGCCCCCAAGATCCATCAACTCATTTCGATTGATTGTATGCGTTAACTCATGCCCATTTAAACGACTATTTTCTAGTTTATCCTAAATGATAGTCAAATGCAGTAAACTTCTGGGGAAGGACCAATTCAGATAACTTCTTTTTCGCTCCAAATACTACATATATTAAAACTAACCCTTCCATAAGTTAACAAATAATCGTCGTCATTAGCCTACAACTTTATTTTTATTGACATAAAAAATAATCTCTTTATTTGACAAAAAAATGTTCATTTATGAAGTAGATATGTTAAAAGGAAGTCTACTTGTTTGCTCTGTAGGGGCACCTTTTTTCATACATAAAGGGGTTTGTGAGGAATGGAAATAAGAGGGCTTATACGCGAACAGTGAGCCATACGAAAGTCGGGTTCATTAGGTTTGGTTTTGGATTGACGAAAGAGCCCATTTTAAAGAGGCCTCTTAATCATTACTGTTCACCGTTTGAATTGATTAACAATTTCTCCATTCTTCTTAGAAATTAAATAAGCTGCTATAGGCACTACTTTATCATCGAGAAAGGTGATTTTGTAGCAAGCGATTTGACCTCTGTTTCACTATAGGAATAGACTTCATTGGTCTCGAAAGTGTAATTACTAAATTCTTCAGCATAATTAGCCTGGAACTCTTCTAATGCGATATCATTTGCTTTTTTCATGGTTATTTTGCTTGAGCATCCTATTAATAGCAGACAGAGTTATAAGTCTAATATAATTTGTTAAAGCATGATCAGTTGCATACAGTTAAAATCTTAATTCAGCATCGACATGCGCTGGATTTTTTTATAGAGCAGATAGTATTTAATTAGTAAGATTTTCATTATTATTTTTAAGTGTATTTCGCATGTTAATTTGATACATTATTAATGGGAAAATATTTCGCTTAGTTTTATTAAGCATGAAGGGCAATGTGATGTAATTGATTACATGGATAAAAGCATATTTGGAAAATCGAAAGTGGAATAAGATGTTGGAACAGCTTGAAGTCCAACTGAAGCTTTATGCTGGTTCGGACATGGGGTTGCAAAGACGGTTTGCAGAAATATCATTGCAGAGATTCTATATTTCAGAAGAGCAAATTACCAATTTGACGACAAAACACATGCATCAGTTCTATACGCAGGAATTTCCTCATGCGATTAACCCTATACTTGAGCGTTATTTTGAAGGAGTACCCACGGAACAACGTAATCTTGATCCTCGATTTTTGAAAATTGAAACTCTTTTTCAAGCTCAAAAAGAAAAGTATTGGAGTGTTTTCTCCAAGTTACGCACAAGTATTATACAATTAAATGAAGAAATCACAGGGAAAACTGAACATGCTGCGACTTTTCTTGTGGATGTAAAGAAAGCTCGTAAGGATTACTTCACACATACTTTAGCTGTGAAATTGATTTCTCAGTATAAAGACACGTTTGTTTACTTTAGCTCAGGCGATATCAGTGGGATCTCCGAATCGACTTCCGCAAGCATTGACGCTTATAAAGAGTTGAACAAGTATCGATCAGATTGGAACAAGGAATACATCAAGAGAGAATTGATTGAAGCTCAAGAGTTACTCTCCAATATTGATGGGAAGTCTCTAGATGCTCAGCAGCGAATCGCTGTGGTCACGGATGAAGATAGCAATTTGGTATTAGCTGGAGCTGGCAGCGGAAAAACATTAACGATTGCAGGCAAAGTGAAGTATTTGGTAGAGCGAAAACACGTGAAACCTAAAGAAATATTGCTGATTTCTTTTACCAAGAAGTCTGCGCTAGAAATGAAGGAGCGAATCGAAAGCCGACTCCACCTCCCTGTAGACGTAAAAACTTTTCATGCCTTAGGTCTTGAGATTATTGCTAAGCATCATCAAGCGAAGCCAGACATTTTTAGCGATCTTGCGGGAGTCATTCAGGCGTATATGAAGGATACGATATTTGAAGAGGACCAACAAATTAGGCATCTTATCGAATTCTTTGGATATTACCTTAGTATTCCGAAAGATTATTCTGAGTTTGAGAATTTGGGGGAGTACCATGACTTCCATCGTAACCTGGATTTTGAGACCTTAAAGGGAAAAATGTCGAAATCTGATTATGTAGACCATGCAGCGCATGTACAGAAAAGCCAATTGAAAACTCTTGCAGGGGAATCGGTAAAGAGCTTCGAAGAAACCTTGATTGCCAATTTTTTATTCTTGAATTCGGTGGAGTATGAGTATGAACGGGACTATCCGTTTGATACACGAACAGAACAATACCGTCAGTATAAGCCTGATTTTTACTTACCTGAGCATGATCTGTATATTGAACATTTTGGCGTCGATGAAGTGGAGCGTACGCCTTGGCTGAGCCCCATCGAGGAACAAAAGTACCTAGACTCCATGAGATGGAAAAGAGAGCAGCATGCTTCTCAAGGAACGACTTTGATTGAAACATACTCTTACCTCAATAAGCAGGGGGTGCTTCTTGATAAGTTACGGGAATATTTGCTGGCTCATGGGGTAAAGTTTAAAGAGGCCGATTATCTGTCGATTTTTAATAGTGTTTATAAAGAGAATCAAGATAAATACTTTAAGGAATTTGTGAAGCTGATAGCGACTTTCATCAACTTGTTTAAGTCCAGTGGATATGAAGTAGATCAATTTGAAGCATTTGTTCAGCAAAACCAAACGAAACCCGAGATTCCTTTTTTAAAGCGACGAACGGAACTATTTATATCTCTTGTTCGGCCGATATACAGCTACTATGAAGAACATTTAAAGAAGATAAAAAGTATCGATTTCAACGATATGATTAATCAAGCTACTGATATTGTTAGGAGAAACAAACCGTATTTTCCGTACACTTATATTATTATTGATGAATATCAGGATATATCGAAAAGCCGCTTTGGCCTGATTCAAACAATTCAAGAGCAGACGAAAGCTAAAATCATGTGTGTTGGGGATGATTGGCAGGGGATCTACCGTTTTGCGGGTTCTGATTTACAGCTCTTCACCAACTTTGGTCAATATTTTGGAACCCATGAGTTGATGAAGATTGAGCAGACCTATCGGAACTCGCAGCAGCTTGTGGATGTGGCTGGTCGCTTTGTAATGCGGAATGAAAATCAGTTCCGAAAAGAATTGAAATCCATGCATCAAAATCCAGAACCTTTTCGTATTTTGGGGTACCAAAAAGACAAGGCGACAGCACTCCGCGTAGCCATCGAACGCATCGTGAAGGAATATGGGAAAAACACAAAAATCCTTCTACTTGGACGCAATGGTTTTGATATCAACTTTTTAGATGAGGAATCTGAATTTCTTCTGAATGCAGACAAGACCCAGATTACCTATTCAAAGTACCGCGAGCTTCGGATCTCGTTTTTGACCACCCATAAATCCAAGGGGCTGGAAGAAGATCATGTTATTTTGCTGAATGCGGAGAACAGTCTCGTGGGATTCCCGAATAAAATCGCGGATGATCCTGTGCTCTCTTGTGTGCTTACGGATCAAGAGTCGTTTGAATTTGCGGAAGAACGCCGCCTGTTTTATGTGGGGCTAACACGTACACGAAATTCTTGCTACATCTTAACTTCTGAGCAGCGAATGTCTACTTTTGTAAAAGAACTAATTGAGAAGGATAGGATTCCCTATCAATTAGTGACGCAAGAAGAGAGCGTAACAGAGAATCCAAAGTGTCCAAAATGCAAAATAGGGCATTTAACGCGTAGAGTGGGGAATACGATCTTTTTGGGGTGCACGAATTTCCCTGGTTGTGATTATACTAATCAACATGTAGAGATATTGAAAAAGCCAAAGTTATGTCCGCGATGTGGAGGATTTTTAGTCTATAGAAAAGGTTCACGAGGGCCGTTTTATGGATGCACGAATTTTAAACACAACTGTCGATATACAGAAGGTTATAAATTTGTGAAATAACAGTTTAAATGAGGAATTAAGTTGGCTAAGAACATTATTCTTTAATTTCAAAGGTTAATAGTTTTGGCATAATTAAAATTAGCTATTCATTGTGCACATGAAAATTGTTTAACGCAATAATAGAAGTGTAATGAAATATTTGACGAAAATTAGGAGTGTGAATACATTGGGATGGTATGATTTTTTAAACAATAATCCAGTAGGCAAAACTTTTAGCAAAGTTGCAACTTCTGCTATTGGTGGTGTTGATAAGACTGTACAAAAGGGATTTAGCAAAGCAGATAAGGTAGTTGATTCATTTGATAAAAAAGGCCAGTCTTTAGGTAGCGCAATAGATAATATGGGAAATACATACAAGAGTGTGAAAAATAGCGGGTTAAAGCGTAATCACTTGGATGATATTGATGAAAATAAAAGAGTCCTCGATGAAAACTTGCCAACATTTATTAAGAACTCAAAACCTTACCAAACTGCAAGCAAGGTTGTGGAAACATCGAATAATATTACAAAAGTTGTTGATAAGTTTAATGGGTTACAAAAATAGATTGTTACATGAGAGGATAGACATTCGGTAAATCACCATTTCGTAAACTGTTATTACATATCTTAAAAAAACTATAGGATTTTTAGTCATTATATCCAGCAAGTAAAAGCAAAAAGAAAGTATATGAAATTGGCATACATGAAAAAATAAACGTATCTGGTAGCTGCCAAGTACGTTTATTTTTTCATTTGCTTTAATACCTATACCAAGACAGACTTGATTTTCACAATAGCTTGAAGATCTTGCTTTTCCTGAAAATAAAGATTAATATCGGAGCTTCGTCATCCTATCCTCAATAAAATGATTTTTGGCAAGGATTCTGAGAAAAGTGGAACTAATGCTTTCATAAAGGAAGAATGTCATGAATTGTTCGCTTATTATGATTCAACGGGGTCGCACTAATCGTTATATTTTAAATTATGCTGTCTCCCTTTATTGGAAATTCTATTGATAAGTAAGGTATAAAGCGCAGTTTGATTATTCAAACTGTCCTGCTCGTTTTCGATCTAAGGCTAGTTCACAAGGTTTACAGAGCCATTTTGTCTCATTCCAATAAACTCTTGTTGTAACAAGGCATTTATCACAAGTTTGAAATGAAACCTCTTTGATAACTTGAGTGGTATTTAGGAATTCATTAATCGAAACCCAGTTATCTTCTATATAAAATCCCTTATCTTGTAAGATTATTTCTTTGAAATAAATATACTTAACATTATTATTGATCACATTCCAAATGGCTATTTTATAGTTATAATTATAAAGATAATCAATTGTTTCTTTACAAAATTCATTAAAAATATATATATTGTCTGATATTGTTACGGTGACACTAAGAGGATTTTTGTTACAGTAGCACTCTCCAGCAAAATTAATTGACTTACCACAACTTTGACAATGTAAAGCTTCTTCATCGAGAAAATCATCATCATCAAATTCATCTAGAAAGTCATCATTTTCGTCAATTTCTTTATAAAATAAGAATCTTGCATCCTGTGCCTCAAATTCAAAATCAAATATAGATTCGTTAAAGTTTGAGATTTCTAGATCGAATTGTAATCTTACGCTATTATGCTCGTAGAGCGTTATGAAAAATCCATCCTTTGTTAAGGTTATGTTCATAATTTCATAAAACTCTTTGGAATTCAGATACATAAAACCTGAGCAACCATAAGTTCGTAAATCTTTAAATCGTGAGGCTAAATATTCCGTATTAGTACATTTTTTGAAATTTAAATTTTTGGAAAATGTAACTGAGTCCCCTAAGATGACATTTTCTACTTCCCAACCCGCATGTACCCATGGTCTATTCGGAACACATCTACTATTTCTCCACCAATCGGATTTTTTGAAAGCGGATTTCGGTAAGTTAAATCCTAAAATTTGTTCAAGGTCTACAAATGTAACAACAGTAGACTTGGAACAATTTTCTTCGAGATATTTTATCAAGGGCGCAAATTTACTCATTTTCATTCTCCTAATCAATGGTAATATTAAATCTAGCTTACCCATCTATAATGATTTCTGCAACGTCATCACCATCAGTAATTTAATAATGTCTACTATTACACTCAAAGTAGCAGCGCTAAAAAGGGTTGCCAATTAAACTTTACCAGTATAAAGTAAATATAATTTATAAGTGGGGAGCAACATAAATGAACGAAACAACTAACTTAAAAGCCTTGTTTTCTTTGCCATATTATCAAAGACAATTTATTGAAATTGAAGAAACGGTTTTTTTATATGGTACTCAAGAGATATCTGAATACGTAGCTCGAAAAACACCTGTAGGAACCGTTAAAGACGTGATTAAATCTAGAAGAGTTACAAAGTTAAGTTTATCGGACTTTAATACAAGACATACAACATATAATTCGTTTGGCGGGATGCAACAATTATTTGATGAATTGTTGAAAGGTCCAATAGGCAATCAAGAGTTATCAATAGAAGAATTTGAAGAACTACAAAATTACTACATGAGCAAAAAAGTGATCCAATTATCCCAAAATGATACCCCATTTTTAAAATTTCCACTCGGTCATCCAAAACCAACAACTATTTATGTTTGTAATCCTCATCTAAAAAATACATATTATCCTGTTAAGGAATTCCATAAGAGGACTTTCGAACATAAGTTTCAGGAAATTATCAATTTACTTATGACATTAGGAGCAACTTCTATTAAAGTGGAATATGATAGTGGTTATTTAAAAGAAGTAGACACTGGTTTGAATTTGAATATTAAGACCGTGGAAGTAGATGTGAAAACAGATCATAAAAGGAAAATTGATAATAATATCATTTATGAAGCAAGGTTCAAACCACGTGAAGAGGTTAACTTACCAGAGGAATTAGTTTGGTATTATCATGAACCTACATGGCAATCGATTGCAGAAGGTAGATTAAAACATGGTTTATTAAACTTCAATTTAGCAATAAATTATGAAGAAGATTTCAATGTAAATAGTGAAATAAATATAGATCTTATAAAATACGGCTTAAACATTAATTTAGAAATGGATTCTTTTAAATCAACAAAATGGATAATTAGTGGTGATTTTTCCGAAATGTAACAGTTGTCAGAGTGGATTTTCTGTTATAGGAACTTCGTTAATGGGTTTAACTCGGATGGTGGAAGTATAAAGTGGTTTTTCTATAAGATCGTTCAAAACAACTAATAGTATAACGGACTTTTCTTTTCAAGAAAGGTCCGTTATTTTATTGTAATAAAGGATAAAAAATAAGTGGGAATATTAGCTCCTTAATCTCTTCGTATCGAGTTCAACAAATGAAAAAAAGGCATTGATAAAAGCAATGAAGGTTAATGCAATGAAAGTGACAAGATATGTCTATCAGTTGTGGTAAAATATAGATGAAAAGGGCTGTTTGGTGGAAATATGGATAAAACGAGAAAGTTAAAACGAATATTAATGTTATATGAGATGATAAAAAATGGCGAGAAATTCAACAAAAGTGAAATGGCTTTAGAATTTGGCGTTCATGAACGTTCTATCCAGCGGGATATTGATGATATAAGAAGCTATTTATATGAACGACATACTGGAGAAGAACTTGTCTATAGTTATTCTGTAAAGGCGTATCAGAAGACCACTAGTAGTAGGGAGAAACTCACGGAAGTTGAACTATTAGCTGTTACAAAAATACTGATAGAAAGTAGAGCATTTACTCGATCAGAGATGCAAGGAGTAATCCAATCGATAATAAATCAAGCTGAGAAACATGAGAGAATAAGTATAAAAGAAGCTATACAAAATGAAATGCATCATTACAAACCATTGAATCACAATAAACCATTGTTGGAGCTTATTTGGGTGATTAGCAACGGAATTCGAAGACAAACTGTAATTCAAATCACCTATGAAAGAATGGATGGTAATGAAACTCAGAGAAGAGTAATGCCACTTTCCATAGTGTTTTCAGAGTTTTATTTTTATTTAGTCGCTAATATCGAAAATAGCAAGTATGATGAACCAGCCTTCTTTCGGCTTGATCGATTGAAGAAGTGTGATCTAACAGATGATTCTTTTAGAATTTTACAACAAAAGCGCTTTGAAGCAGGCGAACTCAGAAACCGAATTCAATTTATGTATTCGGGTGAGTTAATCAGATTACAGTTTGAATTTTGGGGGCCTTCGCTTTCTGCTGTTCTAGATAGGTTTCCAAATGGAAATGTAATTAAAAGGAATGAGCATAGTTGGATTATCGAAGCACAGGTGTATGGGACAGGGTGTATCATGTGGTTATTAAGCCAAGGACCCAACATAAAGGTAATCAAGCCTCAAAGCTTGAAGGAAATTATGAAAGAGAAAATACAGGCCATGGCCATGATATATCAGTAGAGTAAAAGGGATTCTTGAGGAGGACAGAAATATGAATGCGGACAATGATTTGAAGTTAGGAGTTAGTCAGGAGTATGAACGATATAAATATGATAACGTTGGAAAAAGAATTAAATTTAAGAATGAAATATTTGATAGTAAGAAAGTTGTTTTAGATCATTATTCTGGAAAGACAATACATCGATCAAGATTAGCAGCCTTAAAAAAATATGGAAAAATAAAATATACGGAGCATATACCAGACACGGATCATATTGTCCCCTTAAAAATGATACATAAGCGGTTGAGACGAAATCCATTTTTAACAGATGACAACGTTAGAGAAGTAGCAAATCTGAAACAAAATTATCGTATAACCAGTGGAAGATTTAATCGTAGCAAGGCCGACAAGAGCAATTGGACAGTCGCATTTGACCAAACAAAGAACGCTAATTTAACATCCAGAACAAAAATGATTGTAGATGATGTTAAGGCGAGATCTGCAATTCATAGTATTGCTGCTGTTAGAACTTCCCAAAATATAAGCAATGAGTTTAAGGCGGGTGCCAAGGGGTCAATCGAAGCCTCAGTGATACCTCTGGCAGTTATGGGGGTACAAAACCTGGTTATGATGGCCAAAGGTGAAAAGAATCTTGATGAAGCCATTAAAGAAACAAGTATTGCAGTAGCAACCACAGCCACTACTGGTGGATTGATAAGAGTGACAACCACAGCCCTAACTAATACATTAAATCAAAGCTCTGTAAAAGCATTACAGACAGTGGGTAATTCCAACATTGTAGCACAAATAATTTCTGTTTCACTACTCATTAAAGATTCGCTGATAGCATACATGAATGGTGAAATTGACAGTAAGCAATTTATGGAACAGATCGGTGAAAAGGGAGTAGGAATGGTAAGCGGTATACAAGGAGCTATCATTGGACAAATGTTAATTCCTATCCCAGGAGTGGGAGCTATTATAGGTACGATGGTGCTTTCAACAGTTTGTACTGAGTTATATAAATTTTCTAATAAAATGAGAGCAGCATATGAATCTTTAGGAGAATATTCTGAGTTGGAAGATAAAATCAATTTTATAGCAAATTCAGCTTTAAAGGAGATGGAAACACAAAGAAATAACTTGAAGGAGTGCATTTCGGAGGAGTTTAAAGTGTGGGATGAAAAAATTAATACAGCTTTTAACATAATGATAAACGCAACACTAAACAATGATGTGAATGGAATCTCAGCTTCTCTTGATGATATCTTAGGAATATTTGGAGAGAGAGTTCGCTTTAAAAATTATAATGAATTTGATGAATTTTTTATGAATCAAGATGCAATTTTGAAGCTTTAGGAGGATCAATATGATTAGATTTGTGATAAACATGGTTGAGGCGGATAAAAATAATTTACTTGCTGAGAAAAGAAATATACAAGCTTTTGAAAAGCTCGCAAAGGCAGAAATTAAAGTGAATAACCAACAGGCATTAACCTTAGCAGCGTTAGAAAAACTGATGAATCGAAAAAAGGGGATAATGGCGACATCCTTTAATACTTTTATTGAAGTCTATGAGCAAATTATGCGAATAGATTTTGATGATCGAGATGGATTTGGAAAAGTTAATATGAGTGAGCTAGTATCTCTCAATTCAGTGTCCTCTAACACAAATGTAAAGATTGAAGCAAAGGCATTGACGACAGAGCAATCACTAGCGGCATTCTTCATCAAAGGTGGTATTTCTGGAGTCATTGCCAAGGAGGCTGAAATGAATGCTAATATGGCCTCTGTACGAAATAGACAGGCTGACGTTACTATATCACAAGCTGAAACGATTTGTGTTGCTTTAAATGGCGTTGAAATTAGAGCCCATAAACTTTCTGAGTTGTTAGCAAAACTAAATCTGATTTTCAGAAAAACGATTGATACAACAACCGCTATTATCACAGATAAGGGGGCATTCAGACAGAATTACACGAAAGATGACAAAGAGAAGCTTATGTCTTGTATTAATACAGCTTCCACTATAAGAAAAGTTATGGATGCCCCTATTATTGATTCAGCTGGGGAATTAACACAACTTTCAATCAACGTTATACAAACTGGTTTTGAGTATTTAGAGAAGATGGATCAAGTTATTAATTATAAGGGGAATAGTCAATGAAACGTATTGTTGTATCCGATAAATGTGTAGCTTGTGGGACATGTTCACTGGAAAGTGAACTGATGACAGAAAGGTCTGATGGTAAGGCAGTAGCATGGGGCACTGGAATGATTACAAATGAACAATACAAGTCCTTTATACCTGTCTTGAAAAACTGTCCAACTGGTGCTATTAGTGTTGTCGATGATATTAATCAAGTGGGAGAGACAGCGAGTATTATTAAATTAAAAAAAATTATTGACGAAAAATTAAAATCTTATGAGGTGAAGTATCCTACAACTGAAAGTTTCGATTATATAGATAAAGAGTACATAGCGCCATTATTTATTAATAAAGATAAATCAGGATACGAGTATTCCTCCTATGATAGGGCCAGTAAAGAGGGATTCCGAGAATTTGAAAGAAGCATATACTCACAAAGGAAAACAATGGTACAATCCATGCTAATCGGGTATAAAACTAAAAAGCTATCTTCTTTTGCCTATTATGAGAAGAATTCGGGTGATTTTTACGATGGGGTTTGTCAGGAGATTACGAAGGTATTGAGTGAAGTAGAGTTTATGGCAAAGGAAATCACTAAAGGGCGGATTAAGTTGCCCGCTGATTTCTTACTATTTGAAGTAGGGCCAGATAAAGATTATGATGGTGAATTATATTGTTATAAACTAAGACACACGGAGCAACTCGATTACTTGAGTGAAGGAGCTCAGCCCGCGTCTTATTACGATTGTTATATTGATATAAATGAATTGAATGATAAATATTCTTTTGATTTAAATCAAGTGAAGGAAATTTTTATGGAGCATGTATCTTTTGAGCTATCTAATCAATTGTCAAAACATATTTTTGAATGGATGGATACAATCATAAATGAATTTAGTAAATTGGTTTCTAAAAAGATTAATGAGAAGATTGTGATCATTAAATCTGCATTAAAGGAATGTTCCTTTGGGGATATTTCAATTAAGGAAAACTCCACTTCAGATTTAAGGGAAGAATTAATGAAATTAATTAAAGAGACGGAGAAAATAGAACTAAAAAAAGAGTTCGCTTATCTTAGCGTGGATACCGATTACGATTCAAGTTATCGTTTTACTTCTGAGAGCAAGTGTCGAGAGGCAGCAGGAAATCGCCTGTGGAGGTTTTTTGATACTTGCCAAAATTATTTTTCATTAAGCTATGCAACGAATATTAGTGAAGAGCTTACTCAAAAATATTATTATCAAGTCAATAATATTTTTGATGATTTCAAAACCAAACTACAGAAAATCTACGATAAATTCGAGATGGAGTATCCGAATGCTACAATTCAAACTACAGTAAAAAGTAAAATAGTTACTATAGATTTCGCTTCCTTTGAACGGTTGTCGTTAAATATTAATTTTGAAATAAGAGAATTAATTAATGAAAATGTATTAGAATATGGTAGATTTAATTATAATGATTATTTAGAGTATGATCGTGAAGCAATTGAAATTTGGAGTAGTTTAGATTGGAAAAAGGGTATTTTCGGAAGGGATATTGAATATACAAAGTACAGCTATTCATTAAGATTCTCTGGGATGTTAAACGGATATGAAAAGGCATGTAATGAATGCTGTAAATTAGCTTACGAGGATGGATTTTTACAAGAATACTATCAAAAACTTATGGGGAATATTTTGCAGGATGTCCGACGGAGTATAGTTAATAACTTGAGCTAAGTTATCATTTCTGTTAAATTTTTAAAAAAATAATCGTTAGATGAAGTAATAATCTCGCCAAATATGATTTGAACATCCTAAAAACTCTAGCGCCGTTAGGCGCTTTTTTTGTTTAAGCGAATTATTATTAATTACCGTAATTTATATTTTTTATTACAATGGAATTAAGCTTTTATATAAGTCTTTTATTTTTGATGAGAGTGTCAGATATGAAATATAATGATAAAAATGAGAGTGATAATCATAATTCGACAAAGTATTATCAGGGAATTTGGTACAATCTAAATAATAGAAATAAAACTAAACTAATTTTCTATTGTTGTCATAATCGGAGTTTATCTATCCTTAAAGGGGAATAATCAAATGGCTGATGAAAAATTAGAAAAATGTGTATCATCTATTTTCCATGAAATTGTTAACTATTCGAAAAAAAATGAATTGCAAATTGAAATGAAACAAATTTTGCTTCAAAAAAGACAAAGGTGTTCTAGTCATTCGGAATATATGAATACATTAATTCGTAATATTGCTTATACAGTTGAGACAACTAGTGTAATAGTGCAAATTTTAAAAGAATCTATAGTACAAAAACAATATGTAAGACCACAAAATTATGTGGAATTGATTAATCAAGCTCAGCAAAATATTAGAGCTGTGATGGAAGATCAACTTTTACCACAGTACAGGGAGCAAATTTCTAAGGGGATTATCAATAATCAAGATTTATCTGCAAAGGCGGAGATGATTTATTCCACTACTAAAGTTACTAATGACTATTTACTCGTGTTTATGGACATATTCATGGAAACATCAAATGCGTTCTTCACCAGTGATCTTTTCAATTATTCCTCAGAAAGGGTTGGACAAGTGGTTTTAAATACCGCGAGTTTTCATGCAGCTGTTATTTTTGATGGAGTTAGTTTTGGATAAAGTAGGAATCACATACAAGATAACAAGAGCGCGCCAAAGGGGGGCGCTTTTTTAATTTGAACTTTATCTATAAGTCTATGGTAGGTAACCTCGTGGCAAGCAATGGTGCTCCCCTTTTGTTATCAACACTCCGCAAGCAAGCCAAGAGCTAAATATCAAGATTATAATGACCATGTCAATTTGTCTCCAGCGTAAATAAATGCAAAAACTATATTTTTAGAAGAATGGATATAGGAGGTATTTACCATAAGAGGCCGATAAAGTATACTTATACATGCTACTCCATTACTTAAGGAGGGGTTCAAATGATTGATATTACACAAACTTTTAAGAATTATATTAACCAGATTGATTTTTATATGAATGAAGAACTTGGTGAAGAAGGGACTTCTTTTTTCTCTATGAATGTAAAAACTGATAACGGTGCAAATATCAGAATAGTTGTTTCTTTTCAGGAAAATTATCCTTCTGCAGATGTTTATTGTTTTAATGTCGCAGATATAAATAATCCTTTAAAAAGAGATATCGCACTGCAACATATAAATGATGTGAACAATAGTTACAGATATGCTAAATTTCATATAACTAGTGAGGGTACCGTGTCAATTTCAACAGCATTAGATTTTGGTGGGGATTTGATCCTGAAGTGATAATTAACCATATTCGGAGTTTATATACTATCGCTGATGAGCAGTATAAAAGTTTTATGAAAATTGCCTGGAGTTAGCACAAACATTTTACATAGTCAAAGAAGATATAAGATATTTATGTATATATTAACTTGAAATTGGTGAAAACAGTTAAACTGCAACTTACAAGTGTAACACTTCGTAATTTGGTGTAGAAGTGGTGGGAAGAACTCTAAATGAGGTTATAAATCGCATTAAGCAGCTTAAGTTAACGGAGAAATGGTAAGTAAAAGCAAGTAAAGCAAGTGATCCAGAGTTAATGGGGAATACATTGTTCTATTTTTCGAGTTGGGTCATGCCTTGAGGAACTCCAGAATTACTATAAGACAAATATTAAATAGCCGAGTAGGCCTGCAAGAGGATAACTCTTTGCATTCCACATGGCTGTTTTTATTTGTAATACAATATCTACTGAAGTATGTCATTATCCTGACAAGGAATAACGGTCAATAGCTCTTTGATTAAGTTGTAGCTCATTTATATAAGTTTTGATTTTTAATTGTAATAGTTTTAGAATCTCTATTTGCATGTCATTGATACGCTCTTCATTACAATATGCTGAACAAGAGAGAAAGCCGTTAACATATGACTTTGTTTCATCATAAACGGTATTTAGCTTTTCTTTATAGATTCTTTTTACAACACCGTTCTCTGGTTTGATTTCGTAATAACGATTAGTTTCAATGAGTAATTTCCAGTGGGAAATCTTGATTTCAAACTTACCTTCTCTTAACTCTCCAGTTATTTTCACTATTCTTTGATGATGATTGTTCATAATGATGTAATGATCCTCCTGAAAACTCATACTTTAGATGGTTAAAAATTTCGTAGTGATAATACTGAATTTACTGATATGGGAATTATATCATAAAAATGTAACAACAGGTCCGCTCAAAATATGGTAGATTAGTCCATGTAAATCATATGAAGTAATGAGTTCTTCAGGAGCTATCTACATAAGCAGCCTTATTATAAGTAATATGCCATGTATCTCAGATGTAGCTGGAGCTAAATTATTCGAATTCTCTAATTAGAAGATAATTCCACCGCCAGCGGTTGCGATGCAGGTCCGCTCAACACGGAGTGTATAGTCTGATTTACTAAAAGTATGAACATATCGATTCATTGTCACTGTACCTATGTCATTTATTGTATGAAATACAATCGTTGGATTACCTAGGTTACTATAATAGAAATGTGGCTCTAGAGTCGCAGGTTCATCTTCGATCATTTTCCACTGGTATTTATCTGCATTTTCACCCTCGTTGATTGGTAGGATCACATCTCGTCCCCAACTCGTACCGTGCCAAAACGCTCCAAATTCATGTATGTCGTGAAATGCGACTGAAGCCTGCAAATAAGAAATAGGAGATTTATCTCCATCAATAACCTGCATGCAGTCATCCAATGCAAAGGCTGGCTTTGGAGCGATTAGGAAATGCTCCTCTAAACATTCACATTCGTTCGCAGGGGGCAAGTCCATATTGACAGGTATAGCCCATACTACACCATTTCCATTTGCTCCATCACTGTACTGATAAGCCCTTAATTTATAGTTCTCCTTAATATGTAGATGAGAAAAACCCTTTAGAATTGACTCTGGATTAGTGGAAGATCTAAACCAGCCTAATTGATATTGATCGCATTCCTCTAGTAAATTTGCTTCGTTGAGGAGATTTGGTCTGGCAGCGTAAGTGGGAAAACGTTGTATGCTGAATTTCTGTTTATATAACGAAAGCAAATCGGTTAACATATGTGACCGATGGGTTGGAATAAGAGGGCATGGATGATAATAGTTATTGTAAGTTTTATGCTTTTTCCCAAAGGTAGGAACCCTTGAATCTCTTATTAGGTTAAGCCAAATATCCTTTATCTTTTCGAGGTTTTTCCAACTGACTTTTTGTTCGATCCCCCAACCTGTAAGAATCCACGGATGTGTTTGTAACTCATTTAAAGAGATTAAGGACTCTGTGATATCGTATTCACCACTATGAACCAATGCCTCAAAGAGATCAATAGCATGAATTGACTTTGGATTTTGGAGATTAAACAGGTTATATATATGGAATCGCCCAGCGATGGGCTGCAATTGTCCATATATTCCCTCGATTAGTAGTATTAATTGTTTCATGGTTGGGTCTGTCATTATTTCGCCTTTAGCACGAAATAATGTATTTAATATCACATTCAAATCAGGATTAATTTTATGAAAGTCTGCTGATCCTGGATTAAGTAGTAGGCAAGCTCCGATTGACTGCTCTGAGCTACCCCATTGAATGTAAGCAGATGTTCGATACGTATTTTCACCTCTTTTGATAAATGTTCCATATGCTTTGGGATGATTCATTTTAATCCTCCATTCAACCGCAATATAAGCAATCGATTCTTTTCTGTAGCTTGTTAACCGAACTAACTACTCATTCATCCAATGGTTTTTATAGAGAACTTTCTTTGCCTCAATATATAGATTGGGGAGAAAGGGGGAGCTAAACAGTATTATCAAAAATCATAGCTCATCACCCTTTCCTAATCATAGTTTATGATAGTATGGGATCAATTATTTGGGGGATTTATATATTTTTTTCAGAAACACCCCTAAATAAACGCCACGATAACCCTCTCGAATTCTATGTTGACTGACGAGTAAATCATTGATGGATCTAACAGTGTATAAATTTATAGTGAAAATTTAAATGTTATACGTTTCATTTGAGCACTCACAGGATTATGTAGGTAGACTAATTATCACAATCAACAGATCACACTCATGAGTCACAACACTTTAATTACTTACGCAGAAAATGGAATTGATCTATAATAGCCCTATAAATTACATAAAGGGAGTGGTGAGGTGAAAGTAACTTTAAAAGATAAGATCATGGACCTTTTAATAGATAAAGAGGGGTTAACTGATCGAGAAATAACTAATGCAATATTAGGTGTAAACGAGCCACAACAAGCGGTTAATCAAGTTTGTAGGCTATTGACGAGTAAAGGAATCATTAGAAGAATAATCCGTAGGGATGGATTAATAGGAAACTATATAATTGCTAAAGAAACGGTTCAGAAATCATCTCCACTCAATCAAACAAAACAGGTTGAGATTAGACCATCGATATTTAAGGAGGATAATCTCAAACAGATCTTGAAGGATTTCCTTCATGCTGATGGTTGGGAAACACAAATTGCTTGGGGGAGAACGCCTGGTATTGATATTAATGCTAATAGAGGGACTCAGCGATGGATCATTGAAGTAAAAGGATTGGGATCATTAAATCCAATGAATGTAAATTACTTCCTTGCTGTTTTGGCGGAAACACTTCAACGAATGGATGATCCAAATGCTAAATACAGCATTGCATTGCCTGATGTTAAGCAGTTTCGTAATCTTTGGGATAGACTTCCATTGTTAGCTAAACAGCGGACTGGAATTACGGCTATATTTATAGATGAATTAGGCCGTATTAATGAAAATGGATTATAAAATGGAATTGGAAGTAAATTCAGGGTTGAGGTAGGTTTGGAATAGTGGCTAAGAAAAAGATAGTCCAATGAAGGTTCAGACTCTTGTAAGTGAAAAGAGCCCAGTTAGGATAGAAATATATGAATATCGATTTGAAATTACTGTCTAACCTTGTATTAACTTGGAAGGATGGTGCAAAAGTTGTAAAATGAAATGAGCTTAGTAAGCATCAATTATTGAGGAGATGTTACAGTGAAGGCAGTTGAGACAAATTTACTAAAGTTTCTGCAAGGTACGAAACAGTTCATCATCCCCATTTATCAGCGGAAATATAGCTGGACAATTAGTCAGTGTCGCCAACTTTGGAATGATATCTTGCGAGCAGCAGAAGATGAGAAGATTAAGGGGCACTTTGTTGGCTCGATCGTATATATTGAGCGAGGGCTATATCAAATTTCCTCAGTACCACAATTGCTTGTCATAGATGGGCAACAACGGATGACCACATTGACTTTATTTTTACTAGCTTTAGGAAAGGCTATTGAAGAAAGCGATCAACCCTGTGATATCACCAGAAGAAAAATTATGAACTATTATCTAGTCAACAATGATGAAGAGGGCGATCAATATCATAAACTTATTCTAACAAAAAGCGACAAGGATACCTTAATAAGTTTGACATCGAAAAAAAGTCTTCCTGAAGAATTCTCACAAAGAGTATACGAAAACTATAATTTTTTCATAGATTCTATCAAGAAGAGTGAAATTGATTTGAATAAGCTTTTTCAAGGTATTGCTAAACTAATTGTTGTGGATATTTCGTTGGATCGTGATCATGACAATCCACAATTGATTTTCGAAAGTCTAAATTCTACAGGACTAGATTTATCACAGGCTGATTTGATTCGGAATTTTGTCTTAATGAGATTGGAGCCCAAAGAACAAGCTGAACTATATACTGAATACTGGTATCCAATGGAACGTAGCTTTGGGAATTTAAACGATTCCAACTTGTTTGACCGTTTTATGCGTGATTATCTGACAGTAAAGATGGGTAAAATCCCCAATATTCAAGACGTATATACAGTTTTTAAAGATTATGTTTATCAACAGAGTGAGCAAACGGTAAATGAGATTGTGGAGGACATTTACCGATTCTCTAAGTATTTCGTGAAATTGGCTTTCCAGACAGAAAAAGATAAGAATATCAATCAGGTGCTAGTTGATATTAATGCCTTAAAGGTTGATGTATCATATCCATTCTTACTTGAAGTATACGATGATTATGGACAACAAAAGCTCTCAAAAGAAGACTTTATTACAATCCTTGAATTGGTTGAGGCATATGTATTTCGAAGATCCATTTGCGGGGTCCCTACAAATTCCCTGAATAAAACATTTGCAACGATCAGCAAGGAAATTGATAAGGATAATTATATGGAAAGTGCCATAGCGGCATTCTTGCTTCAAGATTCCCATCGTCGTTTTCCGAAGAATGAGGAATTTATACAGGAATCGCTTGTTAAAGATGTATACAACTTTAGAAATCGAAATTATTTGCTTCGGAAATTGGAAAACTTTAATCGTAAAGAGATTGTAGATATTGAGAGTTATACGATAGAACATATTATGCCCCAGAATAAGAACCTATCGTCTGAGTGGAGGGAAAGCCTTGGGATTAGTTGGGAGGAAATCCACAATACATACTTACATAGACTTGGAAATTTAACACTAACCCGTTACAATTCTGAGCTAAGTGATAAACCCTTTCTCGTGAAGAGGGAAATGAAGGGGGGCTTTGCAGATAGTCCCTTACGATTAAATAAAGAACTTGGCAGACTTGATGTTTGGAATGAAGATGAAATCACTAAACGTGCTCGTTCACTTGCAGATCTAGCGGTTAGGGTTTGGAAATATCCACAAATTTCAGATGAGGTAATATCGAAATACAGCAAAAATAATTCAAAAGTAGAGACTGTTTCATATACTATTGCCGATCACCCAGAGTTAAAGGGGGAAATGTTGGCATTGTACGAAGAATTAAGAAAACGCATCAGTAATCTTGATAGCTCCGTTCGCATGGAGTATAAAAAACTATACGTTGCTTTCAAAACGATAACGAACTTCGTCGATATTGTGCCACAGAAAAGTAGACTTCGTATCAGCTTAAATATGGCCTTTCGCGAAATAAAAGATCCCCAAGGCATTTGTAAGGATGTGAGTAATCTTGGACGTTGGGGAAATGGCGATGTGGAATTTAGTCTTTCCTCTGTTAACGAAATTGAGTACGCTATGTTTTTGATCAAACAGTCTTTTGAAAAACAACTGGATGATGAATAAGAAATTTTAATTTTAGTATAGGGAACTCATAAGGAACTCATATATGCAAAGACCAGTGGGAGATACCCCAACTGGTCTTTTTATTTTAAAATTCAAAATGAATTCATTACTGATTCCTTGTAAGTCGGATCTTGTTATGTTCTTTTAATTCTTAGGACTTATGAGAGGATTATTGAATTTATTGAGGCGCTCTTTATTATTGACTGTCTAACCTCTTATAAAATAAGTTGAGTTAATGCATTTTTAATAAACTAATCTGTTGAAATGCTGGGTTTTCTTTTTAACATGTATCTTCCATTGAGAAAGAAGGTAGAATGAAATAATATTAGAGTATTAGTTAGCTTGCCAATGAGATGTTAGTTTTGGAGACTGAGTAGAGACAATTTATTGTAACGATGTGAAAGCAGGGAGTTGAACTATGACTATAGAATTAGAATATAGTGCCACTTTAACTGGTGCTTCCTTCCTACTTTATGAGTTCAAGCAGGTAGTGGGACTTAAAATACAGGGGTTAGATGAACAGGAAATAAGGGAGAGAGTTCTCTCTGAAAACTTATTTCAATATCAGGTAAATGCAAGTCTTAAACGAAGTTTACCTTCCGTATTACGTAGAGCAAGCATACTTAATGATCCGCTATGCCAAATGGTGTTGGAGCAATCATTGGAATCAGCAAAAATTATCAATCTGTATGCGATTATGAAGACAGATCGACTTTTTTTTGAGTTTATGAATGAGGTTATTCGTGAGAAGTTTGAATCGAGTAACTATCTATTGGAAAAAAAGGATATTAATCTATATTTTTTCTCGAAAGCAGAACAAGACGCAAAGGTATCTGGTTGGACAGAGCAAACCGTATCGAAATTGAAAAATGTTATCAAGCGAATCTTGCTAGAGTCAGGAATTTTAAAAAATACAAAGACTGGCGAATTGAACGGAATTTTGATGGACGAGCAATTAAAACAGTATTTGATTCAGATCGGAGACGTTGCCTACGTAAAGGCAATGGGTGAGGTATAATATGGCGAATATAAATAGTAGGCTCGACAAAATCATACCGAAGATAAAGGAAGAGAAGTTTATCGAGGGTAGGGGATTAGGGAACGAGATCAGCTTCTATGTGTTCGATTATGAACCTGAGAACGAACTGCTGGTTAGAGATTATATTCTTCATATATTGAAGGAATTTAGCCATGAAGGTTCTGGACGCAGGCTTATTGAGTTCGATCTGTATAAGATGCTCATAGAGATTTCGAAGGAAAAAAGAATATTTGAAAGGATTCCCCAAATGGAAGAGAAGCAGGGGAAAGAAACCTTATTTAAAGCCATGACTAACTTTGCAAAGCCTGAAATCTTCCTGCAAAAGATCAAAGAGCAATTGGGTGATCATAATGTTGTACTCATTACAGGTGTAGGCAAGGTTTATCCATTTGTGCGCTCCCATAATATCTTAAATAATCTTCAAGAGATTCTGGATAAAATTCCAGTGATCATGTTCTTTCCAGGTAAGTATGATGGATTATCCTTGCGCTTATTCGATCGTTTTAAGGATGACAACTATTATCGAGCATTCCGTTTAGTGGATTAACAACCAGAGGGGGAGATTTTGTGCTGATCAAAGATATGTTCGTGAAGGACATTGAGCGTAGTATCAAAGGCGTAATTAAGGTCGCTCAAACCGATGAAAATAACATCTATCAAGAACTTGATGAGTATGTCGTAACACGAGAGCTGAACAAACATTTATCCAAATTTTATGAGAATTATCAGCAAGGTATTGATGGAACAACCGATAAAATGGGGGTTTGGATATCAGGCTTCTTTGGTTCAGGGAAATCACACTTTTTGAAAATCCTCGCTTATTTGCTTGCAAATAAGAAAGCAAAAGATAAACGAGCTGTCGATTTCTTCGCTGATAAAATTCAAGATCCAATTATTCTTGCTAACATGAAGAGAACAGCTAACGTAGAGACTGAGGTTATCCTATTTAACATCGATTCGAAAAGTTCACTGGACAACAAGTCTAAAGAAGATGCCATCCTGCGGGTCTTTACGAAAGTCTTCTACGAACATCAAGGCTTCTATGGTGATATTCCTGGTGTTGCGGAGATGGAGAAGTATTTGACTAAAGAAGGCGTATATGAGGACTTTAAACATGCGTTTAAAGCAGCGGCAGGTGAAGATTGGGTAGAACGTAGGAATACCTTTTACTTTGATGCCGATTATGTCATTGGAGCTTTAACAAAAGTTACTTCAATGTCTGAAGAATCAGCGAGAAACTGGTTTGAAAATGGTGTGAATAACTTTGAGATTAGCATCGAGAAGTTTTCTAAGGATGTTAAGGAGTACATCGCCCAAAGAGGGGACAATTTCCACCTCATTTTCCTGGTCGATGAAATTGGTCAATACATAGGCGATAGCCGACAATTAATGCTTAATTTGCAAACACTTGCGGAAGACCTTGGAACGCATTGTTCAGGTAAAGTGTGGATTATGGTTACTTCTCAAGAAAGCATCGATAGCATAGTAAAGGTAAAAGGAGATGACTTCTCTCGTATTCAAGGAAGATTTGATACACGACTGTCTCTATCTTCTATCTCAGTTGACGAGGTAATCAAGAAGCGGATTCTCGAAAAGAAGGATCACGTTACAGATAAACTGAAGCAAATCTATCACGGTGAAAGTGCTACTCTAAAAAACCTGATGAGCTTTAAGGATAGCACTGCGGATTTACGTGGATATGAAAATGATCTAGAATTTGCGGAGGTATATCCGTTTCTCCCTTATCAATTTAAACTCCTTCAGAACGTATTCGAGCAAGTGCGCAAGCATGGTAGTTCAGGTAAACACTTATCAGAAGGGGAGCGTTCTATGCTCTCTGCCTTTAAAGAAGCTGGCTTGAGGTATAAGGATTCGGAGGAAGGCGCATTAATTCCTTTCTATGCTTTTTATGATACGATCAAAGAGTTCTTAACCCCATCCATTTCAAGGGTAATTGAAGGTGCATATGAGAATCCAGCATTAAAAGATGACCCATTTAACATGGAACTACTTAAGGTGCTATTCATGATCAAGTATATCAAAGAGCTCCCTGCTAATATAGATAACATTGCAACGCTCATGGTTACACAGATCGATGAAGATAAGCTGGCGTTGAAGGAGAAGATCAAGGTATCTCTTCGGAAACTTATTTCCCAAACACTTATTCAGAAGAATGGCGAGTTCTATTTATTTTTGACTGACGATGAGCAGGATATTAACCGTGAGATCAAGTTGATAAAAATTGAAGAGGATATCATCAAGCGGGAACTTGCAAATTATATCTATCAGGATTTATACGATGACAAGAGATATCGTTATTCGGCTCAATACCAATTCTCATATAATCAAAAGATGGATGAGAAAAACATCGGTAATCAAACATCCAGCATCGGAATCAACATTCTTTCGCCACTGTCTGACCACTATGCCAAGTCAGAGCAAGAGTTAATGCTTATGTCCGCTGGAACAGGAGAAATGATCTTGAAGCTGGGTGGTAATGAAGCCTATGTGGAGGAAATGGACGAAATCCTCAAAATAGAAGAATATCGACGAAAGAAGAATCCGACGCAGCTCTCAGAAAGTATTCAAAACATCTTGAACAACAAGCAAGCCGAGGCAAGGGATCGTAAACATAGGGTTAGAAATATGTTGGAGGAAGCCATCAAAGGCGGTACGTTTTTTATAAACGGTAATAAGGCAGAGATCAAAGGATCATCGGTTAAAGAACGAGTTAATACTGGTTTTCAAGCGTTGGTCGAGAATGTGTATACAAAGCTTGGTTATGTGAAGACGTTTCTTGACTCAGAGAAGGATCTTATTTCGATTTTACGAAGAAATACGGAGCAATTGACTATAGATGGGGTGGCGGCGAACGCTAATGAGTTAGCTGTAAAAGAAGTCATGGAGTTTATCAGTTTGCAGGATAGTATTCAAAAGCAAGTAAGAGTAAAAATGTTATTGGATCGCTACAAGGATAAGCCATATGGTTGGAAGGACCTTGACATATCAGGTTTAATAGCAGAGTTAATGAAACAACAGAGAATCCGAATTCGACTCAGTTCAGAGTATTTGGATCCTGAAGATGGTAATACCGTTAATGCATTGACCAAGACGAGTGAGGTCGAAAAAGCCATTGTAGTAAAACGAGTTATCGTTGATGAAGCATTATTGAAAGTTGCGAAAAACATCTGTAAGCAGTTATTTAATAAAACAGATCTGGCGGATGATGAAGATGGTCTGATCAAGGATATTCGTCATCTAATTGATCAGCAAGTAATCGAGATTAAAGCACTCAAAAGCCGCTATGAAGGAAGAAAGTATCCAGGCGGTAGTCTCTTGGATCGTGGTCTTGAGTATTTTGACGAGTTTACGAAGAATTTGGATAACGTATCATTTTTCACTAAGCTTCGTGATCTGGAGGACAACCTATTAGATTGGGAAGAAGACGTTACATATGTGAAGAGCTTCTTCGCGTCCCAAAAGGAAATCTTCGACAAAGGTCTTTATGCAATTGAGAAGTATAAGGAAAATGATGTGTATTTATCAGGTGACGAGATTAAAGGCTATGCTGAAAAGCTGCATGAGATCCTAACGGAAGTACAACCTTACCGCCAAATAAAGGATATTCCTGAGCTTGTGAATAAAATCGATGAGCAGATTCAGGGTGTGCTTGAAGGAAAGAAAGTAGCGGCGAAAAATGTTATTCAGTTGGATTTGAATCATCTAACGTTACGTGCAAATGAAGACGGCGTATCTGATGAGACAAAAAAACGAATTAAAGCTTATTATGAGAATCTATACAGCAATATGAATGAGCTTGTCGATATCTTTAAGGTGGATGCAACAATAACACAAAGCTCGGCCTTCAAAGAAAAACAAGAACTCATTATCAATCGTGAAATTAGTGAGTTTGAAGAAAAGCAACAAGTGGAGCCTCCAGTTAGAGGGAGCGGTGGAGGAGATAAATCTCCAGTTATAGTAAAGCCTGTTTCTCAGAGAGAACGAGTGAAAGTGAATGACCTGCTTGCTACTAAGACCTTACGTACAGAAGCAGATGTGGATATGTTGCTGGACACATTGTCTGTAAAGCTGAAACAGATTATTAAGAGCAACAAACAAATCGAGTTTGTTGATTAGTACAGTATGCCGTGGTCATAGGCCACGGCTCTTAACGATTATATACACATTCCAATATAGGTTGGTGAAAAGTACGCATGAATAAGACAGCATTAAAAAACTTTGCGACAAATGCACGCAAAGAGTTGATTGAGAAAGTCAAAGCGAGGGCTTTTAAAATAGGCATTACGGTAGAAAACATTAAGAAGGCTCAATTTGAAAGTTCAGATGCTATCTATATTGATGGTAAACAGCTCTCGGCGATAGAAAAGAAGCAACGGGAGAAACTAATCTCTCGAATTAAGGAAATTGGGTATACGCAAGTTGTAGAAGAGGTTGCATATACTTGGTTCAATCGCTTTACTGCATTGAGATATATGGAAGTGAACAACTATCTTCCTACAAAGGTAAGAGTGTTATCATCCAGTTATTCCAATACTAATGAACCTGATATTATTAGAGAGGCACTAAATGTTGATTTAGATATTGATAAAGAATTGGTGTATGATCTGAAGCTTAACAATAAAACAGAAGATCTATTTAAGTATTTGGTTATCAAACAGTGTAATAATTTAAATAAGTATCTTCCATTTATGTTTGAGACGATTGAAGACTACAAAGAGATTTTGTTTCCTGGTGGATTGTTAGGGAAAGATTCATTTTTACGTGCAATGACTGATGTAACAGCAATTCCAGAATTTCATTGGGAACAGGTTGAGATTATTGGGTGGCTTTATCAATTTTATATTTCCGAGGAGAAAGAAAGGGTCTTTAGGGAGAAGAAAAAGTTCCAAGTAGAAGAGATCCCTTTTGCAACTCAACTTTTTACACCTGATTGGATTGTTCGTTACATGGTTGAGAACTCTTTAGGTCGGTATTGGACAGAATCACATCAAGAGCATAGCAGCTTAACCGAGAATTGGGAGTATTTCATAAATTCATGTGAAAGTGAAGATTTTGATGAGAAAATTATTTCGAATACGAATAAAGGGTTAAGGATCGAAGATATTAAATGCTTTGATCCAGCGATGGGATCGGGACATATTCTTGTTTATCTGTTTGATGTTCTATATGAAATATATCTTGAATGTGGTTATATGGAGACAGAAATACCAAGAATGATTATCGAGAAGAATCTTTATGGATTAGACATTGATCACCGAGCATATCAACTTGCATGTTTTTCTGTTGTTATGAAAGCACTTGCCTATAATAAACGATTTTTTAGAAGTATTGAAAAGGAAGGCTTAACCTTACATTTGGCTCCTATTGAAGAAACAAACTTAATTAATGAAGAGGAATTAGCTTTTATTGCAGGAGAAAAAGAAGGTGCTAATTATCATAAAGTGAAAAAGTTTGTAGAGCAGTTTCTAAATGCAAAAACATATGGTTCTTTAATAAAAATTGCTGATTATGATAGGGTTTTTCTGGAGCACAGATTAGATCACATTAAAGTTAATCCAGCGAAAGATATATTTGAAGTAATAATAAGAGAAAAAGTGCTTAGCCTATTACCTCAGTTGCTAAGACAGGCTGATATAATGGTCACACAGTATGATGTTTTAGTGACTAATCCACCATATATGGGATATGGAAATATGAATTTAGTTTTATCTGACTTCCTTAAAAAAAATTATCCAGACTCAAAATCAGATTTATTTGCCTGTTTTATGGAAATTGATCACTACCTGAAAGCAGAAGGGTATTATGCAGCTGTTAACCAACATTCTTGGATGTTTTTGGCGAGTTACGAAAAATTACGGGAGAAGATAATTAGAAAAAAGACAATCTCAACGATGGTGCACTTGGGCACAAGAGCCTTTGAAGAAATAGGAGGGGAGGTTGTTCAATCTACAGCCTTTGTTTTGAGGAGAGAATACCTGCCGAATAATAAGGGTATATTTCTTAGATTAATTGATGAGAAAACTGCAAAAGATAAAAGAGATATGCTTATTAAGTCCGCAAATAATGAAATAGTCTCTCAACGTTATAGTTTTGATCAACGAAACTTTGCTAAAGTCCCAGGTATCCCTATTGCATATTGGTTAAATGAGTCACTTTTAAATCTGTTTGAAGAGAGCCAAGCAGTTTCAACTAACTATGAAGTGAGAAATGGAATCACGACAGGTGAAAATGGAAAATTTATTCGTTACTGGCACGAAATTGATTTTTGTAATAATAGTAAGTGGCTTCCTTGTAATAAAGGGGGATCTTTTAGGAAATGGTACGGAAACAAAGACTACGTAATAGATTGGGAAGATGATGGTAAAAATTTAAAGACATTCGTAGATCATAAGGGGAAACCGAGGGCAACCTTGAGAGGTATTGAATACAATTTTGAAGAAGCAATTACAATTTCAAGGGTTTCATCCTCAGATACAAGTTATCGATGGCTGTCAGAAGGGTTTATCACAGAAAGTGCCTCGAATAATATTTATTCTAAACAAAAAGAAGACAAGATAGGTACTCTAAATTTAATGGGGTGGCTAAATACAAAAGTAAGTAATTATATAATGAAGATTTATAATCCCACTATCAATATTATGCCTGACGACATAAGAAACTTGCCTTTGAAATTTGGCGGAAATGATATTTCAAATATCGTAAGAGAAAACATAAAGATTTCTCGGATGGATTGGGATAATTTCGAAACAAGTTGGGACTTTATGAAGCATCCTCTGATTCAGTGGAAGGTTGAAAATGGTGATATAGAAGATGCATTTGAAAAGTGGAGTAATTTCACTGAAAGGCAGTTTTTACAACTGAAAAGTAATGAAGAGGAACTAAATCGAATTTTTATTGAGGTTTATTGTTTGCAGAAAGAACTAACTCATGATGTGGACGATAAAGATGTGAGTATCCGAAAAGCAGATTTAAAACGTGATATGAAAAGTCTCATTTCTTATGCGATTGGGTGCATGTTTGGGAGATACTCTTTGGACGTAGAAGGACTTATTTTTGCTGGTGGGAAATTTGATTTAAGTAAATACATTTCAATTAAAATTGATAAAGATAACATCATCCCTATAGCTGATCAATATTTGGATGGGGATATAACCTCACTGTTTACTGAGTTTGTAAGAGTTACATTTGGAGAGGTGTCATTAGAGAAAAATTTACAGTTTATCGCAGAGTCCCTCGGAAAGAAAGACGGAGAAACTGCGAAGGAAGCAATTAGAAGGTACTTTCTAAATGAGTTTTTTAAGGATCACCTACAAACTTATAGAAAAAAACCGATTTACTGGTTATTCACTTCAGGTAAGCAAAAAGCATTTAACTGTTTAATCTACATGCACCGTTATGACAAATCTACTCTGTCGAGAATTAGAACGGATTATTTGCATGAACTTCAGATTCGGATGGATGCTGAGAAGAAGTCTCTTCTTGATGTTATTATTGGAGAAGGTACGACAAAAGAAATTGCCAATGCGAAGAAAGAACTGAAATCACTTGAACTGAAGATTGAAGAACTTCGGGCATATGACGAGAAGCTTCATCACATGGCAGATATGCAGATTGAAATTGATCTGGACGACGGCGTTGCTGTAAATTACGCTAAATTTGAAAGCTTACTCGCTCCAATCAAATAAATCGGGTGAATTAAATATATCATTATTTTGGTGAGCTAACTATAGTAGGAAGGAGTACATGAATTATTTACGAATTTATTAGGAAATATCAGGAAAAATTAGTAACACTGTCGTGAAGTAACATGGGGATATATCAGTTTACTGGTGTATCCTTACTTTTCACAATTATTGTCTCTTGAATCTCACTGCTGTTTATACTGTTGAGAAAGTCTGAAATCAAGGTTTGGAGGTATTGAATAATGAATGAATACATAGAAAAAATACTATCAAGTAATATGGAGGTTAGGAAAAAAACTGTTGATGAAATTATTCGTAATGAGAATAATTTTCAAATTGCCAATGATCTTAAGAAGATAGTCGAAGAAGGGCCTACATATGCAAAGTTAGATGCATTAACAGCATATGGTAGAATAATCGATAAAGAAAATGTTGAGAGTCTATATCCATTCTTAAAAAATAAGAGTTGGCATATTAGGATAGAAACTATAAAGTGTATTTATTATTTATTAGGAGAGGAAGCTATCGACATTGTTACACCGTTTTTGGAAGATAAAGCATATGGTGTAAGAAGTGAAGTTGAGGTAATCGTTAAGTCATTTTCAAAATAATCTATTAAGAATACAAGATTAGCATCCTTTTATTTTTCTTTAAGGGTGTTGTAGATGTAAATTGGGGAATTAAATCAAGGATAAATAAGGAAAATCGAAAAAAGGTTTAACAACATTTTCATAAAGATTTGAGAACTGTGATACACTAATAAAAATTTCATCACATGACAGATATAATATACAGCTTGAGATAGATCTGTATGTCTGTGTTACTGTCAAATATACTAAATTTGAAGCTTGCTCGCTCCAATCTAATAAATTGGGTACAATGGGGATATACCAGTTAATATCGGTATATCCCTGTTTTTAGCCTGATGAAAAAGGAGTTGATAAATCGTGAATCTGGATGAAGTTACAAAAGCATTGCAAGAAGCATTTCTACAACCTCTCAATGAGGGCGAACAACGAAAGATTATTTTCTGGTTCGATAAAGATCAGGAATTTACTGAATATATACATGAGATTTCCATAGAGAGTGTCAAGGTACATATGCTGACTGAAGGTAACAGCTTCTATACGAAGGTATTACTCGAAGAAGAGGATCCGATCTCTAACTACTTGATCTATTCCAACCTGGACATGAGTATGGAAGATAATTGGCTTTTGGATACGATTCTGTACTCAAAGACCTTCTATGCAGATAAGATATCTCTCATTATGAATGAATTGAATATTGATCCATCACTACGGAGTTCGGTGAAGAAATACGAGAAGTTCTTCGGGAGTAAGGAGCGGCTTCGGAAATTCAAAGGGTTGGAGGTATCTGCGTTTACTGAAGGTACTATTGAGTTAGTCATGATGAGTGCATTATGCAATCTAAAGATCCCTGACTTCGAGGATGTCCTGAAAGCTGTTCTTATGGATACGCTTGATGACAACCAAAACAAATACCTGGATTCGATTTCAAAGTACGTTGGGTCAGATGTGTTTTGGAATGTAGTAGCAGAACGATATGGTTATGAGCAAAGTCAAAAGTCACTAAAAACGTTGTTTATACATTTGACCGTGACTGCAGTTAGCCATGCGTTCAATGGGGAACGTCTATCAATGGTCAAGAATTATATTGCTATTCGAAACAAGTCCAATGCGTTAGTGTTCATCGATCACTGGATGCATCATAAAACGGATTGTCATGTGTATGACCAGTATGCTGAAATCGTCGAGAAGGAAATTAAACTATTGGATATTGTGAATCAACTTCCTGTAGAGGAATTCAAAGCGGCGGATACATTTCCATACTTCGATAAAGCTATCATTATCTATATCGCAAACAGTCTGGAGGAGCGACTGGAAGACTATGATATGTATACGAAACTGATAAACCTACGTCGAGCGAAGCATTATTACGAGCGCTACCAATCCATTTATGAAGCCCTGTATTACACTGTTAAGATGTTCGAATTTCACAAGAAATACAGTATGGGCATTCCGAAAGCGCAAGCGGTGGAGATGTACCGAGCATATGTGAATGACTATCACCAAATGGACATGTTCTATAGGAAGTTTTATGTTGCTTATGATAATGACTCCAATAGCGAAATATTGAAAAAGCTAAAAACAATGGTTGAAAACCTTTATACGAACTGGTATATGGGCGAATTAAGTTCCCATTGGTCTGCCGCTATACATGATGAGCTGAAATCCAGCTGGGTACTGTCAGGTATTCAAAGCCAGAAGGATTTCTATAGAAGCTTTGTCGCACCAAAAATTTTTAACGGTGATCGAGTATTTGTTATCATATCGGATGCTCTGCGTTATGAGATAGCGTCAGAACTGACCGACAAGCTGAATTCGGAGACGACAGGAGCTTGTAACATTCAACCATTGTTAGGTGTAGTCCCTTCTGTTACGAAGATGGGGATGGCATCACTGCTTCCGCATATGAACCTTGAGATCGATCTAAATGGTAATGTGCTGGTGAATGGTAAGTCATCAAGTGGCATGGACAATCGAATTAGTATTCTCCAAGCGGAAGTAGCAGATAGCACCTCAATTCATTTTCAAGAACTGAAGAACATGAATAAAGGTGGTCGCAGGGAAACCTTCAAGGGCAAAAAACTGGTGTATATCTATCACGATAGTATTGATGCAACGGGAGACAAGGCATCAACAGAAGTTTATACGTTCACAGCAGCGGAGAGAGCCATAGATGAATTGTACGATATTGTTAAAATTATCAAGGATGAATTGAGCGGTACGAACATTTTCATCACTGCGGACCATGGTTTTGTATATCAACGTGATGCCTTAGAAGAGAGTGACAAGATTGAAAAGGAAGGTATTCAAGCCTTCGAGGTCAAACGGAGATATCTTTTGTCGCGAGAAAAAGGAGAACGAATCGGTCTACTTGATATCAATATGGATAGCCTGATAAAAAACGAACACCAGATCACGACTTATGTTCCTAAAGCGACGATCCGTTTCAAAATACAAGGAGCTGGAGCCAATTTTGTTCACGGGGGGGCCAGCCTTCAAGAGATAGTCGTGCCACTTATTTCATTTAAGAATATCCGTAGTGGACAGAAAAACAGTCGTGAAATCGAGAAGGTGGACGTGAAGCTCACGAACACAACAAGAAAGATCACGAATAGTCTGTTCAATTTAACCTTTTTCCAAACGGAGAAAGTGGAGGATAAACGAGTTCCTCGGACAGTGAAGATTTATATGGTAGACGAGACGGATACCATAATTAGTAATGAGGAAATGCTAATATGTGATCGTACCTCAGATAAGCCAGATGAACGGACATTTAAGCTTCGATTTGCTCTGAAGTCGATACCATATGAAAGGAATAGCAACTATTATCTTATTACCAAAGATGATGAGACGAATGTTATCGTAGAAAAAACATTGTTTTCGATTAACTTAGGTATTGTTAGTGATTTTGATTTTTAAAGGAAGGGAGGAAGACGAGTGGAACCAATAAGCGAAAAACAATCATTGGATTTAGATCGGAAGCTAAATGATATATTTTCAGGAAGAGTCGTTCGGAAGGATCTAACTAAGCTCATGAAAGAAGGAGCGAATGTCCCTGTTTACGTCCTTGAATATTTGCTGGGCATGTATGCGGCAACGGATGATGAGGATAACATCCGAGAAGGAATAGAACGAGTTAAGAAGATCCTCTCAGAAAATTTTGTTCGACCTGATGAAGCTGAGAAGATAAAATCAAAAATTCGTGAGCAGGGTCAATACTCCATCATTGATAAGATTTCTGTAACATTGAATGCAAAGATTGATACCTACGAAGCGGAGTTCTCAAATTTAGGTCTTAAAGGTGTACCGATCTCACCGAACTATGTAAAGGAGTACGACAAACTCCTTGCTGGTGGGATATGGTGTATGCTCAAGATGGAATACTTTTTTGACGAAGAAGTAAAGAACAGTAATCCATTCAGTATCAGTAGCCTAAAGCCAATTCAAATGCCCAATATGGATTTGAACGAGGTGCTCGAGGGCAGGAAGGGCTTTACGAAAGAGGAATGGATCGATGTACTTATTCGCTCGACAGGGATGGAACCGACTCAGCTTGAGTATAGAGTGAAATGGCATCTTTTGCTTAGACTTGTGCCGCTTGTTGAGAATAACTACAACATGTGTGAATTGGGACCACGAGGAACGGGTAAGTCTCATGTTTATAAAGAAATCTCACCTAACTCCATTTTGATATCTGGTGGCCAATCGACTGTAGCCAATTTGTTCTATAACATGTCCACGAAGAAGGTTGGACTTGTTGGAATGTGGGACACTGTAAGCTTCGATGAGGTCGCTGGAATCCAGATGAAGGATAAAGATGGCGTGCAGATTATGAAGGATTACATGGCATCTGGATCGTTTGCACGCGGCAGAGAGGAAAAGGCAGCATCTGCTTCTATGGTTTTCCTCGGAAACATCAATCAAAGCCTAGATTCGTTGATCAAGACATCTCATTTGTTTGCACCATTTCCTGAAGCAATGGCAAACGATTCAGCTTTCTTCGATCGAATGCATTACTACTTGCCAGGTTGGGAAGTTCCAAAAATGCGGCCAGAATTCTTTACAGATAAGTATGGATTCATTGTTGATTACATGGCCGAATATTTTAGGGAAATGCGGAAGCGTTCATTTGCAGATGCGATTGATCGCTACTTTAGGCTTGGAAATAACCTGAATCAGCGTGATGTTATAGCTGTCCGTAAAACAGTATCAGGGTTTATTAAGCTATTGTATCCGAATGGAGAATATACGAGAGAGAATGTAGAGGAGATCCTGAAATACGCGCTTGAGGGAAGAAGACGGGTCAAGGAACAACTCAAAAAGATCGGTGGTATGGAGTTTTATGATGTCCACTTCTCATATGTAGACAAGGAAATGCTTAGTGAAGAATATGTCTCCGTGCCTGAACAAGGCGGTGGTAAACTGATACCTGAAGGAATGGATAAGCCTGGACATGTATATACGGTTGGACATGGTGACTCTGGTATGATTGGGGTATACAAGCTGGAGAATCAAGTTGTCTCAGGAACAGGTAAGTTCGAAAAGTCGGGTGTAGGGACTCATAGAGGTGCAAAAGAAAGCTTGGATACAGCATACCGATATTTTACATCTAATAGTAAAAGTATTAGTAGCTCGATTAGCACAAAAACGAAGGACTATCTCATGCATATTAGTGATTTACAGGGTATCGGGCTGACGAGTGAACTGGCAATAGCTGAATTGATTGGATTATGCTCAGGCGCATTAGAACGCTCAGTTCAAGAAAGCATGGTTGTACTTGGAAGTATGACTGTTGGTGGAACAATTGCTAGGGTCGAGGAATTTGCCAATACACTTCAGGTTTGTGTGGATGCAGGTGCGAAAAAAGTCTTAATACCTGCCTCTTCTGTAGTGGACTTTCAGACTGTACCGCCTGACTTACTTATTAAAGTACAGCCAGTATTTTACTCAGATCCAACAGATGCTGTATTTAAAGCGCTGGGAGTGGGATGATTATTTTTGGAATTATGGTATGGTTTATTACCTTACATATAATGATGAAAAAGATGGCTATTATGATCTCTAGTTAGGTATGGAATACGGTTATTGGAGTATATTAGCTTGATGGAGATCCAATTGGAGATTGGGTACGAAGTGAGAAATAACAGCATTATGATCACAAAGGATGTCTCTGAGACATCCTTTGTTTTTTTGTTCCATGTTTAGTGCTAATGCGCCTATAGAATCAGGTATGAGGGGGTAGAAACTTGGTATTCCCAATTAGGAATACTTAGTTACTGAACGATTTTTAATACTTCCCCGTGTTGTTTTCAATTAATAAAACGGTTGATTCACTTCCTTCCCAGGGGAGTTGTCCGAAAAAATCCTCTAACCCTTTGTTCAATGCAATCATATCTTCGATAGTTTTCGGATCATTAGTTTCAATTATTGTTTTTAAGTTCTCCAAGTGTTCATCAATTTTACGAAGAATTTCTTCAACAACTTCACCTAATCCGATCTTACTGTCATTCCAAAACTTAGCGATCGCGTCTGAATAGGAGTTGATAACCTTTTTCTTTTCTAGCGTTTTCACTACTTCTTTAGCAAGTCGTTTTTTCCAGCCATCGCCAAATAGAGAAGTAGCTATCGCAAACACCCCTAATGCTAATGCAATACCAATGGTTACTGGACCACCAATTAATGCTACGAAGGAAGCTGCCGCCGCAGTCCCACCTACTGAAATTCCTAAAGCACTTAGTAAGCTAACGCCTTTAGCAACAAGAATATAACCGCCCAGGTTACCAACAGTAGCTGCCCATAATCCTAAGCCTCCGAGTACAGTAGCCCCAGCAATACCACCAGCAAGCGCACCTTTAAAATCAAATGGTATTTGAACCTCACCGACAGATATCTTGCTCAAGGAATTTGCCTTTTTCTCAACCTCTTCAAAAAATTGAGTTAACATGTTGTTAAACTCTGAAACGCTACCTTTGAGTATTTCTTGCATTTTTGCATAATAAAGATCTGAGATATTGGAAAGAAGATATTCCTTAGCTTGTTTTTTATCGTATTTCTTCTCATTAATTAAATCCACGATATAACGTTCCGTAATGTTCTCCTTTTCCCAAAGCTTAATTTCTAGTGTATTACTTTTATGAGACTTATCAATAAAGGTTATGAGTTGATTTCGAAGAACGTTTATTTCCCCGAACTTTTTTGGCTTATCCTGAACAGCCTTCTCATATTCTTTTCTTGAATTCTCACGGTCTTGCAATATCGCCTCATATTTTTTTACTTCGTTTGAAAATATAGTTCGAGATTCTATTTTGAAATCATCAATAGCTTTATTTAATTTTGCCTTTCTAATAGTAGGCAATAAATTTACAAGAAGTTCCCTAAATGCATTTTCAAATTTTTCACGGAGAACTGGATTATCAAGGGAGTAAGAGAAGAATCTCCGTTTGAATATCTCAACAAAGTTCTTTTTGCTAATATTGAAAATTTGATTAATTAATTCATCCGAAAGTTGCTCGGAAAATGCCAAAGATCTAGTTTCTAATACATGTGGAATTTTTTCAGGACCCACTACGTGGGCTTGAGAAGCAATAACAAATAGATTTGAAAGCAACGGAATTTCTTTCGTATTAATAACAGGTAACGTACGGATTACGTCTTTTAAGAACAAAATATCAGATTGCTTATTTAGGAAACTGTTACTCTGACATAAAAACAATACGATATCTGCTTCATCCTTAGCTCTTTGTGCTCTTACTGTATCATCCATCTCCTCTGTACCAAATCCTGGAAGATCGACGATGTCACAAGATAATAAGATGTTTGAATCTAAATATACGACAGCAGAGTCAACTTCTCTATGGGAATTTTCAGAGTTTCTATTACAATACTTTTCTAAGATGTCATAGTCACCAATATGTAGAATATGTGCTTTACAATAGTTCATATCGTGAATTTTCCTAAAGTTCCAACCCTTATCATGTGTTTCTGCTTTGAAAATACTCACATTATTTTTCCCCATCCATGAGGGTTTGTCATTTATATGTTTGATATAGACAGTTGATGAGGTTGTTGGTGTCCATTGAGATAGCAAAGCATCGATACCTGTAAGACTATTAATCATAGTACTTTTTCCAGCATCGGATGGACCAAGTAATGCGACAAGAGGTTTGGCTCCATAAATATTAATTAATTCATCCAGTTCATTGATTTTATTTATTGCTGAGCGATACTCGGGCTTTTCAATGTAGTCTCTCATTTTCGGAGCTATGTAATATCTCAAGGCTTCCTTCTTTAGTGCTTCTTCACCATATACATTAGGGATATCAAGAGCTTTGGGCTGTTCCAACTTAAAGTTGCTTAAAACGTCATTTGGTAGCATACGAGCCACGCTACATAGATTCATAAAGAATTCGAGTGACATGTTTCCTGGGTTCTTTTCCATCCTGGAAATGTAATCTTGCCCACATTGTAGGACTGAAGCAAGCTCTGCCTGTGTGTAACCCAGTTTTTCTCTAAACCCCTTTAAATCAAAATCATTCATGTTAGCATCACCTTTCGATTGGAAAATTTAGGTACAAGTCATTTATAGCACATTATTCGTATAATGTAAATATTGGATATGCAAATCTGCATATCTATATTATATTTACGTGTGGATAAAAATGCTTTATCGCATTTCCAATAGCTAATTCTATTGATTTTAATAATAACAAACGCTTTTCTGAATAATGTGAATCTGATCTGAAAGAAATATATATGTAAAGGTAAGAGGCTTCTGCTGTGATATTACTGTCATGACATACGAATTTAATGATACAGGACTTTATTGTCAAGTCTCGAATTATTAATATAGAACAGTTATTCTATTCATATTCATTTAATAGTTCAGGGTTAAGGAGAAGCGATTATTTTGAAAAAAACAATAAATATGAATAGTAAATCTCGAAGTTTTCAATTTGATGCCTATTCTGAGTTGATACATTCAAAACTAATGTTTACAAAAGTGATGAGTCAACAAGATAAGAAGACAGGTGTGTTGTTTCCAATTCCATTTGAAAAGGACCGAATCGATTTCATTAATTCAATTTTTATTAAAGACAAGCATAGATTTATCCAGCTTGCGATGAGAGATATTAATGGCAATAAGTATTTCATTATTGATGATAAAAAACGATTTGATCTCAAGTGGCTGTATCCAAAACAACATATGAATACGTTGAGTTCTAAGGTAGCAGTAAAAAAGGCAAGTCCAATAAATATAGAAAAAAAATTTGCTAATAAGAAGTTGAAGAAAAGTAAGGATAATGACTCTTTAGTAAGTAAAACCAATAACAAAAAAATGAGGCAAAAGCTCAAAGATCCTCAAGCGGTAAAATGGTATATGATGTCAAAGGAGGAGAGGATTAGATTGTCAGGAGATTCTAATCAAAAAATGAAAAAAGTAGCCCCAAAAAAGAGGAATACTGACGTTAAATCCGAAGATGCAATGAATTATCGCGTATCAGGCAGTTTTGGAACTGGTAAGCGTAGATGATGGAGTAGAAAAGGGAATTTTATTGTATTCTCAAATTCTGGAACCTATAGGGAGGAATAGCCTAGTAAAGCATGAATTGATAGAAGTAGGTAATATTTTCTGAAAAACTATTTAACGAATAGGTGAATCTTTACATAAGTTTGGCAAGTAGATTGGCAACAATGAAGTTTAAACCATGAATTACTATGAAAAGTTCTCTGATTTTATGTGATTTTCTAATAAGATCAAAAGAAGTAACAGGCGATATAACGATGTCTAAGTATTAACATTTAGAAGGAGTCAACATTTATGAGATTTTTAAAAGATTTAGGGTTGGTCGCAGGAAAAGTAACTGGGAAAGCAATTGGTGGAACGGTAAGGGTAGTAGGAGAGGTAACAAACAGCCAAACGATTAAAGAAATCGGATATGGGGCTGAACGTGCTACTGCGAAAACGGGGGTTGTTCTTGGTATAATTGCAAGCGGAACTGTAGATGTTGGTGTAGGACTCTACCAGAAGGATGATTATAAAGTTAAGCAAGGGTTCTTCGAGCTTGGAGATGCTGCCTTAAGTACAGCAAAAGATGTCGGTCATGGCGTGGGCTACGTTTATGAAAACGGTAAGAATGTGATAGTTGGTATTAAAAATAGAAATGTGGATCAAGTTAAAAGTGGAGCAAAAAAAATTGGAATGGCTGCGGCGGTTGGTGTTCTTGCTATCGGGGTCTTCGATATTTTAGATGGAGCAGATGGCGTTGCCGATGCCACGGGTTTGGCTGAACCCACAAATAACTTATCTGAAGTTGAGGTATTAGACACCATTAACTCGGATTTAGCAGGTATGGAGCATCCAGTAACAGGTGTGCCATATGAAGTGAAAACAATACAATTGCCTGATGGACAATGGGCAAAAGGAGTTTTTCCTGATTTTAATGAGGTATATGACTATGATCTTCCTGAGAGTTTGTATTTGCAAACCGATGATGTGCAATTTTCTTACCTAAATGATCAATTAGCTAATGAAATTGTGACTAATTCTGAATTAGCAGCTAACTTTAATTCCGAGCAGATTACGCAAATTCAGAATGGAGAAACACCCGAAGGATTCGTTTGGCATCATGCTGAGGAACCAGGTCATATGGAATCAGTAGAGGAAGAAAAACATATGAAATCTGCCCATACAGGTGGGCGCCAAATATGGGGTGGCGGTTCGGAATATCGCTAATTTAACAGTTGAAATTTTGGATTACTGTTTAGAGGGGTGTGTTATTAATATGAGAGGGATAGCTATGGGGATTTATTCCTATAATGAACTATCAAAGCTAAGAATTAGGAAAAAATAAAGTACTTGGCACTCGCCAAGTACTTTATTTTTTCATTTGCTTTAACATCTCCTGTAAGACAGGCTTAATCTTTACAATTGATTGAAGATCCTGCTTGTATAGCATGACGGTAATCTCCCGAATCTCTTTCATTTTTTCACTTTGTTTGGTTTCCTCAGAAAGGGAGTATGTAAAGAATTCGGCTTCACTTACCTCAAGAGCTTTGGCGATTTTTTCCAAAGTTTGAAGCGAAATATTTTTTTGTCCCCGTTCAATACGTCCGACGTAGCTATACGAAGCCCCGATCCGCTCTCCGAGCGCTTCCTGCGTCAATTGTTTCTCTACACGTATTTCTCGAATTCGTAATCCGATCGTTTCTAGTATGTTCATACGTCCCTCCTCTTCTTTGAGTCTAAAGAATAAAGACAGACTCAAAAACGGACTGATAGGAACAAATTTAAATATGGTACCTCATGGGAACAATGTGATAAAATATCTGGGAAACTAAGGGAAAAATTAAAGGGGGTCTATGGGTGGATTGTTACAAACATCAAGGAATGAGTGTGGTTGCACAGTGCCACAACTGTGGGAAAGGGATGTGTTCCGAATGTTCGGAACGATTTACTGTTATGCTTTGCGAAAAATGCCTGCTAGAGAATAATGAACAGGCGAAGAGGAAAGTAATCGTTAGTTTTGTAATTTCCATCATCTTTGCTGTTATTGGCGTATATGTTGGAGTTCACTCAGGAGCATCGGGTGTGGTAGGAGCCATCGGCTATTGTTATCTTGGGCTGAGTGTACCTTGGGGCTACTCGTTCGTTGGAAAGTTTATAACAGCCCCTTACTTTAAAGCCGTCTTGGCCCTGTTTTTAGGCTGGGCAATCGCGCCATTTTCGATTTATCGAAATATTAAGGAACTCATGGTGATTCGAGCCACGAAGCAAGAAATTAGCGCAAATGTGAGTGTGTAAAGTATGGGAAAAGAGATGGATCGTACACTTAACCTATTAAATCGAGTCCTTTTAGGCCTAACTGCTATTTATGCGTTTATGGCTGTACTAGGTGCGTTTTCCAGCGATCCCGCTGTTGATCATGCAGAAGTCGTATTTCTCTGCTATGGCGCCACTGCTTTTTTTCTGTTCTTATCAGGTCTTTCTCTCCAGCGAAAAGTGGCGGAGATTTGTGCCATTATCGCTTATGGTTGTTTTGCTTTTAGTGTTGCTTGTGGCCTCTTTGGTTTGTCGATCGCAGGGCTTGCCGCAGGCATTGCAGTTATCGTTGCAATTATGCGTCAGCGATATCAAAACCTTGACTCCGTCCCTCTTACAGGTTGTATGCTTTCGTATTGGATCGTCATGTATGGTTTCTCGGCTACCCTTGTTGGTAAGGCGCCGTTGATAACTGATGGCTGGGACATCATTTTTTATCCTTTTTATTTTGAGGGAATCAAGCACATTGCGCTAAGCTGGCGAGGACTATTGGTCTTGTTCGGGGGTTGGCTCTTTGCGCGGTTTGTTAACCAAGCGAGAATGACTGCATATCAAGCAACCAAGCAGCCGCAAGCTGAAGTACCTACGCAGGTTTATAAGCTGTCTGCGCGCCTCGTTCAACGTGATTTTGCAGCGTCAGCTCCAGCTCCTGTAGCCGCTGCTGTTCTTGCAGCACCAACACATTCTATCGTTCAGGAACAGCCTGATGAGGAAGAGTACGATGGCGAAGAAGAGTGGATTGAAGATAACCAAGATGAAAACGAAGTCCCTGACAATCGCGAAGAAGTTTTACATACTGCGTTAGCAGCACTCGACGCCATGGTCGGGCTGGCTCCACTCAAGGCAGAGGTCCAAAGCTTTATGAAGCAAATGCAGGGCCATTTGATTACCCAAAGACTGGGTAAGATCGCTTTGACGAAACCGACGTTACATATGATCTTTTCAGGACCCCCAGGTACAGGGAAGACCGAAATGGCGCGTATCATGGTCGATTTGCTATATGGGCTGAATCTGATCGAAGAGCGTGTATTGATCGAAGCGGATCGATCCAGCATTGTCGGAACGCATATCGGTCAGACAGAAGAGAGAATGATTCATTTGTTGGAAGCGGCCTGGGGTGGGGTCTTGTTTATCGACGAGGCGTATGCGCTGGCTAAATCCGACTCGCCAAGTGATTTTGGCCAGGAAGCCATTGATGTGCTCATCAAGGCGATGGAGGATTATCGAGAAGATCTGGTTGTCATTATGGCGGGTTACGCTAGCGATATGGAACGTTTCCTCGATATGAACCAGGGCTTCCGCTCTCGGGTACCGTACACCTTTGCTTTCGCCGATTATACGCCGCATGAGCTATCGCAAATTGCACTGTACATGCTGGAAGCAAAGGGCTATGATTGCAGCTTTATCAAAGATGAAATCCAAGGGATTGTGAATTTCTGCCACCGTAATGGAGCGATTCAAGGGAATGGCCGCTGGGCACGAAACTTTGTAGAACGTATCGTTAAAGAACACAATGTACGCGTGTCAGCGGAAAACACCGATCGGTATGTCGGGAAAATCTTGCCTGACGATCTGCGGCTGGCCGCAGGTATGCCGAGAAATTACGGGGATCAAGAGATCAATCGTGCGGCTATCGGAAAGCGTGAGCTCCGCGAAGAAGCGATGCAAGAGCTTCACGCCATGGTGGGGTTAACTTCGCTTAAAGAACAAGTCCAAAGCATACTCCATCACGTGGAAGTGGAACAAAAACGAATGCAACAAGGGGTGTCGACGGAAACGATCAGCATGCACATGATGTTTTCGGGACCTCCTGGTACAGGTAAAACGACGGTCGCTCGAATCGTTGGAAAATTTCTTAATGGGCTGGGCTTTTTGGCCAACGGCCATGTGGTGGAGACTGATCGCTCAGGCATGATCGGTAAGTATATCGGCCATACCGAGGCAAATGTCAAAGAACTTATTAACAGCGCCAAGGGCGGCGTCCTTTTTATTGATGAAGCCTATGCCCTAGCGCGCTCAGACTCCCAGAATGATTTTGGCAAGGAGGCGATCGATGTTCTTGTCAAAGCGATGGAGGATCACCGAAGTGAACTCGTGGTCATATTAGCAGGATACAGCAAGGAAATGCAAGACTTGCTTTCGGTAAATCCTGGTCTGAGTTCACGAATTCCATTTCGATTTACATTCACGGACTATAGTGCCAGCGAGATCCTAGAAATCGTTAAGCGATCATTTCAGTCCAAGCAGTTTGTGCTCGCGCCTGAAGCCGCATTGGCATTAGAACAGGAAGTTACTGCTCTTTTCGCTCGCCAAGGCGGTATGCTGGAGGGAAATGGCCGTTGGGCGCGAAATTGCGTTGATAAAGTACGGATGGCTCAAAACAATCGTCTTGCATTAACGGGTAGCAGCGATTTAATGTCGATTGGAGCCGAGGATATCTTGGCGGGTTTTCACCAGATGTAATCGAAGAGGAGGAAAACATGTCACTGTTCGAATATTTTACGGCAAAGTTAGCGAAAAAGGGGTTGATCCATCCGAAGTCCTAACCAATCATACCAGTAAATCCATTGCTTATGAATTCGTGAAAACCCCCTTTACAATCCTGAAAACAGTGGTCGTTGGCATTTTAAAGTGGGGATTGTGGGTGTTTAATGAGCTGGTTCCTGCTTGGGTACGTATAGCATTATTTTTTGTGTTTCTGTATTTCCTATACTTTTCCTACCAGCAATTCGTGGCGCACGGCGGCTTCCAGCAGGTCGTGGATGAAGTAGTCCATCAATTGACCCAATGACGGAGGAGGGTTATGAAATTTTGAATCAAATGTTTTATTTAGTTAACCCTTATCTTTGGCTGTGTTCTTTCTTATTTACTTAGAAGACGGAGGCCAAATCAGCGATAACCAGCAGAAATCCATACAAAGAGCTAGCGAAACCGCAAGCCATGTCCTGCTCCTAAAAAACGATGGTACCATATATGTTTACACCTGGGGAGATAATCAAGAGGGGCAGTCGGGAACCCAATTTTGCGGATGTTTTCGTTTTAACTCCAACGAATGCCATTACACCGATAGAATACACTTTCAATCAACAGTTTTGTCCTTTACCGAGATTATTTAGCACATTTTAAGGCGGAGATCCGTTGGGACCTTAGACTGTAGGGCGAATTCTCCTTTCGAATTGATATGGGGGGTGCTCAGACGACAATTCAGACCGAAACTACTTTTCGATTAGAAGGGCATCGACGCCTTTCAGGGATCTGAAGGGATACGATTGCCCTGTTTCATATAGGGAAAAGTATTGAGTTAATTTCCACTGAAATTGCAGATATATCAAAATTTTTGCTTAAGCAATCCCTTATAGAAAGGGCTTTCCCTTAGGAGAGTCCTTTTAAATTTATTTTGAGTAAATCTTTTTTTGAAAATCCACCAAATTGAATAGTAAATGGATAGTGAAAATTAAATAAATTGTCAGAAATTCTTCCTTTTCATAAGTAGATTAATTCGTGGCAAAATATGTATCAATATCCAACAAAATTTGCTATTATTTTATGTAAGTGTCTATAGCCTTATATATGGAAATGGGAAGCGATTTATCTCTAAGTCTTTTATACTATTTTTCAATCCTGGTGCAGTAGTTCATTACATATTAACTATGTCTATATGATTAAAAGAGGGAATGCGACCATGAACACATTAGAAGAGAATTTTGAAAATGCTATTTTCTATGAAAATCGTGGATACCCGTCCGAAGCTAAAAAATATTATGATCGACTATATGAAAAAATGGACAACTTGGACTTAGAAATGACTGAGAGGTTATGCAAGTTCTATGCGTCCATTCAAAAATATCAGGATGCATACCTCCTTGCAAAAATAGGCATTAGGCAATCGGGAGAGTTACGTTTATTTCTTCCGTTGTTTTTCTCCTACTGGAAATATGGGGGACAGTCTACTGAAGACCTCGAATGGTTGCTTAATCAACCAGGTATTGAGCATTTCCCGATGGAAATTATTCAAATGTCAGAGATGTACTTTTCATTAGCCCAATATGAAAAAGCATATTATTTACTATTGGGATTAGCGGGTAACGTAGATAGTGAATTTAGAAATAATACTGGATTTTTAGAACCATATATTGATTATTTAGTTTTGTTAATCGAGCTAGAATATCATTTTAGAAACTTCAATCAAGCCAGGTTTCATTTGAGAAAGCTAATTTACTTGCGAAATATCGAAGTGGGTAAAATCCAGCAGATAACATACTGGGCAATTATACTTGATGAAATTGTAAATCTAGTAAGTCGAAATGACTGGTACGAGATAAGTGGTCCAATATTTGGAGAAGTGAAAGTACTTGCCATCTTTTATAAGGATTTATTACAGAATTCATTAAATACTACTATTGCTTCTAGCATTGAGTTTGGCCATTTTGAGGATTTTTCGTTAGAGGTAAAACGAAAAGGCTCTCTACATATCATATGGAGATTGAGAAAAGATAAAAAGTGGCTTGAACATATTGAGGCTGATTATTTGGCGTATCCAAATGATTTAACATTAGGCATTTTATATGTGAATTATTTAGAAGATAAACATACAGAACTATTACACAAACACTTAGAAGATTTATATGTAAAACATTCAGATAAACGAGAAGTGATTTCTGCCTATTGGAGAACATCAAAAAAAATAGAGTCAAATAAGGAGACGCCACCTCTCGGGGATTGTAAAATCACATTTCTAGGTGGAGGAGAGAAAATTGGGGGCACATCTATACTAATCAACGTCAACGGACACTTCCTATTATTAGATGCAGGCATGCATTTACATGAAGAAAACTACCATGCTGATTATACTCCAATGTTTGAACAAGGAGTTACGTTTGAAAAACTAGATGCGCTACTTCTCACCCACGCTCATTTAGATCATACAGGTTCTGTACCTTATATCTATAACCAATATAACCAGCTGCCGATTTACACTACTGAGGCAACTCGCAGATTAATGAGGATTTTGTTATTGGACGCTGTGAAAGGGAATAAGAAGCATCCTGATGGTTACTCTGAGGATGACGTTCGAGGAGCAATTCTTAGCATAAGAACAATTGAACAAGGGAAGACCTTCACTATTCCATCGCAAAATACAGAATGGAAAGTTACTTATTACCACTCAGGACATATTTTGGGGGCCAGTTCGATTCATTTAGAAATCGATGGAGTCTCGATTCTCTTTACGGGGGATTATTCAATTGATAATCAAAAAACTGTTGAAGGTTTAAAACTTCCCAGAGACTTAAAAGTAGATATATTAATTACTGAATCAACATACGGGTTTCTACCAACGAATGCTAGCATTTCAAGGGATCTTCAAGAGACGATGTTTACAGAATCCATTAGAAAAACAATTAATAACAAAGGAAATATTTTGATCCCAGCATTTGCCGTAGGTAGAGCGCAAGAGATATTAATGATAATTCGGGATGCATTCCAAAAGGAACGCTTTTTGCCATTTAATCTCTTCATTGATGGAAGAGTTATTGATGTATGTAAAGTATATCAAGATATTTTTGATGAAGAAAAGAATGATAAAACTCTTTTTGGAGAAGAAGTTATTTGTGCGAAAGATATTTATGCCAATCAAAAGCTTAGTTCTAGTTTTGATGAATTTTATGAGGACTATTTATCCACAGGTGGGAGTTGTATCGTTGCAAGCTCAGGAATGCTGATGGATCAAAGTGCCTCTGCAAGGTATGCGGAGAAGATGATTGAAGAACCCCAAAACACCATTTCCTTTACAGGATATATGGATGAAGAAAGCCCTGGCAGTCATCTTTTACAGGCTGATAATCGTATAGAGGATCAAACGGTAAAAATTAATGGTGTAACAAAACAGCTTAAGGCTAGTACAGAAACATTTCGATTATCAGCTCATGCAAGTCGAGAGCAAATTCTTAAATTAATCATGGATATCAGCCCTAAACAGGTATTTCTAATGCACGGAGAACATCAAAGATCTTACTTCCCAAACCAGACTATTGTAGATGGTAATATCATCTATCCCACTTTGATTAATTTATTAGCCTACTTAGGAAACGATATGTCAATTGTTCCTGCCTTCAATGGTAAAACTTATTCACTTATAACAGGCAAGTAATAGGAGGAGTTATGAATACGATAGAACGAGTAATAGATTTCTCCCTGAAAAATTATGGCAAGGGAAGCGAAAAGATTCTCGAACTGTTAGCTCAAGAGTTTGGAGAAGAAACAGAAAGTTTATTAAGGAAAGTTTCATTATACAGTTTTGATAAACGCAATAACCTTTATTGGAAGCTACAAATCCTTTGTGAAAAAACAATCTTTGAGAATCCACAAATTGAAAATGAAGATACACTAATTTCTCTCATTAAAACTGAGTGGAATAAATTAGATGAACCTCAAAAATTAACGATGGATTTATGTGCAAACTTTTTGTCACTAACCAAATTAAAATATAATCATGCTAGAAAGGCATTCATCTATATTTGCCAGGGTGATTTAGAGGGAAGTAAGTTATTTATCCCTGATCAGAGAATTTTAACTGAACTCCTAATTCGTTATTTCGTATGTTTCTTAGAAGGAGAAAATGACATTCAAATTCTTTCTTTAGTGGATGAAGTCATTTCTTGGCATTATACGGTGGAAGAAACTAAACCAGCGCAACAATACTTACTAGGTGCTGGTTTTAGATTGAAAAAAGGAAAAAATGGTAGAATGGCAGCGTATAAAAAAATAATTAATGTTGATGGTTTATGCTTTGCAGAAGGACTGGAAAAAATAATTTTGGAATCTTCGAAACATTGCAAACCCTCAGAATTGATGAAGGTCTTTATAGACAATTTGCACGGATATTCTGAACAGGGAATCACTCAAACGGCAAAAAATCTGAAAATAGATAAGGGAATTACTGATTCATTGCCTTATAGCCAAACTTTGATAGGCAATTCTGACGAAACCATAGATCTTATGGGAGCTACGTCTGAACAAGAAACCGTAGAAAAAGATTTAAATCAAGCTTTAAGTTCCATTCATCGTGCTATGGAAAAAATGAAATCTGGCGGTAATCTATTACTCACAGTTCTTGAAGAAGAGTATAGCAATAAATTGGAAATAGCGGAAGATGAACTTAAACGTCTGAATATGGCTTTAGAGCAAGAAAAAGAACGTGTACGTCAAACTGAAGAAAAAGTACTCAGCAATCTATTGAAAGCTTTAGGCGGTAGCAGAGGGGACTATTTGCTTTCTGATTTATTCGAGGAAAGTCAAGGCATCAAGCCGAATAATCCCAATATTAGTACAGGGAGATTAGTGAATCTTTTTTCAAATTTGAATTTAACGATTGGACTTGAAGAATTTAGTAACTTCAAAGAAATAAACGAGATATTTATTGTAACTCGTGCTGAATTAATTAAAAATTATGAAACAAACGGGCCCATTTCATCTGACTCCGACGAAATTAAAGTTAAACTTTTGAAATATGGGTGGATGTTGAATAATCGAATAATAATCCCCCCGTTAGTCACTGAGATGAAATTTAAAGATGGAGAGGAAAATTAAATATGTCAAGATTTGTAGGAATTGATTTAGGAACTACTAATTCAACCGTGAGTGTAGCTCATAGAACGATTAGAAGTGAAATAGAAACAACAACTTTAGAAGTGACACAAACAGATGAACGGGGGGATTCTTTAATTCAAAATATTCTGTTGCCCTCTGTTCTTTATGTAGATCCTCAAAATATACCGTATGTTGGAAAGTTCGCAAAAAAAATGAGTGGGGTTTTTCCGTCTTCTGTTGTAAAAGAAGCCAAACGTGTTATCGGACAGGATAAAGGGTGGATAATTAATGATATCAGAATACGACCAGAAGAGGTTTCTTCATATGTTCTTTCATCCTTAAGAGCACAAGTGAAAGACTTTTATCCAAATGAAGAAATCGACAGCGTGGTAATTACAATCCCTGCAAACTTTGACTTTCAACAACAAAATGCCACCAAGACAGCTGCTATATTAAGCGGATTCAGTGAGGAGGGGATTCATATGATCCCTGAGCCAACGGCTGCCTTAATCGATTTCTTAAATGAAGAAGAAAAGCTAGATCCGACTGACAGGAGAATTGATTTTTCATCAGGTAAGAAGAACTTAATGGTCTTTGATTTGGGAGGCGGAACGTGTGATGTATCTATATTACAAGTTTCTGGACAAGAAGGTGGAAAGCTAGATATACAGGAAATTTCAATTTCTCAATATACTGATCTTGGGGGAATGGACTTTGATACAGAAATTATGAATGAATTATTACGTAGAGTTGTTAAGGAATCAGGACTTTCGGCGAAAGCTATTGCTCAAAAGTTCGGAAGAGATGTGGTAATACAGTTGTTATCCAACCTAACTGATATTGCTGAAAAGGCAAAAATGAAGTTTAGTACCAGCATTGAGTCAAAACTAAGGATAGAAGGAATTGAATATTTCGAGAACAAAGATCAATTCGATAATATTTCTTTCTCAGCAGCACTTCCAGGTACACTTCCTTCAGAGCTTGTAACAACGTTTAAATTAACCAAAAAGGATTATGACACTATAATTAATAAACTATTGTTTGCTGAAGGTAATCAAACCAAAAATATTGAAACGCCAATTCGTAGCGCTCTTGAAAATACAATATTGGGTCCAATGCAACTGGAAGATATTGATGCAGTATTTTTGGTAGGTGGAATGACTTATTACCAAACGATCCAAGAACGCATCTATGACATTTTCAATCGCCGAATTAAGCCGCTCAAATCATCCAACCCAATGACTTCAGTTAGTAGGGGAGCTGCTGTTTATCATTATCGGATTAATGAGATTTCCTTAAAAGGAAATAAAGAATATGTATCGGATAATAAAGACAGACAAAATGTTATTGGAAATACAGTTCCTAATAATATCTATGTTGATATCGTCGGGGGTGATCCAGTTGCTATTCTTGAAAAAGGAACCAAATTACCCTTTGAGCGCATCATTCAAGATAAGTTTATTGTTAATGGTCCGAGAGATATAAAAACGGTGAACGGAATGCAACTGGAACTTTTCTCAGCTCCCTTTGCTAAATCTATACATGTTAAAAAATTGAAATCTGCCATAATCGAATTTAAAAAACCTGTAGAAATAAACTCGAAATTAGTGTTAAAAGTAAGTTGCAACACTGAAAGAGAAGTTGCTGTAAAGGCTTGGCTTGAAAATGATGAAACGGAAGTGATCGACGTGAATATTGGATCACATGAGTTTACGGAAGAAGAAATTAGAGAACTCCAAGAACGTCAGGCAACGTTAAATAAAAACATTCGACAAAGGGAGATGAGACCAGATGTCACTATTTGATCGGATGTCTGATGAAGTGCTAGATAAACTGAATAGCTTGAAAAAGGAGATCTCACCATCAGAGGAATATAGGGAAAAAAATGTATTGAGCGATAAGGAAGAGGAGGAATTAAAGGAAGAGATTTTAAAACAAATTGAAATAGAAGAGCAAGAAAACGAAGCGGAATTTTTAGATTTTATGACAGGGCCAAGTTCTTTAAATGAGAATAAAGGTGTTGTTGAAGTTGAGTATTACGGTAATCTAGGTTACGTAGATATTTCATTTGAAAGCCTTGATGAAAACATTACTGAGTCTGAATATCAGACTATTTTGCAAGCAATTGAAAATATTGCATATCAGACTAACGGAGAATTATGGAAAGAATCTGTAAGAATCATAGAATCCTTTGGAGAGAGGTCAATCATTATTCTATTCAGAGAATGTCGTAAGTTTGACCTATCTGATGATAAAATCAAATCACTTATCATTCAATTGCTTAATCGATTGACGAACAGAAGTTTGAAGGGTAGACGTATTATTAAAGCGATTTTAGAAAAAGCCACTATACGTCAACATATTAATTTCGCAATTTTGGTTGCTGGTTCCATTAGAGATCAAGAGTCTGTTAGTGGATTGCTAAAACGCATGTCAGATCCAGAATATTTCAAGGGAAGCTTAGATGCCTTGTTAAATATAGCGAAGAAAGAGTCTATTCCAGATATTTTCAATGAAATTAATAACCTCGATTTAAGGCGGACTGATTTAATTGAACATGCGATAAAAAATGCTTATAGATTTTCAGAATTTGGAACAAGTGCTGTAAAAGTTATCTTTGAACTTTACATTAAAAATGAAAAATATCCTTTGGGACCGATTTATACAACCGCACTTCGTTCATTTCAGGAAGATGCTATACCGATGCTAAAAAAAGTGTTAAATGAGACAGACGACGATAACTTACTGATTCCTATTTGTCAGACACTAGGCTCACTAAGAATGACTCATTCAACAAATGTATTGGTTCAGGCACTTGAAGAATTTCCAGATAAGAAGCGTGCTATTATTCGTGGTTTGAGTTATACAAGAAGCGAAGGTGTTCTTTCATATGTGTTATCGGAGTTGAAAACCTCCAATGACCTTAAGGTAAAGCAAGAGTGTTTATTGACTATCGGATTTATAGGTAACCGCAATCAAAATGTCCAAGAGCAAATAAAACCTTACTTAAATAACAAAAATTCCATGCTTTATTTAGAGGCTCTTAATTGTATGGTTTCACTTGGGAATGAGGAGTCCTTTTTAAAGTATGTCAGTTTGTTAGTTGAAGGTAGTGAGTTTGAAAAGCGTACATTACAGAGACATGTTGCAAAATTACAACCTTACCAACACAAAAAGTTAGCGGAGAGTTTATTAACTTTATCAGATGAGAAATCTCTGTTTATTATTTGTGGATTACTACAAGCCAATGTACTAAATTCGGATATAGGGCCAATCATAATAAAAAGATTGGATTATGCAAAGCTGCCAGCGCTTCGAATAGAGATTTATAAGTTGATTGGTAAACATGTGAATAAGAAAAAAGAGTTGCTCCCCCAAGAAGTACTTTATGATGCAAAAAGAACTGAAAGTGATGTTCGAGTCGTCCGAGAAATAGATCATATTATTAGCTCAATGAAGAAAGAACAAGGAAGAATAACAATCAATCGAGAGACGAGGGAATAATATGAAAAGAAAAACAGGGTCCTCCGTTAAAAAGAACCCATATATTTCTATGGATGGCCTATATGGTATAAAAGATGAGTTGCTTGATGCTGCTCTGCTCTATCATTTTTCAGATCATGAAATTTCTCAAATCATTTACGGAAATGTTTCTTTGTTAAGAGCTATTAAAATTTCAAAACTTGAGCTGAGTGGTAATAAAGTTGATAGTGTTCTCCTTCGTGAAAAGTTAAGTCAAGTCCTAAGCAATTATTACGAATTATACAATAAATTTGTGAATTCATATTTGAGTTACATGGAAAACACTTTGGATATTATTGCAAATAAAACAGATCGTACAATTGATGAAGTGGTACGAAATATCAAAGGGATTTATGAAAAAAATGTAATCCCAACACATACTACTATTAATATTCTTCGGTTTTATAAAAATGGATTGCATAAACAATTACTCGTTGAATTATTTGTTGATCAACATCCTGAATCGATTTATAAAGAATTAATTTCCAAACAAGTTTTATCTGTCGAGGATAAAAAGCTAAACAAATCACAAGTTAATAACAGTCCCAAAAAAGAAGGTGGGGATTTGAGCCGTAATAATTTTGAGTATTTGCATGATACTTCTGATGATGCTAAAGAGATAGACTTACCAAATGACCCCAGAGAGATCGTTGAAAGTGCAATTCGAATGTTAGAGCATGCATCAGAAATGTATAAAGAAAAAGAGTCAGATGGGGAGTATAAAGATCTCTATGATAACTTGCTAGAAGAACAGAATGAATTAAAAGTGACAATTGAAAACCAGTCCCTAAAATTAAGAGATCTTGAGAAGCTCATAAAATCTAATAATAAACAAATTAAAGGATTTACTTCTGAAATTAATCAATTACAGATGAGTAATACTCGATTAAATCAGAATTATGAGAATCAGTTAAAGGAGCAGGGTAAGATTTCGCAAACTTTAGGCGAGACGAGAAAAGAGCGTGATACATTACAGGCCGAAAATGACACTCTTACCCGCAAAATTAATAATTATGAGAAAGAGACAAATACGCTTCTTATTGAACGGGAATCGATATTCCGTGAGGAATCAAACAAACAACTTCAGTCCTCTCAACTGGATTTACGTCAAGTACAACAAGAACTCGAAGATATTAAGGATAAAATGAATATTGAAAACAGTAATAATTTAAAATTAATGCAGGAATTACAGCAAGCCCTCTCTCAGATAGATAGATTAAATAAGGATTACGAATTGCTTTTATCCGAAAGAGAAGAATTGCTTCGAGTAAAAACCTTATCAGAATCAGGAGTACAAGGGGAAGAGGAAACCAATTTGGATTTTGAATGGTTGGCGAAAGAATTTAATTATGATAATACCCCAACCTAAAAATTTAGCTATTGTTGAGATAAGGTCTTAAATTTCCATAAGTAATCATTGTATAAATTAGTATTTAAAGAAGCACAAAAAACGTAATAAACGTAGTGCTTCTTTTTTTGTTGAAGTGATTAAAAAAATTACATCACTTTTAATTTGTACGGTTTGGTATTTCCTATCGAATGTCACTTTAAATTAAGATAAAGAATATTAATATGAATAGATAGCGGTGTATTACAAAAATCAAAGGAGAAATAAATAAAAATGAAATTAGCTTTTGAGAATTGGTTAGAGACACAATACATTGAGGATGAGGCAAAGGAATTTTTGGAAGAGGCTATTTTATGTTTTAAAGTTTCAGCATACCGTGGTGCTTTTATGTTGTCCTATTTAGCATTTCAGATAATAGTTAAACATCGATTGCTGCGTGCAGAACAGCCAGCTGGTATATCCGATTCAACTTGGACAGAAATACAAGATAATCTTAAATTAATAGATAAATGGGATATAGAAGTGAACGAAGTAATAGCTTTCGATAATGACGTAGAAAAGAAAAAAGTTAAGCCTAAACCTTCGAAACAAGCATTTCTAATATATAGAGATATACGAAACGAAGCAATTTTTTGGAAAAATAAGCGTAATGCGTGCATTCATGCAAAGGATATAATTAGTTATCCTCAAGTAGAAGCTCTATGGATGTTTATACAAAACCATTTAGGGAAGTTTATAGTTGATAGTGGAGTTGAAGGATTTGTTGAAGTAGCAAGGCGTCATTTTGATCCAACATGTGCTGAGTACAGCAATGACTACACTTATTTAGTAGATACGTTACCCAGTGTTGCTCACTTCGATCAGAGTAACGAATTGTTTAAAAAATTATTTCAAAAAATCCCCTTATCTCATTATGAAAACAACAGAGTCACACAATTTTGGATTGATTTATCTGAACATACAGATCCCAATATACAAACAAAACTATTACAATTTCTTGAGAATAACCAGAGAGAGTTCATGAACATAATATCTGTATCTCCTGCAATTATAAGAAAGTTCTCAGGAAACGATGGCTTTTTAAGAGTGTTTTGGAAAAATAACTTTACGAGGTTTTGCAGAATATCAAGAAACTCGAGTGCAGTTTTTGAAATTGTAGAATGGTTGTTTAAAAATAATAAAATTCCACAGGATGAAATCGAGTCCTTTTGGACAAATCTAATTACCGAAGATATCTTTTTATTCATATCTAAATTATCGGATGAAAGTTTATTGATTTTAAAAAAATACAAATTTTTCGAAATATATGAAGGCTATATTCTAGCTGCTTCAAGTGATAAATGGAACTATCAATTTTGGTATGATCAAACAAGTAATTTACCTTTCTACATTAAAAATGCAGAATTAAATTCAGTTGTTGTCAAACATATCAATAAAGTCTTGAATAATGTTAATACCAGCGGAACATTTGGTTCTGCGATAAAAGGTACCTTACAGGAAAATGAATTGCAAAAAAATAAATTTAAGGAACTATGCTCAGAAATGGGCGAAACTTTTTACTATGATTATTTATAAATAATTTAAGGATTAAATTGGAGTTCCTGTTATTCTAATTAGCACATAAAGCCCAGTGGATATTAACTAAGGATTTTGCCCAATCTCGTCTTTATGTTCCTGACCCGTAGGAAAGACTATCTGCCCTGAATTAACTAAGACAGTATAGCGCCATCATCTTAGAGCCGACTTTCTCGGCTCCTATTGTATTTAGTTGTAAGTTTTTTCCTTTTTTTAAATTATTAATGGTTAAAAAACTTGAGATCGTTTACGATAAAATCTTTTCTTGGATAGGAATTTACACTATATAAAAATTCGACTGCTTTACTTTGGGCATTCGGAAACGAAGAAGCTTTGTAGAACGCAAGAGCTTTTTTTCGATGAAAGTGAAGTGAAGCGTGAACTTGGTTTTTGCCGAAAGGCTCCACTCGATAATGACTTGGAATTGCAGAACTGGAATAAAGGGGTTTCTCATTGCCGATGCCAAACGGCTCCATCATCATATGGTGCTCAAAGAGTTCATCATCAAATCTCTGGATAGGGAGTTCATGATGATACATTTTAGAGGGCTGGATGATGGATTGTTTTCGAGCAGCAATTTGAATCGCAGCTGTAAAGGAAGGAAGCTGGTTGAGCTCTAGCGAAAGCCCTGCTGCGGCCTGATGCCCGCCAAAGGTCTTTAGATATTGGCTACAACTTTGAATGGCGTCCACAATAGAAAACGACGTGTTTGAAACCGACCGTGCAGATCCCTTCCCACGATCCGTAAACACGATGGTGGGCTTTTGATATTTCTCTGTAATTTTAGCGGCTAAAATTCCAATCAAGCCTTCATGTAGCTTATCGGCTACAACAATCAGATCTTGACTATGGAGGTGTAGCCTCTGAATGGTCTCATCAACTTGTCTAAATTGGACATCCGTTAGATATTTTCGCTTTTCGTTTAGATCAATCATAAAAATGATCGCATCTTCATGACTTATTTTCTCTGCTAAGAGCTTAACCGCAAAATTAGGATTACCGATGCGCCCAACCGAATTGAATATAGGAGCAATCAGAAAAGAGAGGGTGGAGCTATCAATATTTGAAATCCGTAGAAGCTGAAATAGTTTCTTAAATGGTTCTGAAGGATCGTTATTCATTTTATAGAGCCCTAGTTTCACAAGCGTACGGTTTTCGCCCACAAGCGGCATTAAATCGGCGACCGTCCCCAGGGCTACAAGCTCCAGATACTCCCAGGCATGTTTATACCAATCCAGATCTTTACGCACAGCAAACAGCGCCTGAATAATTTTGAAGGCCACCCCAACTCCGCATAGGTGGGTACAAGGATAGGTGTCATCTTTTCGTTTTGGATTGATAAAAGCATAGCATTTAGGGAGTTCACCCGTGATCTCGTGATGATCCGTTACAATAACATCGATTCCCTTGGCTGCCGCAGCGGCTAAAGCCGCATGCGAATTAGAACCGTTGTCTACTGTGATAATTAGTGAAGGATTCTCTATTGCGATTTTCTCGATAGTTTCTACTGAGAGCCCATAACCCTCGGCGCGGGTGGGGACTATCACTGAAACACTACCTTTTAAATTGCACAGCGCACGATAAAGAAGCGCACTGGATGTCATTCCATCCGCATCATAATCGCCGAAAATACTAATCCGTTCGCCGTTCATAATAGCCCTATAGATTCGATATACGACTGTTCTCATTTCTTTGAACAGAAATGGATCATGGAGATCCGCTAAACTGGGATAAGCATAGGAATAATATAGGTCTTCATTTGTAATCCCACGAGAGAGGAGAATCTTCGTTAAATAAGTGGGAAGTAAGAATTGACGGGAGTAATACTGGATTAATCCCGTAGAAAAGCGTGTATCCTCGTGTAATTTCCACTGCAATTACAACACCTCCACTAAACGGTATTACCATTCAATATTCATAATAAACATGAGAAGAATTTATACAAATTATTCTCTTTTATGACCAATGAATTAACAACTACGAAAATAAGTAATAAATAATATATAAATGTGATACTAGCTGTCCTCTTGTATCAATTGTTGGGAAAGGTAGTATCTATTAATTATAATAATAGATAGCCAAGCGCCCAATCTTCAAAGCGTATGGTATAACCCAGTAATATACTCTATGTAAATATAAGACTTATATTTGAATCGCTTGCTGCAAAAATAACCTGGCGTACAACAACCGAGGATGCTTCAGTAAATATTATTATTTTTCTGAAGTTGGACTTATACCATGTAAAGAGCCTATTCGATAGGCTCTTTATTTTTTTGAAATTGAAAATGTTCAATTGCAGTTTTTATACAGTATTCTATAGAAAAAGAGGTTTTTGGCCTTTTGGATAGAATTGTCTTGTAAAGATGTATATTTTGAGAAATCCTAAAGAAAAGATTGGGGGTTGAAAATGTACATACAGAATATTCGCGATGCTATTTTTAACTTAAGCGATGAAGAAGAAAAGATTTTCCTTAAAAAACTAAGAAATATATTGAAATTCCAATACGGAAAAGACGTGAGACCTAAGACACTTAAAGGTCGTGTTTTGAAATTTGTACACGGTACAAAACCTAATAGTGATTATCTTGAAGCGTATTTACTAACTTTCGATGAAATAAAACAAAATGGAGCTGTAAATGCTCTTCAAGGAGAAAAAATTGATTTCCCACAAACCTGGAGGGATTTACTATTCCTTTCTAGTAATGCTCAACCATTGCCCCCGAATATAATTAAACATTTGGATGAGGAAACAGTTCAGAAAGAGCTGAGAGATATGTTTCATAATTCTGTAATGCACTGCGAAAGCAATAATACAGAACAGTTTTTTCAAAATCTCTATGCCTTTAACTTTTTCCTGAAAATTCATAAATAATCCTCTGTTATAAATAATGTAATCCCTAAATCACAATGGTTTAGGGTTTTTTTGTCTTTATGTGTTTTGGAGATCACATTTTATGGACATAAATGAAATATGAGGTCATTGGCAGGGAATAATATGGACTTTTTTTGAAAATTCATCACCCAAAAAAGAAAAGAAAAGATTATTAAATCGCATTATGATATGTTTTTTGGATAATCTTTAGGTTGGAAAAATATTGGAATGCAATTGCTTGGAATAACGTTTAATATGCTGTCATAACCAGAAGGATTTAAAGATTATTTACAGGCACATTAAAAGACCAAGAGGTGACAACATGCAAACGATGACTACAAAAAATAAAATCAAAGCGAAACTAGGACAAGGGGAAGGAAAGAATTATAAGCCATGGACCACAGTTCGAGATTTTGCGGGGAGCAATTCGCAATCGGGAAGAGTTTTGGGCTGGAAAACAGAGCGAATTCATCACTTTTTATCTCAATTAGAGCGTTTTTATTTCTATATCTTAGAATGGTCTGATAATGTGAGCGACATCCGCGAAAAATATCCCCTCTCTCTCGACAAAACACACGATTTGTCTGTAGCGCTGAATATAAAACATCCAAGCGACTCTAAAACAAAAGAACTTCTGGTTATGACAACAGATTTTGTTATCAATGTTAATCAAGATGGAAATGATCGGATGATTGCACGAACTGTTCTTCCTTCCAATCAACTCGCCTCTAAACGCACCATTGATAAGCTAGAACTAGAACGTATGTATTGGTTTGAACGAGATGTAGATTGGGGCATCGTTACTGAAAAAGAAATACCTAAAGAAATGGCACAAAATATTGAATGGTTTCATGGATGTCGGCAACTTGAAGGTTCTCCGTTTAATCAAAATCAACATGTGTTAGAACAAATTGAACCTACCTTATATAAGGAAGTGATTCATCCGAATGGGTACTCGCTATCAGAAGCATCGCTAAGGGTTGATGAGATGCTTGGACTTGAAATCGGGTCATCTCTATGGGCTGTTCAGCATTTTATTGCTACTAAGAGATGGAGTATTGATTTGAACAAGCGGATTCACCCTTCAAAGTGTATTTATGTTGAACGAACTGAGATGCAAAATAACAAAGGGAAGGAGAACAATGTTTCATGATAGCCGTGGGTATGCTGATTGAATGGGTTGAAACGGAGTACATGGAACGAATACTTTGGATCAATCCTAGTTATACAGAATGCTACGTAATTCGGCTTAATTCACCCTTTGAGGAACAGGTGTTTTTTCCACATTTGCGCCAAGTTGAGGCTATTTCAAGTGCCTTGAATGAGGATGCAGCAATAGTACGGCAAATTGATCCTTATGTAAGATTTAATGTTTCTTCACTATCTCCAAGTACAGTAAAACAGGAAGAAAATAATAAAGCTTGGGAGCTAATAAAAGATTTGGTGGTTGATGAGCCAGACATATACAATGAAAAGCTTCGGTGGGCAGCAATATGTGATCATATGAAGTTAAGTGGGGCGACGGCAAAGACATATTATAAATACCTTCGTCGATATTGGGCTGGTGGTAAACTGATCAGTGCCGTATCACAGGCCCATTTTCGTAAGGGAGGGAAAGGAAAAAAGAAAAGCCATAACGGAAATAAGTTAGGAAGGCCATCCAGGCTTTCTAAAGGGATTAATGTACCTGCAGGTGTTAATATTACTGAAGATATTGAGCGTATCTTTGGCTTATCAGTAAAGCAGTTTTATCTTCCAAAAAAACGAAAATCTTTACCGAAATCCTATGATGAGATGATTGCAAAATATTTTAGTGTAGGGGATTTAAAAGATAAAGAGGGAAATAAAATTCCCTTACTGCCACCAAAAGAAGAACTGCCTACTTTCGCTTCATTTAAAGCGTGGTATTACAGAACATACAATGCGCGAGAACGATCGATTAATAATGAGGGAATGCGTAAACATAATCTAAAACGTCGTGCTGTACTTAACTCGGCTATAGATGAACACTTTGGCCCAGGCTCGATATATCAAATCGATGCAACGATTGGGGATGTATATTTAGTATCTCGATTTGATCGTACGCGGCTCATTGGTCGCCCCGTTATCTACGTCGTGATTGATGCATTCAGTAGGTTAATTGTTGGAATGTACGTGGGATTAGAGGGACCAAGTTGGACGGGCGCTCGCATGGCGTTGGCCAACGCATTTGAAAATAAGGTCGATTATTGTAAGCAATACGGGATCTCCATCAATGAAGAACAGTGGCCTGTTCATCATCTACCAAAGGCGATTATTGCCGATAACGCGGAACTGAAAAGTAAAGCTTCGGATAATGTAGTGGGTGGTCTCCATACCCCTCTTCTCAATGCTGCACCTTATCGTGCGGATTGGAAGCCTTACGTAGAACAAATGTTTAATCTTCTAAATGTAAAGGCTATTAAATGGCTTCCAGGAGCGGTGCACAAACGACAACGTGAACGTGGGGAAAAAGATTATCGATTAGATGGAAAAATGACTTTAGATGAGTTTACTAAGTGCATCATTGAAACCGTGCTAGAGCACAACCTGGAGAAGTATATGGATTACTATGAAATGGATAAGGACATGATTGCTGCTCATGTTAGTCCCTATCCAACTGATCTTTGGAATTGGGGGATTCCACATCGTGGCGGAGGGCTTCGCACATTTCCATCAGATTTTGTTCGCTTTCACCTTATGCCTAAAGATGAGGCAACCGTTACACGTGAAGGCATTAGATATGAAGATATGTATTATTCTTGTGAAACTGCAATTAGAGAAGCATGGTTTGAACAAGCTGCATCAACAGGAAAGTGGAAAATTCAGATTTCCTATGACTTTAGAAGTACGGATGTCATTTATATTCAAGCCAAGAATAGACAAGGATTCGAACGCTGTGAACTAACAGGGCGTTCAGCGAGATACAAGGGAACGACGCTGGAAGAGGCCAGAGATTATAATGAAATAGCAAAAATAAACAGAGAACTTTCAGGCACGCGAACACAACAATCTAAGACGGAGTACAGCGCTAAACGTAATGCCATTATTGACGAAGCTACCCAAAAGACTAATGCGGAGCTTAATCGATCAGATAAAAGCAACACGGCAAGAACTAAAGAAATTCGAAATAATCGACGAGAGGAAAAAGAAGTTAATCGGGAGACAGAAAAATTTGATATTGGAAAGAAATTATCTTCTCAAGACATAAGCAAGGTAATTGAATTACCGCGCAAAGAGGAAGATACAAATGACATTTTACGTCCAAAAACGAATAAGCGTGATACATTCTTAAATGTATTGGAGGACCTCGATGAATGATATTAAAAAACAAATTTTAGCAGATGGGACCCATGCATTTGTCGGAAACAGAGCTATAGCAAGATATACAGAATCGCTAGACCCTATGCATCAGCATAATGTATATATTGCTGCGCTCCCTCCAATTTTAAGCACGAAAGAGGCGGCCGTTCAGCTTCGGCTTGAACCTGCGTATTTGGAATCCGAACGTGAACAGGCGCCTGAGTACCGTCAACATGCTGTCCAGCGCGTTTCCAATTTAATTCAGCCTACTCCTAACCAGCTTGATTTGCATCAGAGAATCTCTAGGGTGATTAGGGGAGGCTATGTCACGCGTAATCCACTTTCTGCGGAGTGGACGAAACAACTACGCTCCGCATATCCAGAGTTAAAGTGGGATGGGGAGGATGATTACACGAAGCCTGTACTTTCGTCAGCGGCGACTGGGTTTAGTATTGTGGGGACCAGTGGAGTTGGGAAAACAAAATCGGTTGAACGTGTATTAGCGTACTACCCTCAATTAATTGTACACCATGAATATAACGGTCATAGGTTTGAACGTCACCAGATTGTATGGTTGAAACTTGAATGTCCGTATAACGGATCAATCAAAGCGCTCGTCTTTAATTTCTTTCAATCCGTAGATGTCATTATGGGTACGGATTTTTATAGAAAGTTTTACAAGAGCAGACGCTCTGCTGATGAGCTTCTACCTGAGATGTCGCTCATTGCCTCTTCGTTAGGTCTTGGAGTTTTGGTCATTGATGAAATTCAGCGACTAAACAAAGCAGCCAGTGGTGGCGCCGAACAAATGCTTAATTTCTTTGTCAAGCTAAATAATCAAATTGGAGTCCCTGTTATACTAATTGGCACCCACAAAGCCCAGCAGATTCTGACCAAGGAATTTGCGCAGGTACGACGTGGATTGTCGCAAGGCGAGATGATATGGACCCCTTTATCCGTAGACGATCGTGAATGGGAGATGTTCATTAAAAAGCTTTGGAAGTATCAGTTTACCAGTGAGTATACGCCTTTGGACGATTCTCTTAGAGATATGATGTATGACCAGTCGCAGGGTATTGTTGATATTGCTGTTAAACTCTTTATGCTTATTCAATGGTCCTTAATTGGTTTTGCAGAGGTAGAGAAAATTACACCTCAACTGATTAAACAAACTGCTAAAACACATATGAAAACGGCTCAACCGATCCTTGATGCTCTTCGAAATGGTGATGAAGAAAAATTGATTACTTACGGGGATGTTATTCCGCTAGAGGCAGATCTTCTCAATAATTTTTACCAAAATCAGCGGGGAAAACTGGTTGTATCGGGTCGCATGAATACTCTTGCTATGCAGCAAAAGCTGGAGAGCGTGGAATCTGTTGGTGAAGCGGATGAAGAATTGTTAGTGATACAAATTGCGATGAACCTTGTCAATATGGGGGTCGAACAAGAATTAGCAAAAGCATGTGCAAAAAAGGCGCTCGACAGAAATGGTGCTAGTCATGACATTAAAATAGCGATGTGGGATGCTTTCGAATTGGTACGAGTTTCAAAAGAAGAACAGAGTCAGCCCAAGGTGGGAAGAAACCCGAAATCACGAGCCGATAAAAATGTGTCCTACTCCGACCAGGATTTACGAGCAATTTATGCTCAGGCATTGTCTGTACGGAAACCACCTTATGATGCATTAGGGGAAGCAGGTTACATTCGAAATGCATTGGAATTCTATGCGGTATAGGAGGGAAGCGAATGATCTTTGAGTTTAATCCTCATCCTGATGAATTGCTGTACAGTGTCTTAGCTAGATTCAATTTGGTTAGCCGAAATGTAATGATCGGTAGTAAAGAAACCGTACAGGATGCATTTTCAAGCAGAACGGCATCTGCCGTTTACGATTTACCAACAAGGCTTTCTATACTACACTCTAATCTCCCCGTGGGCACACATTTTACTCCCGAACGAATGATTCAAAATCTAACCTTGTATCGATTATATGCACCCTTTTTACCTCCTGATCGTGCTGAAAAGGTAATTGAGAAGATGAAGATGGATGGTGATGTACATACAACTATTGGTGTACTTGCTAGTCGTATTCCTTTCCTTTCTCATATGCGATATTGCCATGAGTGCATAGTCGAAGACTGTAATCAATTTGGAGAACCTTATTGGCACATTAGTCACCAAATTCCTGGGATACACATTTGTCATAAGCATTATTCGCGGCTTCTTACTAGTTCACTTCAAGTTTCGAGTCGAGAGAATAAACACGAGTTTATTGATATATCACAAGCGATTACTTCAGGGGAGGAAGTTAGTCAGGATAATCCCTCGGAACATGAGCGTTTTTTAGCCAATGCAGCGTATTGGCTATTGAGAAATGAACCACCCATTATTGGACTAGAGGTGATCCGAGAAAAATATATCGCTTGTTTACAGCAGGAAGGTTATGCAAGTTTTTCAGGAAAGGTTCATAATGAAAAGTTTATGCGGTCTTTTGTAGGTTTTTATGGCCGAGATTTTCTTAGATCACTAGATTGTGAAGTGATTTATAAGGAACAAAATTGGTTATTGAAAATGGTTCGAAAACAGCGTGGAGCCGCACATCCGATTCAACATTTATTAATGATGCATTTTTTAGGGTTGAGTCCTGATATATTTTTTACCACGGAAATAAAATATCTTCCCTTCGGTGAAGGGCCATGGCCTTGCTTAAATCGAGGTGCAAGTCATGTCGGGCACGCGACCATTCGTGAAGTGAAGATAACACGGGACTATGATACAGGACTGCCTATGGGGACATTTTCTTGTCCTTGTGGATTTGTATATTCCCGCCGTGGGCCCGATCGGACGGTAGAGGATCGATCCCGAATCGGTGAAGTCAAAGTTTTCGGGAAAACGTGGGAGAAGCAACTGCTTAAATTGTCGTCAGAAGGTAAAACGATTACGAGTATCGCCTCAGTACTTGGTTGCGATAGAGGTACGGTTATCAAATACAAGAGAATATTGGCTGGGGGAGTTCAAGAAGAAGCTATTTGTGCACGAGAGGTGCCTGAGGATCGTGAGAGAAATAAGCGGAGAAAACGATGGCTCCAGTTGCAACAAATTCATCCCCTGGCCACCAGAAAAGAGCTTAGGGAAATGGCACCAAAGGATTTTGCCTGGCTCTATCGGCATGACAACCAGTGGTTGTATCAACAGTTACCTGATATAACGGTACCCCAAAAGTATTCAGATACTCGGGTGAATTGGGAAGCGCGCGACCAGCAGATGCTTATCGCCGCAACTACTGTAGTCGAAAAGGAGCTTTCAACTGAGGAAAAGCCTGAGCGTATAACCGTCAGTATGATTGGTAAACGAATTGCTGAACTGGGTGTTTTACAAAAACATCCAGAAAAAGTGCCTTTAACGATTGCATTTATACATCAGGCTGTGGAGACACTTGAAGAGTTTCAAATTCGCAGAGTTAAGTATGTAGCAGAGGAACTTCGCCGTGATAAAGAATTGGTGTTACAGTGGAAAATTGTTCGTAAAGCTGGTTTAAGGCCAGGCTTTTCGGAAGCAGTTACACAACAGATTCATCTAGAGTGTAAAAATATTTGATATGAAAACGAAAAGAACCTATGACTTTATAGGCTCTTTAAGGAGATTAGTTATAATCGTAGTATTTGCAACTAGACTACTACCTTATTATGGTAAGTAAAAAAAAGTATGAAATTAGTAGAAGTAAATTTACCATTTCCAATCTTTTTATAAGATCAGTATATTTTTTAGCAAAATATATACAAGTAAGAGCCTGAATTATTAAAAGTGCACGTATTATTATTAGTTCCATATAAATCACTTACCTCCCCCTTCATTTGTTGTATTATCTAAATAAATCTAATAACCTTTAGATTTTCTAAAATAATAGGGGGAGTATAAATGAATCCGCTGAAGAATTGGTACTAAAGAAATATATTGAAAATAATAGGAATAATGGGCATTTTATTTATTTGTTCTAGTTTTATCACTCTTATTCCTTCTATACACTCTTTTATAACTCCACTTTGGTTTATAGCCGTAGGGGCTTTAGCTCTTGTTTTTACGGCTGTAGCCGAATTAGAGAGCACGCAAGCTATTTGGTTATCATTTATATGGACTATTATTCTTTTTGCTTTTGTTAGAGGAAAAACGTTTAATACTGAAGCCATTGATAAATGGGCACCAATAATTTGTGATAGTATTGCTATTTTCACTTTAGGATTTAGTCTATTACTCATTTTTTACAAGCAAAAAAAGAAACTGGAGAATGAAATTGAAATTTTAGAACCGAACAGAAGATTAAAGTTAGTTTTAGAGAAATTTATACATGGAAATAAAATATGGAATATGACTGATAGCGAGGTCAACTCCTTAATTGAGGACTTAATAAAACATAAGGTTTTCCCTCAGTAAAGTGAATATAGCAATTAACTTGAATCCTATAAAATTATGAAATGAAAGAGGTATTAAATGAGAGATGTAGTAATTGGAATCGATCCAGGAGGGCAAAACAAAAACGGAGTTGCATTGATTTTTCTTAAAGGAAATAAAATCATTGATGTTAAAACAAAGAACGAAAAGTCAGTAAATACGATTATTCGCTGGATCAGTATGTCTATCAGTTCTAATGACTCTGTAATAGCTATTGGAATTGATTCTTGTTTGTGGTGGTCAACTTACAGATGTGGTTGGAGGCCTATGGATAGGTATTTGAAAATGAAATACAAACTGGCTTATCGTAGTGTTTTTTCTATTAATGGGGCACGTGGTTCCATGCTTACTCAGGGCATTATGCTTGGAGACTTACTTTCAAAGAAATTTCCCAATGCTATAATTAATGAAACTCATCCTAAAGTTGCTTATTATGCTGAGACCAAAACAAAGTACACATTGAGTAAAAAGGCTCCTTCGAAAACAATGAATTCTTTTCTTATAAACAAAATCAGACATGTGGGAAACTTAAATAAATTTAGTAAGACATTTCTCCCGCAAAATTGCTCTGAACATGAATGGGATGCAATTTATTCTGCTTTATTTACGTTAGAGTATGGATTGCAAAAAAGTGTACCGAATGATTTAATCCGAAGCAAATTTAAATTGTATCAATTGTTTCCTGACCTAAAACCTCATTACTTTTGGGTTTGATAAATTCGGAATCTATTGAATTTTTATAAGGAATTAAGTAGAAGATTAAATATTCATGTAGTACAATAGACCCAAGATATATAGGATTATTACCGAGAATAATTACTTTATTTTTTATAAATGTTAAGGAGTTGGATAATGTCGACGACTGTTTTTATTCTAAGTATAATCATCAGCTTTATTATTGGTTTCATTGGTTCCACTTCTATTAAAGCAATTAAGAAGAAAAATAATCCTCTTGAACATAGTGGACCTCAAGAAATTAAAGCATTAATGGAGATTGAATATCGTAAAGGTGTGGAAGAAGGCGAAAAGAAGGCCTTTGTAAAATTTACATTGATTTATGAACCATTTGTAGATATATCAGATTCTCTTCTGAAAAAAACAGCAGAAGCAGGGTATACCATGCAGATGTTTTATAACGGCCTTCCGCTTGGAGACCCAATGAAAAGAGTTACTCATCATGAAGAGAAGTACAAGGACGAAAATATGAAATACATACTTGATACAATTAACGGAACAATAAATAATTTAATGTTAGTTGCTGATCCGCTAGGAATTCCTGTAACCATGAATGAAAAACCAAAGATTGAGAAAAAGAAGGCGAAAACAGGATAATATCTTTTGACAATTCCTTTGAATTTATAGATCTCTGCCAGACGATATCAGGTGGCTATTCCTGATTACTCGCTTGGCTTTTCCTTTTACTGATAAATTCTAGCTTAAGTCTACATTAAAGGATAAAAGGAGAAGAGCCCATTGTAGTCAAAGAGGAGCCTTCAAACAGGGAAAATCCCGAGCGTATATCCGTCAGTATGATTGGTAAACGGATTTCTGAGCTGGGTATTGTACAAAAACATTCTCAGAAAGTGCCTTTAACAACTGCATTTATACAGCAGGTTGTGGAGACTCTTGAAGAGTTTCAAATTCGTAGAGTTAAGTATGTAGCAGAGGAACTGCGCCGTGACAAAGAGTTGGTGCTACAGTGGAGAATTATTCGGAAAGCTGGGTTAAGGCCAAGCTTTTCGGAAGCAGTGGCACAAGAGATTAGACTAGAATGTATAAATATTTAAGGGTGCAAAAAAGAACCTATTGTCCTACAGGTTCTTTTTTTTGTAAGGATAAGGTATCGGTTATGTTATAAATTATGTTTATGTTAGCTTACTTTATCTTTCTATTAGGGCTTGCAAAAAGAGGTGAAGAACCATAAGGAGCAAGTTGAGCATTTCCAATCTTTTTATAAGGTCGGAACGCACTTTAGCCAAATAAATACTGACGAGAGCTGCGATTACTAAAATATATCGAATTAATAATATTTCCAAATAAGTAACAAATAACCTCCTTTGTTTGTTGTATTATCTAAATAAAGCTAAAAGCATTGAAATTTATAGGAGGAATAGAAATGGGGCCACTTGATATTCGTAATGAAAGAAATAGATTGGACATTACCCGTGTGGTAGCAGTTGCATGTATAGTAATTGGAATATTAACTTTATTCCTGTAGTTCATTCTATGTTATCGCCCATTTGGTTTATAGGGGTTGGGGCATTGTCTTTGATTATTACTCTACTTGCTGAACTGGAGAATAGTCAGGCTATTATAATATCCATTTTATGGACCCTTATTATCTTTGCATTTACTAGAGGAAAAACGTTTAATACAGATGCCGTCAATGAATGGGTACCGATAATTTGCGATGGTATTGCGATTGTGGGGTTAGGGATGAGTCTTTTGATCATAAATTTAAAACTCCGAAAGAAACTTGATAACGAAACTGAGATGTTAGAATCAACTAGAAGATTAAAGTTAGTTTTAGAGTAATTTATTAATGGAAGCAAAATACGGAATATGACTGAAAATGAGGTCAACTCCCTAATTGAAGATTTAATAAAACATAAAATTCACCCTCAGTAAAGTGAATATATAAGCACTTAAATTTTTTGAAATATTTTATTGATTCTTCAAACCATTGGCGTATCTTTCAACCTTATTTTGTGCTTTTTTAATGGCCACGGGTTATGATTTTGATGGTTTTAATACGGGGCTAAACGATACAGCTATCTTTGCAGTTCTGTTATTAATTATCTATAAGGGAGATAAAAGAGATTTACTTTAAAAAGGAAAGGTATTACAAACCTCCAATTAAGAGAAGGGGAGGGAAGTAATATGTTCAAAAAACATGTGTTATTTTTTTCGCTTTACATATTAGGTTTTAATGTTATGGCTTTATTTCTGGTCGAAAATGCCTTTTTGTTTTGGTTAGTCATTGTCCCTTCATTTTTTATCGTATAATTTTCTTTAGTGTTTAATTATTACATCATATACGTTCTCATAATTTTATCTTTCTTAATTGTGTTTTTCAATTTTGATAAAACAAACTATATTCCTTCTCATAGTATTACTATATTAATAATTAATATGATTATTTTATTGTTTTTGATATTCATGGAAATTTAAAAAATACTACAAGAGTCAAGATAAGTAGGTAGAATTACTGAATCAATTCTTAGTAAAGGACATTATTTTGCTTAAAGAACAATGCCTAGTTATAAAACTAAAAAAGGAAGGTAGTTAACCTTCCCTTTTTTTATATCCGCTTAAATTCAATATGCACTTTTTTTGCGAAATCTGAAAACTTATCATCCATAATTGACCCATCAGGCCAGCGTTGTGTGAGCAGCAAAGCTGTAAATAAGTCCCTCATCATTAAAAATTCTCCTTCGGTCATTTCTAAATTTAACGTTGTTTTTTTATGACAAACAGGCATATCTTGCACCACCGTTCCTTTATTGATACTATTTAATAGTAAAATACCTATAAAAATCCTGCTTGATAAGGAGAAATATTTTATGAGTGAATCCAAGAAATTCTCGGACTTGGTGGACGAATTTGCACGTGATGTGAATTTAAAATTGATGGAAAACATTGAATACACTTTAGATGATATTCTTCCTACGATTAAGAAAATTAAAGAATTTTTAGTAGAAGATCGTAACATTAACTGCACAATTGAAGTAGTAAAGTCATCGCCTGATCACGTTCGTCTAATCGTCAAAAATTCTATAAAAGAATTTAGAACGTGTGTTATTCCATCTGAAATTATTGGAAAGAAAGTTCCCCGCAATCAATTAGAGGAAGAAATCTTTAATCATTTGGTGAAAAACTGGGGAAGGATTTAGATAGCGAGTGCTTTTGTTCGTTATAGTTTAGATAATTCATAGCGCGTTATAAACTCTCCCGATTAACAATTTAATGAATGTTTAGTAATCTAACCTTCTATTCTAAAAAATGCAATGGACCTTCTGATAATTACATTAAAGATCATCATGCAAAATAAAAAAACAAGCTCATATTACCGCTTGTTTTACTTCCCACTTCTATTTAACTTTATATTTGAGGGGTACTTTCCACTTTTATTTAACCGATTATCCATATACGATTGGAAACCGCTTTATGCATGCGGGATCTCACTTCCCATTATTATTTAACGGAATCATCTTTGTCTGGTGATAAGAAAGTAGGGAACCAGTAAAGAAAGTATAGAACTAGTTAAAAAACTATGGAACCAGTAAAAAATGTGTGGAACTTCTACAACAGTCCCGATGATGCTTTTTTAGGTCATCGGGGCTGTTTTTTTTAGAAGGGATTGTAGTCAGTGTCCAAATAAAATAAAGTATTAGACTGGCGGGCGCTTCATTAACGGGCAGGATAGTTCAATCATTTCTCGAATATTTTATGAGTTGGATAATTCTATGAACTTTGTGAATATAACGTTTTCTGAAAGATACGAAATAATTATTTTTTGAAGGGATGATTAAATTGAAGCAAGGGATATTAGTTTTTTTAAATGGAACTTCAAGTTCCGGAAAGACCTCCATATCGACTGAACTGATAAATCAGAAAGAGATTCTTTTTTATCATTTATCAATTGATGATTTTTTTAATAATTACAATGATTTTATTAACAATAAATTTCCAGATGAACCTCCAAAAGCAATAGATCATCAAGTTGTCTCTCAAATAGTTGATGATTCTATATTCACTGTGTACCATTCGACAATTAAATTGTTATTAGAATTGGGTTTTAATGTAATAGCAGATACCATAATCAACACTGAAAAGAGGTTTAATGAGTTTCTTGATCAATTTTTCGATCAGCCTACGTTATTTACAGGTGTAATATGCTCGAAAGAAGAACTCATAAGAAGAGAGCAAACAAGAGGAGATAGACCGATTGGACTAGCAGATTCACAGTTTACCCAAGTATATTGCTTTGATGAATATGACCTCGAAGTAAATACGGAAGAGATGAATCCAACAGAATGTGCCGAAAAGATATTAAGTTTTATTAAGTCCAATAAGGAATATTCGGTATTTAAGAAATTACGTAAAAGAAATGTTAGTGTTTCCTAGATGGCGTATCCATCAGATAACACCATATTCAAGCATTGGGGTTATCGTCCCTCGGTCTGCCCGAGGGATTTCGGAAATAAGCTCCCATCATCCAATTTGTTCTTAATCAATGAAAGATCACTAAATTATAAGAAAGGGTCGAGTTCATAGGGATTAAAAATTTCAAATATAAAGAATACATAGATGAATCAATTTCATAATGCATTGCCTTAAAGAGCAATAGACTACTCCAATCTCATCAACTTCATTTTTTGAATTTTATGCTGCATTAAACTGAGCTTGTTTGTTTATGCGGTCACAAGCTAAAGTAATTCAGCTTCTCGCTATCGGTTATATGCAATAATAGCAAGTGCTTTAGTTTTACGCACTTCTTGGTAAATTGCTTCGTAGTCATAACCTGCATCCAAAGTTGCATACTTAAATGTGTAGTTTGGATACTGTGAAGTGATCCCTTTCAATAATGGAATTGCAGCTTTTCTGTCATTTAAATCCCCAGAAGAAAGCAAGCCTCCAAGAATATACTGACTCCTTATTCCGACTGCTAAGTACCTTTAAATCATGCCAAACGGGAATTATTTTGTATGCTCCTTTTGGAATAAGTGAGAAGATTTCTTCACCTTAGAGATCCTTTTGATTTCTCTTGGCAGCTTAATTGGTGCTGTAAGTAGTGTATCCGGCGCACTCACTCTTGCAATCGAAATTGCAGTGGTTTATGCCATAGTTCGTCTATTGTCCTAAGGCTCTGTAAGAGAAGGCGGTAAGCTCTATGCTTACTGCTTTTTTGCATCTTATTGGTTCGTGGATGCAGCTTGTCGTTTTTCTATATACATCCTTTTCGCAGTTTTTTATGATGAGTTCAGTAGAATAACTGGAGGAGGAGCAGTCTTATGGGAGCTTTACTATTAATCATCGCTTGGATTGTTGAACTTGCTTTGGCAATATATTGTGCGGCAACAAAGCAAATCCCCGTCGGGATGCATTCAATAATTCGAGCAACAAGAGAATAGACCATTGCTGAAAAATTAACTTCCACAGGTGCATCGTGACGCGACTTTTTTCTGACTAAACTCAGGATCGGTGAGATATTTGGGTTGCTAGGACCTAATGGGGCTGGGAAGTCTACGTTGATGAATGAAAAGGTAAGGACGTGAATGAACATAGAAACAATTGTGGTAGATCAAAAAGTGCTGATGCTGCCAGAATTGTGCGTAAACGGGGAGAGTTGATGCAAGGGTAAGTATTATTGTGAAATAATCTTCATTTATCTTAATTGGAAAAGGGGTTTTGAATCAATGAATAGCAATATTATTTGCGGGATAGTATTATTAGCGCTGAGTTTGTTTTTTAAGCCATTATTGGCGATTGTGGGGATGAATGAAAGGTTGTTCGGATTGTACTGGCAAGGTGAAACTGTGTTTTCATTGAGTCCATTCTTAGTTCGGATTATTCTAGCAGTAATTGGGATTATCATGCTTATCATCGGCGGTATGCAAGTTGCCAAGCAGAAGAATACATAGTTGAAAGGAACTTCGCAGCACTTAATTGGCAAACAAGCTTCGATGTAGCTGAGGCAACATGCATTGCTGGATTTGACTGAATTAGAGTCTGGATAAAAGAGCAGCCTTGAGCGTTTATCAAAGAAAACAAGCTGGTCTGCGAAAGTTCAGTTAATTAAATTAGTTTCACGGATTTTTATCACCATCAGAATAAGTGGAAAAGCAACACAGATATCAAGAGCCGTCCTGAAATCCCAGGGTGGCTCTTTTTTTGTAAATGGAAGTGTAAGGAGAAAATAATATTTTAGACTGAGAAAATAAAGTATTAGACCGTCGAGGGGATTAAACGAACGGGCAGGATAGCTCAATAATTTCGCGAATACTCTACATAGAGTTATTTACGAAGTTCGTAAATAAGACGTTATGCGAAAGTGCTGTAAATCTTATTAAGGAGGAATCCTCTTGATAGGCCCGATATATCTTAGGGAAGGACTAGTTACAAAGTTTAAAGATCATATTTCAAGCATCCCTTATTGCATAATAATTCACAACGATGAAACCCATTCAATAAAAAAAACAAAGAATCTAACGATCGACGAGGTTAATTCAATCGTTTTCAATTTTATTAGTGCAAAGTATCCTATTGTTTGTTCTGCAGGAAGCAAAAGTACAATTCCTTTTTGGGACTATCATGTTGCCCTGAATTGTGGAGATAGTGATAAAGATGTTTTTATTTCTGAATTATTAGTTAGAGAACCAATGCACGAAAACATGATAAAAGGAATATTAATGGCGTATTTTATGGTAATCAACAACAAAAATAACTACGAAAGACTAGTTGTACCAATTGAATTGGAAAAGATTGAGGGATATGAAGATATAACAATTGAATATGACCACCTAAATAACCTTACATATTTATACAAAAGAAGTTCTTGAATGTATCTAAAAGAAGCCGGCACCATCGCATAACACCATGTTCACGCTTCGGGCATTCACCTCTCGGTCCGGCAGGTTTTATTAAATAATGAAAGGAATTAAGAATGAAAAGATATATTGAATTTTCTTTTTATCTACCGTTTTTTGATTTGATAGATGACACGTTTGAGGTATTTAGTTTAGAAGAATTAATGAGACAATTAAATATAAGATTTAATTTCATGGAATTATGTGACCAGTATTTATCATATGGCGAAGGACCTAGCAGAGCAGGAAAGGGAGATGTTTTTGTATTTTTTACGAAAGATGATAGGGATAGTTTTATATTAATAGATTTGTTTAATGACTTTACTGATCAGCATAACATGGTGAAATTAGGAGTCCGCTGTGAAATTAAACATGATAACGATAAGCGGGTAAGGAATATACTTAATAATATACACTCAAGGGCAGAGATTAAAAGTAAAATAAAAGAGAGTAATGATGATTTACTGAAGTTAGAGATCAACAGTGAAGAGTATCCAAAAGAGATTCGTTATGGGGATCAAAAATACATGAAGAACATTTATTATAACACCATATAGACCTTATGCCTGTAGTTCAAGAAGGCAGATACATCATCTAACAAGGTATTCACGCTGCAGCCCATACGGCCCTTGGTCTGTAAGAGGTTTTTCGGGCAAGTGAACTCAGCAGATAACCCTGCACTGGCTAAGTCCGTCGGACCTGGGGCTAAGCCCCTTAAGCCAGTGAGGGTTCGTGATCGTGTCCGAAAGCCACATTAGAGTTAAATACTTAATGTGGCTTTTCTATTTATAAAACTTTGGCATTATAACACTGTTCGATCCCACGACCAGTCTACAACTTTATTTTCTTTATTCAGTTGTAGTATTACATTAAAGTTAGTAATTGGCATTAATGTGAGTAGCTTAACAATAAGGTTTGTGTCTTGAAAAAATAGATTGTAATTACTCATTTGAGCGACTTTTTTATGCTTACAAAGAGAAAATAGGTGTTCGGAGAAAATACAGTAGACTAGGAAAATAAAGTTGTAGACTGAGTACCTAACGATAATCCATTAAATAAATCCGATTGCGGGTACTTGGATGCCGCGCCAGCCGCTTACATCGCATTGGCCATATTGATTATCACCTACAGCGACCACCGTGCCGTCCGATTTAAGCCCGATGGTATGAGCGCAACCCGCCGCAACCGCCACAATATCGCGCCAGCCGCTTATATTACATTGGCCATACTCATTCCAACCCACAGCCGCCACTGTACCGTCTGATTTAAGGCCGATGGTATGATTACTACCTGCCGCTATCGCCACAATACCGCGCCAGCTGCTTACCTCGCATTGGTCACGCTTATTCCAACCCACAGCCGCAACCGTGCCGTCCGATTTAAGCCCGGCGGTATGAAGGTAACCTCCCGCAACCGCCATCATATCACGCCAGTCACTTACATTGCATTGGCCATACCGATTATTACCCACAGTAGTCACCGTGCCGTCCGATTTAATCCCGACGGTATGCCAGTCACCTGCCGCAACCGCCGCCATATCACGCCAGCCGCTTACATTGCATTGGCCTTCATTATTTCGACCCACGGCCACCACCGTGCCATCCGATTTAAGCCCGACGGTACGACGCCAACCCGCCGCAACCGCCACAATATCGCACCAGCTGCTTACCTCGCATTGGTCATGTTTATTCCAACCCGCGGCCACCACCGTGCCGTCCGATTTAAGACCGATTGTATGAGCATTACCCGTATGAGCATTACCCGCCGCAACCGCCACAATATCGCGCCAGCCGCTTACCTCACATTGGCCATATTTATTATCACCCACAGCCGTCACCGTGCCGTCTGATTTAAGCCCGACGGTATGGCGATAACCCGCCGCGATGGCGGCCGGCGCGCCGACCAGTGTGTCATATCTTTTAGGCGCAACGGTTTCCATAATCGAATCCCCCGTAATTCATAATTTTATAGATAGTATTGCAGAATCTTCACGAATTTTCAACGATTCAGTGTGGCCGGTTACCTCACAGTTCGCCTCGGGCAACGGCGCTCCACCTGATGGTGAATTCCTCATATTTAAAATCATAGATTATTTGAAGTAGACTTCTTATTCAATGTCATTAACAAAATCAGTCCGATGATACATGCTGTACCAATCCATTGGAAAAAGCCAAAAGGCTCTTTTAACCAAAATACAGTTGTTAATATAGCAGCTAGTGGTTCCAAACTACCTAGAAGGCTTGTTTCTTTTGCTGAAAGGCTCTTTAAACTTTCTATATAGAACCAGAATGCTATCATTGTGCCGAATAGAATAACGAAGATTAAGTATAAATAGGTTTCTAGCGTCCAGTTTTTAAAGTCTGACTGCCAAGGTGGATGGATAAGGCTTAATCCGAAACCACCGATTATCATAGCCCAACCGACAATGACGAGGGAATCGTATTGCTTCAAGAGAGGAATTGCGTATAGGGTATAAAAAGCTAGGGATATTCCTGATAAAAGCCCCCAAACTATTGAGATTTTTGGCACGGATAGTTGAGAGATCGAGCCGTTTGTTAGTAAGAAGAAACAACCAACTAAAGCAAGGCAAATAGTTACCAAATCATTTCGTGTTAAGACAATGTGTTTGCGAAGAATTAAATAGATGATAATCATTATAGGGGCTAAACACTGTAATAGTGTTGCAACAGCAGCATTACCGGATTTGATCGATGCCATGTACGTGTATTGAACGGAGAGCATACCAACCAAACCGAAGACAAGGAGTTGGCAAGCTGTCTTTCTATTTTTCCATACACTGAATAGTTGTGAACGGTCTTTTATGAAAAACTGAACGGTTAAGAGTAAAGCACCAGCTATGAGCAAACGTGTTGCTACAAGCCAATTTACATCGATTGTGAATTGCTGAAAGAGTTTTTTTGAAACGGTACCACTAATCCCCCAAAATATAGCCCCTGTTATAACAAGAAACAATCCTGTTCTTCTGGCTGATCTATCCATGATGATTCCCCACCTTATAATATAATAATAGTGTTATAATAGGTGAAAAATCTTTTTAATTATATCTATATTGGATGTTAAAGTATAAATATATTGAGGTTGTGGTCATTTGCAAATTAAAAATTTCATGATTGATCAAAGCTTAAAAGAGCTTACTGAGCATCGAACGGTCGTACTACCGGTTGCATGTTACGAAACAACGATTAATCAAAATATAAATGGATATATACCGCTTCATTGGCATGATGAAATTCAGTTTGTTCTGGTTATAAAAGGGGAAGCAATCTTTCAAATAAATGAAGAAAAATTAGTAGTACGACAAGGGGAGGGGGTATTTATAAATAGTGGCTGCCTACACATGGCCGAAGAAAAGAATAAATCGGGTTGCGTCTATATCTGTTTAAATGTTTCTCCTCATTTCGTTTTATCACAAGAGCTGTATACAACCTATGTAACCCCTTATATTCAAGCGACTAATTTACCCTATTTATTTATAGATGCTGATAAGCCTTGGGGGAAAAATGTATTAGATGCCATTGTGAAAATAAATCAATGGATTCAACAAAAATCCCCCTGCTTTGAAATTGATATTACCATGCACCTGGCACTAATTTGGAAAAACTTAATCATCAATGGCTTTCAATTAGAGTACGACCAGATGGAAATGGTAAAGAGCCATCGGATGAAGCAAATGTTGAGTTGGATATATTTGCATTACGCTGAAAAAATCACTTTAGATGATATTGCAAGAGCAGGCCAACTGAGCCGTTCTGAATGCTGCCGATATTTCAAACGAATGTTAAAGATAACTCCGTTGAATTATGTTATGGATTATCGAATACAAAAAAGCTTAGTCTTACTGCAACAAGCAGAATCTAATGTTACAGAAGTTGCCTATAAGGTTGGATTCAACAGCACCAGCTATTTTATAGAAAGATTCAGAAAGGAGATGAATATGACACCCTTAGCCTACAGAAAATCAAAAACGGATAATTGCTAATGTATTAAATAAATTTTATTTTAGGGGGGCATGATATGGAAGTTTTTGCAGAATATTTAGCGCAAATTGATAACCCGGAACATCGGGAGCGAGTGGAAGAGGTTTTGGCTTGGGTAATCAAGAAATTTCCAAACCTAATGCCGAAAATTGGCTGGAACCAGCCTATGTTCACCGATCATGGCACATACATTATTGGCTTTAGCGTAGCCAAACATCATATGGCTGTTGCCCCTGAAATCGCAGGGATTAATCATTTTTCTGCTGAAATTGTGCAGGCTGGCTATGATCATACCAAGCAGTTGGTACGTATCCGTTGGGAGAGTCCGGTTGATTTCTCATTACTTGAGAAGATGATCGAGTTTAATATTTTGGATAAGGCAGACTGTTCAAGCTTTTGGCGGAAATAAAGTCGTCAAGATATGAGCGTGTTGCTTGAATTTCATCATAGTAAAAGTGAGGTGCTGAATGAAACAGCGCTTCACTTTTTTTATGGAAATTTGATGTCGTTTGGTATTAAAAACCGATTGATGATTGTATAATATAACAGAATATGTAAGCGTTTTCTGAGCATGGGGATTTCATAAGAAACCCCCATATGTTATGTGTCTTAATCATATCTGCTATGCTAGAACGATAATTCTTCTTAGATCTGATGATCTAACCGCCTCCATATGCTAATGCACCTCATAATGCCTATCGACTACACCCTAACGATTAGATAACTACCATCCCTCAAGCCATTCCTTTCACCCTTTTACATTGTTAATGAAACACCAAGACATACCCCATAGATTTGCAAACTTTGTGAAGGGGGATGGATCTTTTCGGAAAATAGAGCACGGGAAAGTACAGCAAACCATTTAAGGAGGTAGCTTTATATGTTCAAAAAAATGATTGCGGTTTTTTGTGCATTAATTATCACCTTCATGACTGTATCTTTCGTCCCCCCGCAAAAGGTGAATGCCGAAGCTAATTCGGTCGTAGCCCAAAATGGCCAACTGCGAGTTTCTGGGAACCAATTAGTGAATCAGGCGGGAGAAGCGATCCAATTAAAGGGGATGAGTTCCCATGGTTTGCAATGGTTTGGGGAGTACGTGAATTATGATAGCATGAAATGGATGAGAGACAATTGGGGAATAACTTTATTCCGGCCAGCTATGTATACGCAAGATGGCGGCTATATCAATGATCCTTCGCAAAAAAACAAGGTGAAAGAAGCTGTACAAGCTGCGATTGATCTGGGAATCTATGTGATTATCGATTGGCATGTGCTGGGTGAAAAGGATCCGAATATTTATAAAGAACAGGCAAAAGGTTTTTTTGCAGAAATGGCCAATTTGTATAAGGACTATCCGAATGTGATCTATGAAATCGCCAATGAGCCTAATGGGTATGCTACGTGGAACGGCCACATTAAGCCATATGCAGAGGAAATGATCCCGGTTATCCGATCCATTGATACGAATGGAATCATTATCGTAGGAACCGGAACATGGAGCCAGGATGTGCATGATGCCGCCAATAACCCTATCGCCCAAAGCAACATTATGTATACAACACATTTCTATGCCGGGACTCACGGTTCATTGCTGAGAGATCGTATTGATTATGCAAGGAACAAAGGTGTAGCCGTATTCATCACAGAGTGGGGAACGAGTGACGCTTCCGGAGATGGTGGTCCTTTCCTTGCCGAATCTAAAGTATGGACGGATTTTATGAAAGACAGAAAACTGAGTTGGACCAACTGGTCGTTATGTGATAAGACGGAAGCCTCCGCTGCATTGACGCCTGGCGCAAGCCCTTATGGTGGTTGGTCTGACGCGCAGTTAACGGCATCCGGTAAATTTGTCAGAGAGCAGATAAAGTCAGCAACGCCTCCAAGTGATGGTATCGTTTCTGGTAAAACCTACAAAATGGTTAACGTAGGCAGCGGTAAAGCATTGGACGCAGCTGCTGCAGGCACTGCAAACGGCACAAATGTACAGATCTGGGACGATAACGGAACGGGTGCTCAGCAGTGGACAATCACAGATGTTGGCGGAGGATTGTATAAGGTTATTAACGTCAATAGTAATACAGGTTTGGATGTAGCTGAGATGGGGACTGCCAATGGATCGAATGTGCAATTATGGAGTTATGGCGGCGGTTCCAATCAGAAGTGGAGCATTGTTAAAGTTGGAAGTGCTTATAAATTGATTGCCAGCAACAGTGGGAAAGCTCTGGATGTTGCTGCTGCTGGTACTGCAAATGGAACCAACGTTCAAATTTGGGATGACAATGGTACAAACGCGCAAAAGTGGAATCTGTATCAACTAGACTAGCGGGGGAGGTTTGAAGAAGGCTCCCGGATTGTATTTATCTCTGCTCAATGTTAATCTAACTAATAGAGATGCATACAAAGGAGCGTTAACCTGATCATGTGGATTACTCTGTAAAGATTAACAATGCGAAAGGATGCCTGTAATAGTGATTACACTATTTTATTCGGCATGCTTTTCTTTAATCTTACAGGGTATGCAGGGAAAGGTGTAATTTAAACCCATTCTGCGGATACCTTAGGGTATCCGCTTTTATTGTCGTGGGAAACCGCATCTCTATCGCTCCTAACCTACATATCCTCCTACTAATGATTGGAGGGATTTTATTATGAAACCGAAGTTAGTCTTGATTGAGGGATTACCAGGATTCGGGAAAACAACAACGGCTCAATTAGTTCATGAAATTCTTACGGAAATGAACCTTAAATCTCAGCTGTTTTTAGAAGGGGATTTGGAGCATCCAGCGGATTATGAGGGAGTCGCCTGTCTCGAGAAAAATGAATTCGATGAATTATTGGGTACCCATGAGAAGTTTCGGGATTTGTTGAATAATCGTGTGATTAAACAAGGTAGCCATTCTTTCCTGGAATATCGAAAAATCGCAAATGAATATGGGCCGGATTTTCCAGATGAGTTATTGCAGGCAGTTGCCAAAAATGATGTTTATGAATTGTCGCTAGCTCAAAACAGGAAACTGATAACAGAGCGTTGGAAGGGATTTTCGGCGAATATTTTAAATGGCCCAGACACCTTTGTTTTTGATTGTTGTTTTATACAAAACCCTGTGACCATTGGAATGATTAAATATGGTGCACAGAAGGAAGACGTTATAAATTATGTTCTAGAACTGGCAGCGATTGTGGAGCGGCTGAATCCATTGCTGCTTTACGTAGAGCAGAATGATCTTGATCATTCTTTCAGAAAGGCCGTTAAGGAAAGACCTAAAGAATGGTCGGAGGGATTTATTGAATATTATACTAACCAAGGGTATGGAAAAAAACAGGGTTATACAGGTTTAGAAGGAACCTTGGAGGTACTAAAGGCAAGAAGGGAATTGGAAGAAGAAATATTTAACGGCATAAACATAGCCAAGAAAAAAGTAAATAACTCTTCTTATGACTTAAATGATTATAAGCAAGTTTTGGTGGGGATTTTATCAGAATATTTTAGTTCAGCAAATTAAGTACAAATGACAAGCCGAGTTGATTTCAGGCATTCACTGCTGACTTCACTCGGTTTTTTTTGCTTAAATATTATATATTGACGTGATATATATTGGTCTGATATATTACTGAGTGTAATATGTAGATGTTTTAAATAAGGAGGAGCTATTCTTGAACAGTCAGGATGTTATTTTAGGCTTGCTCATGAAAGAAGCGTTGACTGGCTACGAAATAAAGCAGTTATTGGAGAATGTGTTGTCTAATTTCTATAGCTCTAGTTATGGCACGATTTATCCTACGCTTGCCCGAATGGAGAAGGAAGAATTAATAACCAAGGAAATTGTGCCCCAGAAAGGTAAGCCAAACAAGAATGTTTATAACATAACGGCTAAAGGGCGAGATTGTTTTAACGACTATTTACTAGCGCCACTAGAGGGAGACAGTAGTAAGAAATCCGATTTTATGATGAGGCTTTATTTTGGCCGATTTGTGGGGTATGACAAGGTGATTTTCTGGTTGAAGCAAGTACAAGAGGAATCACAAAAAAAGTTAGATCAGTTATTAGAGCAGTATTCACATTATAAAGATGAAATGCACCCGGCCCAGATCATCTGCATCCAGATTGGGATAGCAGAATATAAAGCTAAACTTACAACTATTGCCGAGGGATTGTTAAGCATGGAGCAGTTAGAGGAAGAGAAGAGCAGCATTTAGCGAATTCAGATACTTTTAGGAGGAATTTTAATGAAAACAATTTTTATCACGGGTGCTTCATCTGGCATTGGGAGAGCTACAGTAAAACATTTTGCTGAAAGAGGATGGAACGTAGTAGCCACGATGCGTGCACCTGAAAAAGAAACTGAATTCATTACATTGGACAATGTGTTGGTGTTGCGGTTAGATGTTGAGAAAACAGATACCATTCAATCTGCATTATCTGAAGCTATTCAGCGGTTTGGTAAAATTGACGTTCTCCTGAACAATGCCGGATATGGGACAATGGGACTTATAGAAGTAGCTACGGATGAGCAGATCCGCAGACAATTTGAAGTGAATGTTTTTGGTCTTATTAGTATGACTAAAGCCATGCTGCCTCATTTTAGATCTAATCAGGAAGGGTTGCTAATCAACATCTCTTCAATGGGAGGGATCGTGACCTTTCCTACGATGTCTCTGTATCACTCCACTAAATTCGCGGTAGAAGGTTTTTCTGAATCCGTATCTTTTGAATTAGCATCACAAAACATCAAAGTAAAGTTGATTGAACCAGGAGCCATTAGCACGGACTTTGGCGGAAGATCGATGGAGTTCTTTTTTAATGATGGCTTAACGGATTATAAATCATTTACTACTGCCTTTCTGGGTAAATTAGGGGAAATGGAAAAAGCTCCAGACTATGCCTCGGCACCAGAACTTGTAGCTGACACTATTTATCAAGCGGCCACAGACGGTACAAGCAAATTCCGTTATGTAGTGGGAGAAGATGCGAAAATGCTCATAAGTATGAAGAAAAATACGGTTGAGGAAGAGTATCTAAGTAATATAGCTCAGCATTTTTCATAAAAGAGGACATGTTTATCCAAAGCTCTATTAAGAACACCGGTTGACAATTGCTGGATTTCTCTGTAACTTAAACATAACTAAATAAGAAACCACTAGGGGAGCCTGAATAGGCTGAGACGGGAAAAATGCATTCCTGGACCCTTGAACCTGATCTGGATCATACCAGCGTAGGAAAGTGGAGTCGGACCTTTATTTCATTGTTGGCGTTAGCCTTATATGGATTTTTGAGCCGCTCCATGTGGAGCGGCTTTTTTGCGCGTTTTCTTATTTACTCAAACCTTAAGGAGGAAATAAGATGCCGAATCAAGAGAAGAAACATGAGGTCGATCTGTGTGCTTTTCCGGGAAGTCACAAGGTGTATGTGGAGGGCTCACGGCCTGATATTCAAGTTCCGATGCGCGAGATTACATTAAGCCGAACCTCGGGTACGGCCGGAGAAGCGGAGAATGCTCCTGTCCGTGTCTATGATACAAGCGGGCCTTATACTAACGATGAAGCCTATAGCGATATCCGCAAGGGGTTAACGCCTCACAGGCTTCAGTGGATCGCGGAGCGGGGAGATGCCGAATCTTACGAAGGAAGAACGGTCAAGCCGGAGGATAACGGGAATCTCACGGAGAAGTCGGCGGCAGAGGTGTTTCCGGGATTGCAGCGTCGGCCCTTGAGAGCCAGAGAAGGCGGCAATGTCAGCCAGCTGCATTATGCGCGCAGAGGCCTGATTACGTCGGAGATGGAATTTATCGCAATCCGGGAAAATGTAACCCCTGAGTTTGTTAGAGAGGAAGTAGCCAGCGGCCGTGCGATCATTCCAGCGAATATTAACCATCCTGAGAGTGAACCGATGATTATCGGGCGGAATTTCCTGGTGAAGATCAATGCCAATATCGGGAATTCGGCGGTGTCCTCTTCCATTGATGAAGAAGTTGAGAAGATGAGATGGGCTACCCGCTGGGGAGCGGATAATATTATGGATCTGTCGACAGGCAAAAATATTCACACCACCCGTGAATGGATTATCCGCAACTCTCCGGTACCTATCGGGACAGTGCCTATCTATCAGGCTTTGGAAAAGGTAAACGGCAAGGCTGAGGATTTAACTTGGGAGGTATACCGGGACACTCTGATCGAGCAGGCGGAGCAAGGAGTGGATTATTTCACCATTCACGCCGGGGTACTGCTGCGTTACATCCCATTAACGGCCAAAAGAATGACGGGCATCGTCTCCAGAGGGGGTTCAATTATGGCGGCCTGGTGCCTGGCCCATCATCAGGAGAACTTTCTCTATACGCATTTCGAGGATATTTGTGAAATCATGAAGGCTTATGATGTGGCGTTCTCTTTGGGTGACGGGCTGCGGCCAGGCTCCATTGCCGATGCTAATGATGAAGCCCAGTTTGCCGAGCTGGAGACATTGGGTGAATTAACCTCGCTTGCCTGGAAGCATGATGTTCAGGTGATGGTGGAAGGTCCGGGCCATGTACCGATGCATCTGATCAAAGAGAATATGGATAAACAGCTTGAGCTTTGCCATGGCGCTCCTTTTTACACACTGGGTCCACTGACTACGGATATTGCACCCGGCTATGATCATATCACCTCGGCTATTGGAGCGGCGATGATCGGCTGGTTCGGAACGGCGATGTTGTGTTATGTTACCCCGAAGGAGCATCTAGGATTGCCTAACAAAAATGATGTGCGGGAAGGCGTCATCACCTATAAAATTGCCGCCCATGCAGCCGACTTGGCCAAAGGACACAAGGGGGCGCAGGATCGGGATAACGCACTCTCCAAAGCGCGCTTCGAGTTCCGTTGGCGGGATCAGTTCCATTTGTCACTCGACCCGGAACGGGCGCTGGAATATCATGATGAGACCCTTCCGGCGGAAGGAGCCAAAACGGCTCATTTCTGCTCTATGTGTGGACCCAAGTTCTGCAGTATGCGCATTTCTCATGGTATCCGCGATACGGCGAGGTTGCAGGATGGACAAGAAGAACCGGAGCAAGAGATGATTGCCGCAGGGATGCGGGACAAAGCAGAAGAGTTTAAGGAAGGCGGAGGTCTGATCTATAAATAAACTGTCGGTCGGGGACTATAGCCTAATCGCCCTCCTCCCTCTCAATTGACAGTCTCCGGGCGTATACCTATAATGTAAATCAGATTATGAAAGCTGTTTCATTTCTGATAGATAAGTTTGTTTCAATGAGATGGAACCCCTTAATCAAGCGGGTTTCATTTTGTTTTTTAGTGTATTTTTGTTCGTAAAAAGGAGAAGCCATGGACACAACGTTCTGCAAAATATTGGTGGTGGACGATGAAATGCTGGTACGGCAGGGGATAATCCATCTGCTGGACTGGGAAGGGGAAGGGTTTCAGATTGCGGGCGAGGCCTCCAACGGAAGAGAGGCTTTTGAATTAATTGAATTACAGCGTCCGCATATCATCCTGACCGATATCGTTATGCCTGTGATGGACGGGGAAGAGCTGATCCGGCTCGTCAAGGGGATGTATCCGGAAATTGAGGTGATCGTGCTCAGCAGCTTCAGTGAGTTCGAATATGTGCGTTCGACCTTCCAAAGCGGGGTTGCCGATTATATCCTGAAGCCCAGACTGGAGGCCGCTTCACTGCTTGCCGTTCTGAAAAAAACGGCGCAGCGGATTCCGCTGCTTCAGCATGTGGACTGGAGAAGCGACAAGCGGCAATCTGCGGACTATATTCTGGACAAACTGGTTTCCGGCTTTCCAGTGGAGTACGACGAGGAAGCGCTGCGGGTAACATTCCCCTTTCCGGGATTTGTGCTGCTAATTGCTGATACGGGCGACGAACCCGCTGCGAATAGCCGCAAAGAGGAGTGGCTGGAGAACAGCATTCGTTCTCTGCTGCAAAGCAGCGGCAGCAGGGTGACCTTCCGCCGGCTGTCTCCGCTGGAGGGGCATGTCCGCCTGTTGTTTAATCTGGAGGAGGCTGGGTATGAGGCGCTCGTCCGTCTTGCAGATCAGGTATTCACCGCGGGCATCCGTGCAAATATGTTCCTGAATCTCGCGGTCAGCCGGGTTTTCACTGAGCTGAGTGAACTGCATACGATCTATACGGATGATCTGATGAAGCTGCTGGACCGCCGCTTCTTTCTCCCGGATCACTGTTTGCTGGTAGATAACGGCGAGGAGGGGCGGCAGGGTCCCGCTTTCGATCAGGATGCCTTCGGTGCAGAGCTGAACCGGCAGGAGTTCGACTTGGCTTTCGGCCGCTTAAGCGCATATGTCGCGTCCATGTCCGGCCGGAGAGATACAGGGATGTTCGAGTTCAAATCGTTTTTATGCCACAGTATGTTTCAGATCATCGGAATGCTGCTGCATTTCCATTACGAGGCCCGCGCCTTGGACGAAAGCAAATATGAGTTCTTCCGCTCCATTCATGAGGCACGGCATATCGGTGAAACGGAGATACGGCTTGAGCAGTTTTTGCAAGCTGCGACGGAATGCGTAACCAAGAACCGCGGCGGAGTACCGGCCATTCAAAAAATTTTACTGTATATCGACGAGCATTATTCACGCCAGCTTACGCTGACCGAAGTGGCAAGGCAGTTTCATTTCAACCCGTCCTATCTGTCTAATTATTTTGCGCTACATAACAAAGAGGGCTTCAACGAATATTTAAACCGGGTGCGGATCGAAAAAGCGTGCCTGCTGCTGAAAGAAAATGCCGGTTTATCCATTTCTGAAATCAGCAGTCTTGTGGGCTACTCAGACCACAGCTATTTCACCAGAGTATTCCGCAAGCTGATGGGAAGCTCGCCTAGTCAATACCGGAAAGGCTAATGCAGCGGGAAGGAGCCCGAAATGGGACTAACGGAGAAATGGCTCACAAAGCTCAAGGATCAAAGCCTGTTCAGTAAAATATTCGCCGTCATGGTCATCAGCATCATTCTGGTTACCGTCCTGATTACCGGAGTGACCGTACAAATGTCCCAAAAGCTGTTCGTGCAAACCTTCAGCATCACCAATTCCAAGATTATCGACCAGATCAAAAGTGCGCTGGAGAACTCCCATTATGCAACCGTCAACAGCGCTATTGAAGTCGGGCAGAGCGGCGTGATCAGAAGCTTCATGACGGAGAAGGATATCAATTCACTGGCGAACTTCAAGCGGTATTACAGTATGCGGGATCAGATGGACCGCATTCAATCCGGTATCGGAGGAACCAATATCGGCCTCTCCATTCTGGGTGTGAACGGAAGAAGCTACACCAGCGATGTTACCTACTGGTCGGGCTCCTCAGAAGAGTTGAAGAACAATCCCATTACAAAGGCCGCTCAGGAACGCAATGGGCAGCTCTTCTACAGCTTTATGGACGCCAGCCCGTTCAATTCACAAAGCCGTTATCTGGTCGCCGCCAAGGCGTTGACCGCCCCGGGTTTATCCAAGCCGTACGGCACATTGTATATGTTCACCCGTGAAAGTGATTTCCGCAAGAACTACGCCAGCTTTACGAGTCAGGGAAACGATGTAATGTTTCTGGATACATCGGGCCTGATCGTGTCCAGTAATCGGACGGAGCAAATCGGCAGCATGTCTCCCGACCTGCTGGAGAGTGCGCAGCAGATCGCCGAGGTGGGCAAATCCAGCCAGGAGCTCTCCATCGGCGGGCGGGAGGTCATCGTGCTGGCGGACTATTTGCCTTCGTACAACCTGTATATTGTGAATCTGATTGATAAGAAACAGACAATCGGCACGCTGCTGGACAAAAAGGCGATTTTTCTGATCGTTGCAGCAATCGCCGCCGTAGCCGTACTCGTCATCTATTTTCTGACGAAGAGGCTGACGCAGTCTCTGCGCACACTGGTTAAAAAAATGTCCAATGTGACCAAAAAAAGTTTCCATAACTACATGTCGGTTACCGGCACCTATGAGACAAGACAGCTCAGCACCGCATACAACTATATGCTCAAAGAGCTGAACGATTATGTGGGTCAGCTTGTGGAGACCCAAAAGGAGCAGCGGAAGGCGGAATTGGCTGCGCTTCAACAGCAGATCAATCCCCATTTTCTATACAACACGCTGGCGTCAGTCAATATTCTGGTGCAGAGAGGAAGCAAGGAACAGGCGACAGAGACGATTCATGCGCTGATTTCCCTGCTCCAGAATACCATCAGCAATGTGAACGAGACGATTACAGTGGAAGAGGAGCTTATTAACCTGAAGCATTATGTATATATTAATCAGGTTCGCAACGGCAACCGCATTAAGGTGGATTACTTCGTTTCACCGGATTGCATGTCTGCTAAAGTGCCCAAGCTGGTTCTTCAGCCTTTTATCGAAAATGCCTTCTTTCACGCGTTCAATATCAAAACCTCCGGCTATATCTATGTCACCATAATGAAGGACAGGGATACGCTGCACTGCGAGGTGGTTGATACGGGAGATGGGATGGATCTGGACAACAAAGATTCGATTCCCGCCTCGTCCGTCAGCAGGCAGCTGTTCAGCGGCATCGGCATCCGCAACGTTCATGACCGCCTGACATTGCTGTACGGTGAGCCTTACGGCGTATCCATCTCCAGCACACCGGGGCAGGGGACGAAGGTTTCTATCAAAATTCCCTGCTGACTACGGATTGAACCGGTGTTTTTGCAGCATACTATCCAAGCCACGCCATGAACCGGCGCCCTATAAACGGCGCCGGTTTTTTGTATGTGCGATGTTTGTTGGACGGGGATTTACCTAAAAAAAGTGCGAAAGGAGAAAATAAATGCTAATTTACTCTCCGTGGAAGCGGATACAAAGACAATATTATCACTATTTTAACTAAATTAATTTCTAACGAAATGAAGGACCAGGATGATATTCTTGATAAAGAAAGCACTTTCAAATATACGTTAGGGGGATATACATCATGAAGAAAAAAGCTACTGCTCTTCTGCTCGCCGGCTTTATGCTGCTGACAGCCTGCTCCAGTAACGCCAATAACCAGGCAAATACCAACAATGGGGAGGCTACAGGCACCTCCAAGGAGATCACGGTCTGGGCATGGGACAAAAACTTTAATATCGCCGCGATGAATCTGGCGAAGGATGCGTATGTGAAAGACCACGCGGATGCTAAAATCAACGTTATCGAATATGCCCAGGATGATATTATCCAGAAGCTGAACACCGGCCTCAACTCGGGAAGCGCATCGGGTCTGCCGAATATCGTTCTGATTGAAGATTACCGTGCTCAAAGCTTTTTGCAAACGTATCCAGACTCATTTCAGGAGCTCGGTGACGCCATTAAACCCGCTGATTTCGCCGATTATAAGATCGGACCAACCAGCTTTAACGGCAAGCAATATGGCGTTCCTTTCGACTCCGGGGTTGTAGGCCTGTATGTTCGCACAGACTATTTGCAGGAAGCGGGCTACACAGTTGACGATCTGCAGGATATCGACTGGCAGAAGTACATTGAGATCGGCAAAGCGGTAAAAGCTAAAACCGGCAAAGATATGCTGACCCAGGACCCGAACGATCTGGGGCTGATCCGGATGATGATCCAATCCGCCGGCTCCTGGTATCTGAAGAGCGATGGTACAACACCTGACCTGAAGGACAATGCTGTACTGAAGGAAGCGTTCGAAAGCTATAAAGAGCTGATGTCTGCGGATATCGTTAAGGTTAACTCCGACTGGAGCTCGTTCCTCGCCGGCTTCAACAGCGGTGCCGTTGCATCCATTCCAACAGGCAACTGGATTACACCATCGGTGAAATCGGCAGCTGACCAGTCCGGTAAATGGGCGGTTGTACCATTCCCTAAATTGAAAAATGCGACAGGCTCCGTGCATGCCTCCAACCTGGGCGGCAGCTCCTGGTATGTACTTAACAACGACGGCAAAGAAGCGGCAATTGAATTCCTGGGCGCAACACTCGGCTCCGACACTGACCTGTACCAGAAGCTTGTGACCGACGTTGGCGTTATCGGAACCTATAAACCGGCTGCTGAAGGCGAAGCTTACACTGCCGCAGACAACTACTTTGGCGGACAAAAGGTCATTTCCGACTTCGCAAAATGGACTGCGGAAATTCCGAATGTTAACTACGGCATGCACACCTATGCTATCGAGGATATCCTCAAGGTTGAAATGCAGAATTACCTGAACGGTACGGATATAAATAAAGCGCTCGGCGATGCTCAGTCCCAAGCGGAGTCTCAAATCCAGTAACCCCTGTAGCACCTGATTACTCCGCTGTCCCCCCGTACCGGCCGATTTAAGCCTTGGCGGGGGGACGGCGGCTTATCCGTTTTCCGATTCACGCCTGTATAGAGAAAGGATTGAGAGCTGTGAACCATACCATGCGCAACCGCGCTAAGCTTACCGGCTGGTTATTTATTGCTGTGGCCGTCCTCATGATTTGCTTGTTCTACTTTTATCCGATGATTCAGGCTTTGCTGCTCTCCTTCAAAACGGGCGCAGGAGCCAATCTTCATTTTGACGGATTAAGCAACTATAAGCGGCTGCTCAGCGACAAAACCTTCTTTACCGCCGTAAAGAATACCTTTCTGTTCCTGATTGTGCAAGTACCGCTCATGATCACTTTTGCGATGATTATTTCGGTGCTCCTTAATGACAGTAAGCTGCGCTTCAAAGGGTTTTTCCGTACCGCTATTTTCCTGCCTTGCGTAACCTCGCTTGTGGCATACTCCGTCGTATTCAAATATCTGTTTGGTAATGACGGACTGGTGAATCTGGCTTTAATGAACATGCATTTGTTATCCGAACCGATTCAGTGGATCTCCGATCCCTTCTGGGCAAAGGTCACAATTATTATCGCAATTACATGGCGGTGGACGGGATACAACATGATCTTCTTCCTCTCGTCGCTGCAGAACATCGACAACTCCATTTATGAAGCCGCGCGGATTGACGGCGCCTCGGGGGTCAGACAATTTTTCTCGATCACCGCTCCGTTGCTTAAGCCGATTATTCTCTTTACGTCGATCACCTCGACTATCGGGACGCTGCAATTGTTCGATGAAATCATGAATATTACTAAGGGAGGTCCCGGCAACGCGACACTCTCCATTTCCCAATATATATATAACCTTTCGTTCAAGTACACCCCTGACTTTGGATACGCAGCTACTGTGTCTTACTCCATCGTTGTCATGATTATTGTACTGGCCTTCCTTCAAATCAAATTGGCAGGTGATGATAAGTAATGAGAACCTTACGCCGCGCACCTATTTATGTGTTTCTGTCCATTGTAGCGATCGTTTCGATCTTCCCGTTTTTGTGGATGATTATTAGTGCGACGAACCTTTCGGTAGATGTAACTCAGGGAAGAATGCTTCCCGGAAGTCATTTGATCGAGAATATCAAGAAACTGACGGATTCAATCAATCTTGTGCCTGCTCTGTGGAACACGCTCAAAATCTCTGTGACGACAACGATTCTGGCCTTGCTGATCTCATCACTGGCCGGATACGGATTCGAAATTTATCGCAGCAAAGCAAAGGATATCGTCTTCAATTTGTTATTGTTATCCATGATGATTCCTTTCGCCGCGTTGATGGTACCGCTCTATCAAATGTTCTCAAAGCTGTCCGCTACAGCTCCGCTCATTGGAGTCAACACGATGGCCGCGGTCGTTCTTCCGACCTTCACAACGGCGTTTCTGATCTTCTTTTTCCGTCAGAGCTCCAAGATGTTTCCGCGGGAACTTCTGGAAGCCGGCCGGATGGACGGATTGTCGGAGCTGGGATTGTTCTTCCGAATTTATGTTCCGACCATGAAGACAACTTACTCGGCTGCCGCCATTATTACGTTCATGTCCAGCTGGAATAATTACCTCTGGCCGCTGATTGTGCTGCAGACCCCGGAGAAACGGACAATTCCGCTGCTGATCTCCAATCTCGGCTCCAGCTATTCGCCGGATTTCGGCGTGATTATGGCCGCGGTTGTCATCTCAACGCTTCCGACAGCACTTGTCTTCTTCCTGATGCAGAAGCAGTTCGTTGCCGGCATGGTGGGTTCCGTGAAATAACAATGACTAATAAGCTGAACATAAGAATGAAGCAGCTAACATTCTTATGTTCACGTTCTAAAGGAGGAAATGAAATTGGCAGTTACCCCAAGTTTGAGCTGGCTGGAGGACCCGGGTGTGTTCAAGGTGAACCGGCTCGAGGCCCATTCGGACCACCGTTATTATGCAGGCATGGCTAAGGCAGAGGCGGGTGCGCCGATGGATATGCGCTATAGCCTGAACGGCAGCTGGAAATTCAGCTATGCGCCGAATCCGGCCAGCCGTGTAGAGCCGTTTTTTGCGGAATCCTATAATTGCTCCGCATGGGACAGCATCCAGGTTCCCGGACATATCCAGCTGCAGGGCTTCGGCCGGCCACAATATGTCAATACGATGTATCCGTGGGATGGACTAAGTGATGTCCGCCCGCCGCATATCCCGCAGGAGCATAACCCGGTCGGCAGTTATGTGAAGGAATTCCGTCTCCCGGCGAACCTGGAGGACGGACCGCTCTATATCTCCTTCCAAGGGGTGGAGTCGGCTTTTTATGTCTGGCTTAACGGGGAATTTGTCGGTTATGCCGAGGATAGCTTTACACCGTCGGAATTTGATCTGACCCCGTATGTGCGTACAGGCAAAAACAAGCTGGCCGTCGAGGTATACCAGCGCAGTACCGGAGGCTGGCTGGAGGATCAGGATTTCTGGCGGTTCTCGGGTATTTTCCGCGAAGTCTATTTGTATACTGTTCCGAAGCAACATATCCGGGATCTCGCGGTGCGGGCGGAGCTTGACGATACTTATACGCAAGGAAGCCTGAATGTTCAAATGCAGCTGCTGGATACTCCGCAGGAGAACGTTAGCGCAAGAATTGAGCTCAAGGATAAAGCAGGACAGGTCCGTCTGAGTGCGGAGGGCGGGTTCAGCGGACGTGAACTGACCTTGTCTGGAGACATTGCGGATGTTCTGACATGGAGTGCAGAGAATCCGTATCTGTATTCACTCTGCATCTCGCTGCTCGATGCACAGGGGAAGCTCATTGAAGCGATTGTCCAGAAGACGGGGTTCCGCCGGTTCGAACTGAAGAACAAGCTGATGTGCATCAACGGCAAGCGGATTGTATTCAAAGGCGTCAACCGGCATGAATTCAACTGCCGCACCGGCCGGACGATTACCCGTGAGGACATGATGTGGGACATCCGTACGCTGAAGCGCAGCAACATTAACGCCGTACGTACGTCGCATTATCCCAACCAAACACTATGGTATGAGCTGTGCGATGAATACGGCATTTACGTCATCGACGAAATGAATCTGGAAACCCATGGTTCGTGGCAAAAGATGGGGGCTGTTGAGCCTTCTTGGAACATTCCCGGCAACGATCCGAATTGGCGCGATATCGTGCTGGACCGGGCAGAGTCTATGCTGGAACGGGATAAGAATCATCCATCCATTCTAATCTGGTCCTGCGGCAACGAGTCGTATGCGGGTCAGGTCATTCTGGATGTTGCGAATTGGTTCCGCAGCCGTGATAATAGCCGTCTTGTCCATTATGAAGGTGTGTTCTATGACCGTAATTACAATGCCACAAGCGATATGGAGAGCCGGATGTATGCCAAACCGGCGGATATCGAAGAGTATTTGAACAGCAACCCGGACAAGCCTTATCTCAGCTGCGAATACATGCATGCGATGGGCAATTCGGTGGGCGGCATGCATAAGTACACGGAGCTGGAGAATAAGTACCCGATGTACCAGGGTGGCTTCATTTGGGATTATATCGATCAGTCGATTATTACTAAGGATCGCTATGGCCGCGAGTATTTTGCTTACGGCGGCGATTTCCAGGACCGTCCGACGGACTACAGCTTCTGCGGCAATGGCATTGTCTACGCCGACCGGCAGTGGACGCCGAAGATGCAGGAGGTTAAATTCCTGTACCAGAACTACAAGCTGGAGCCTGGAAAAACAGGCATTCGGCTCATTAATGAGAGCTTGTTCGCAGGAACCGGACATCTGGCATTGGAATACCGGCTGTATCGTGAAGGCGAGCTGCTCGGCGCTTGGACAACTGACGTCAATGCCGCGCCGCAAAGCGAGGTGCTGGTGCCGGTCGAGCTGCCGCAAGCAGACGGAAAACCGGGCGAATACAGCATTCAGGCCTCATTGCTGCTGAAGGATGCGGAGCTCTGGGCCAAGGCCGGATATGAAATTGCCTTTGGAGAGTCCATCTTCGTAGTGCAAGAGGAAGCTGAAGCGGAGCAGCCAGCCGGCCAACTGAAGGTTGTGGAAGGGGATGTGCAAATCGGCGTCCTCGGCGAGGGCTTCACCGTGCTGTTCTCTAAACAGGCTGGTTCTCTGGTGTCCTTGAACATCCACGGCCGCGAAATGATTGCGGCTCCTCCGGCCCCGCTGTTCTGGCGGGCGGCGACCGACAACGACAAAGGAACCAATCTCGGCTACAATGCCGGATGCTGGTATGCTGCAAGCCTGTCGCGTAAATGTGTAGAGGTGAGCCTTGCACAGGAGGATGGTGCAGTCACGGTGAGCTTTGATTACCGGTTCAGTATCCATCCCGGGCTGTCGGTTCAAACCGCCTATACGGTCTACGGCGACGGAAAGGTGCGGGTGCGTACCCGCTACAACGGCGCTGCCGGGCTTCCGGATCTGCCGATCCTGGCATTGTCCTTCAAAATGCCGGCGGACTACGACCAGACGGAATGGTATGCGATGGGACCGGAAGAGAATTATATCGACCGTGCGTACGGTGCCAGACTCGGCGTGTTCAGCCGGAGCGTACAGGAGCTGCCGTCCCGCTACCTTGTTCCGCAGGAATCCGGTAACCGTACCGGAGTACGCCGCGTGAAGATTACCGATAAATCGGGAGTGGGCCTGCAAATCTCGGCCCCGGCAACCGCGCCTGTGGAATGTAATTTGTCGCCGTATACCGCATTCGAGCTGGAGCATGCCAGCCATGCGTTCGAGCTTCCGGCGGTTCATTACACCGTAGTGACAGTAGCAGGAAGACAAATGGGCGTAGGCGGAGACGATAGCTGGGGCGCGCCAGTATATAAGGAATACACCATCCCTGCAGAGCAAAGTCTTGAATATGAGTTTTTCATTTCAAGCGTGGGAACGGAAGAGAAATAGTACGTTAGGCTTATTAAAGCCGTAAACCGGCCTTGGTCCTGAAGTTCATGGACCAAGGCCGTTGTGTTTTTTTCTGGAAGAGAGGAGTTCAATGAAGGCGGGGTCTGATCTATAAATAAACCGCCGGTCCGGGACTGTAGCCTAATCGCCCTCCACTGAATACATTTGAAAGATAAGATGATTCAGGAGAGGATGTTGGCCGTGCAAGCTGTTCCTCATGATTATGTTCAAGGACGGATCGCCTACACGTCGGACCGCGCCGGAACGTTCGACATTTGGCTGTACCGACCGCAGGACGGTTTTAATTTTCAACTTACCAAGGGACTGGGTGCAGAGTTTTCCGTTCCTTATTGGTCTCCTGACAGCAGGAGAGTCGCTTTCATTGGCGTTGGCAACGTGGTCTACCTAATAGATACCGTCACGTTTAGGGCTGCCCGGATCGACCAAATCGAACCCTACACGCTGCTGGATTGGTCCCCCGACAGCAAATTTCTGGCGTATGTCAAAAACGGGCGAATCGTCATCTACGATACATTCTCCCATAACAGCAATAGCATCCCGGAGCCGGATGCCAGTGATGTCCAATGGTTCCCTTCGGGCACGGAGCTTTTGTTTGCTGCTCCGGATTCCACCGGCAACACCCAGCTCTACCGCATCCGGACAGATGGTACAGTCAGGAGACAAATCACGCAGAATACGGAAGGGCCGCTGCATGATGTTCGGCTTTCCCCGGACGGAGCCTTCGCGCTTTATACGTTTCCCGGCAGCAGCATCTCAATCATTTCCACGGTGGATCTGGCCACCGGCACCATCTACACGCTGGAAGGGGGACCGCTCGCCAAAAACTATTTTCCAGCATGGTCCCCGGACTCCCGAACCATCGCTTATAGCGCAACCGATTATAAGGCACCGAATTATTATTCTCTCATCCAAATGGACAGCCGTACCGGTCAGCAGCAGAAGACTATAGCGGCTTCGGATTGTTTCGCGACTCCCGTCAGCTGGTCACCGGAAGGCAGCGGTATCGCGTATTTATCGGGATGCACTGATGCAGGAAGAGCAGCTCAACTCTGGATTGTCGATATCAGAGCGCCGATGCTGGTGAATGTCCTCAGCGGTGGTCATATTACCGCCCTGCAATGGTCTCCTCGTGTCAGGGTGCCGAAAAGCATCTACACAAACTCCGTGTACCGGGTATCCTTTCCGTATCCCTCAGACTGGCGCCCGGTCAGCGAAGTGAGGTATGAAGGGCATACCCCCGCCCAGTCCAAATCGGGGAAATGTTCTACAATTATTTTATACTGTGGGCCGACGTAAACCATATCCGCCAAATTGGCGGGCGGCTGTCGTTCCATTAGCTAACCTTGCAGCGAACCAGCCCATTGAGGGCTGGTTTTTTGTAGTTCTTAAATGAAGCTGACTAAGTGGGGGCACTAGAGAGTGTCTTTAAACTGGAAGAGCTCTGGGGAAGCAGGGATTTAGTATTGAAGGTAGGGTCCCTCAAGCCCGCAGCGGGTTCGTTTACTCGGACTCAGGAGACGCTATGAAGAGTAAAACCTCTGTTTATTCTCTTTTGCGGACCCAGCGGACCTTATCTGCGCTGCATTCTATCTAAAAATGGCCATCGGGGAGAAATAACTGCACTGGAGTCCGTTTCCCTACTGTAACAGGCTAAAAGCCCCAAATAAGTGCAGATCGGTCCGTTTGTACTGCCAGGAATACACTTTCCAGACACACACACGTCTTCGGAAGAAGAGCGAAGTCTCTGAAACCCCGAGACGTAAGCCTCCACCGAAAAAACTACCTAGTGACGAAACGCCTTTCATCGCGTGTGATCGGAAAATGGTACTGTACCCGTGATTCCTTAGAATGCATACATCAGCAGGTTTTGGCGAGTGAAGTGGTTTGAAGACACGCCCTAACTGAACATGGTAAAATATGCGTTAAATAAAATTGGATGGATTGGTAATATCCAGAGGGGGTTAGCAATGATTATTAGAGAATCCAAGATTTCAGATGCTAAAGGGATAGCAAAAGTACATGTGGATTGTTGGAGAACCACTTATAGAAATATAATGCCTGACGAATTTTTAGAGAAGCTTCTTATGAACAGAGGACCAGATTATGGATGAGGAATTTATCAAAAGATGATAATTATGTCTTTGTAGCAGAAAATAACCTTGGAGAAGTTATTGGATTTGCCGATGGCGGAAAAAGAGAAACGAATACAGTAGAAAACTCAGGGGACTTAACCTCGATTTATGTCCTTGAACAATATCAAGGATTGGGGATAGGAAGGCAGCTTTTAAGAATACTATTTTTACAATTTGAAAAGCTGAGTATAAACAGGGTATTTGTTGAGGTTTTGGAGGGCAACAAATCTCGTTACTTCTATGAAGCCTTTGGTGCTGAATGGATTCAAACGGAAAAGGTGAAGATTGCAGGTTCTGAATTGAACCTATTAGTTTATGAATGGAAAGGTATTGGGTCTGTGCTTAATCATACATAAGCGCGAAGGGCAGCAGGCGATATTGCTGCTGCCGTTTCTCAAATTATATAGAATGAACTTAATAACTATCCAAAAAGGCAAAAGTAACGGAGGGGGATTTTGGAACTGTAGGAGCGATAGCGACCGCCTTTGTCACCGGATTTCCACCGCAAATAGCGGATTAAATCAAGAAATTCTTACGACAACAGCGGCCGGAAGTCCAAATATTCACCGTAGTTACGTCCTCGCCAAAATGGAAAATCCTTAAATTCAATTTATATAGTCGAACTAATCACATGCAACGGGACTATTTGAATTTATAGAAACAATTTCCTTTTAGCGGCGTCTATAAATAATGAAAACTAATTGCGGAGGCAGATAAAATGAAGAAAAAAATGATGCTCCTCATTTGTACTCTTATAGGGTGTACTATGTTTACGATGCACTCTGCCCAGGCAGCTGCGCTTCAAAATGAACTTCACTTAAACATAAACGGGGTGCAGACGGGCGATCAGAAACCCATCGTAGTGAACAATGTAACCTTAGTGCCGATTCGTACGGTATCCTTTATTCCAAATGTAAATGTAGATTGGAACAGCAAAACCAAAACTATCACGGTAACTGACTCTGTAACAAAGGATAGTCTGAAATTAACAGTGGGCAGCAAGGAAGCCATTGTAGGCGGGGAACGGGTAACGCTTAAGACGCCTCCTGTAATCAGAGATGGAGCGGTGTATGTTCCTTTTCGGTGGATTGGGGAAGGGATTAAGGCAAAGGTGGTATGGGATGCGCCAACAAAAACTGTAGTTATTTATAAGACGAGTCAAGAGTTGTTGAAGGATTCGGTCAGTGCCGATCTGGTCAAGTCCAGAAATGCAGCGCTTGATTTGCCGCGTATTACGCTGCAGGATGACCTAATCCCGGATCAAGAAGGCGGAGCGGGCGGAACCTATTATTTTCAATATGGGAAAAGCAATAGCTTTATCTATGAATACAGAGGTATCTCCACCTACTATAAAGTCATCAATGGAGCGGCCTGGGGGGGATGGCAAGGGAAAGAGGTACTTCAGATCGGAAACGGAAACCCGTTTAAGATTAATATGATGAAACCCAATGGAGAAGAGTGGGGAACCCGTCCTGATTACAGCGGGAAGGTCAATTATTTCATGGATCTGTGGAAAATGGAGGAAGTGAAGTACGGTACGTTTGACGAAGCGGGTAATGTGATTATTAGTGCTTCCAAATCTTTTCCGGCTGGAGCTAAGGATTTTATCTCGGAAATTCCCGGGGAACAATCCTAAAGATAAGGTAGCAGAACCTGAATACAAATAGAGGTGATACATGAGTGCCTGGAGAAGAATAGGGCTTGAGTTATTTTATGATCTTAGGTTTCAGTTTAATGAAAAAGAGGACTCGATTTATTCTTTATTAGTGTGGTTAAGAGATAGACTTGTTGAAGCACATAGGAATAAGGATTGGAAAGAACAAGATAAGATTTATAATTATGCGGAGTGGTGTTTTAACCAATACCGGAGAAGTCCGTATCTGAATAATGCAATTTGTGTCGGCTTCTATGAGCATTTAGTTCAGGATGAGATGACTCTGCAAGCTATTCCATATAAGATTAAGCCTTATATTTTTGAAGCGGTCCGAACATTGTTCGAGTGGATGTTAAGCCAGCAGGAAGGGAAGTACAAGGAGCTATTGGAAGAGTACAATAAAGTAAATAACACGGATTTTGAAAATTGATAGATTTCACTATATCCTTGCACGGAGTGAATGCCGATGGAATTTCAGGAGATAAAGAAAGACTTGTTTTCAATGCCGGAAGATTACTGTCTGGCCCATTGTATTTCAGCGGATGCTAAGATGGGGGCTGGAATTGCTGTACAGTTTAGGAAAAGATTCAAGCTGTCCTCCCTTCAAGAGAAGGCCAACAGGAATGAATTACTCGTAGGTGAATGTTACAAAGTGGAGCGAGTGTTTAACTTGATAACGAAGTCAAAGTACTGGCAGAAGCCTACTTATGATACGTTAACGTTGTCCTTAAGAGCAATGAAGGAAATATGTCTGCAGGAAGCCGTCAATCAAATAGCTATGCCTGAAATTGGCTGCGGCCTGGATAAATTGCAATGGGAAAAAGTAAAAGAGATCATAATGAAAGAATTTAAGGACACCCCTATACAAATCACTGTTTGCAGATTGTAGATTAGTTGATAACCTGAACCCGTACTTGCTGCGGGTTTTTCGCGAATAATCTGGGAATGAATGAACTTTATTAAAGCTTATGAAGGAAATCAGGAAATCAAGGAAATCGGGAGTTGTTAAATCATGAAGAAAGCTGGCACTTTATTATACCTTTGTTCCATTATCGTAATGGTATTAGCGGGATGCAGCCGTACTGACGCCGAGCCGGTACATGAAGTGAAGCTGGAGCAGCTAGGTAACGGGGCAAAGAGCTTTGTTGAGCAGATCAAAGAAAAGAATGGGTTGTATTTATATTCTCCGGCCGCTGAAGATCAGTACCTGATTGTTAATTATTCAAGCGTAATTCAAGGAGAGGAAGCCCAATTTCTGAATTCGCTGCAAGCAGAGGCGGAAGATCAGACGCTCACAATAAACCTTGAAGAACTCGGGACGATGGACTATCAGGATAAAAGATTGGAGGGAATGAGGATTTTCGAGCTGGGCAATGCCCAGGACTATGGGAGTATACAGATTCACAAAAACGGAAAATCAGCCGTGTTTGATTCCGTAGGCGGCTGATAAGGATGGATTCTTATACCCCCAAAAAAAGGGATGTCTGGGCGGCCACGTATTTCCTGGCTTACCGGACATCCCTTTTGTATGAGAACTTAATAGGATTGACTTAGCCGCGGGCAAGCTCCTTGCGCACGATTGGCGCAACCTTGGTGCCGAGCAGCTCGATGGCGCGCATGACCTCACGGTGCGGCATGGTGCCGACATTGACGTGAAGGAAGAAACGTGTAACGCCCAGGTTCTTATGCAGCAAAATAATCTTCTCGGCGACATATTCGGAGTCACCGACATATAGAGCTCCACGCAGGCTGCGGGCATCATCATACGCTGCGCGGTTGTACGGCTGGCTCCAGCCCCGTTCCCGGCCAATGACATTCATTTGGGCCTGGGTGGAAGGATAGAACAAGGCTGCGGCCTGCTCGGTGGTTTCCCCGACAAAGCCGTGTGAATGTGTGGCAATCTGCAGCTTGCTAGGATCATGACCGGCGCGTGCGGCGGCATCTTTGTAAAGCTTCACTAGCGGAGCAAACCGCTCCGGCATTCCGCCAATGATGGCGAAAGCGACCGGAAGCCCCAGCGTCCCTGCGCGGATCGCCGACTCCGGATTTCCCCCGGTGGCGATCCAGACCGGCAGCGGGTCCTGAACGGAGCGGGGGTATACTGCAAGGTTATCGATGGCCGGACGATGGCCGCCGCGCCAGGTTACCTTCTCTGATGCGCGGATTGCCAGCAGCAGCTCCAGATTCTCTTCAAATAATTCGTCATAATCCTCCAGGCTGTAGCCGAACAAGGGGAAGGATTCAATAAACGACCCCCGGCCTGCCATAATCTCCGCTCTTCCGTTCGAAATGCCATCCAGGGTAGAAAAGGCTTGATAGACGCGAACCGGATCATCTGAGGACAGAACGGTAACAGCACTGGTTAATCTGATCTGCTTCGTCATAGCCGCAGCTGCCGCGAGTACAACCGCGGGAGAGCTGCCCGCGTAATCTGCACGGTGATGCTCGCCTATTCCATATACATCAAGGCCGACCTGATCGGCGAGAACAATTTCTTCGACCGCTTCGCGCAGTCTTTCCGCATGGCTCATCACCTTGCCGGTCACCGGGTCGGGCGTAGTTTCCAAAAAAGTGCTGATTCCTATCTCCATACTATTATCCATTTGGGCCATTGTAATCCGCCTCCTTCATCTTTTTATATTACTATACTTTTTAATGTTTCTCAACTTTAGTAAGTGAAAAAGATGCGGATTTTTGTGGAAGTGCAGATTAAGCGAATGCGAGCTTGAGCTAACCGCTGTTCGAGAAGCTTGTCCGGTGTCCGGCAGATTGTTATCAGAAAAAAAGCCTGCTGCCCCAGTGATACCCCGGGCAGCAAGCGGATTCAGGAGTGCATTTCTTTAGAATTTCCCCTTATTGACGGCGAGCTGTACGATCATAATGACAAGAACGAGCAGTGCAATGAGCTGATCTGTACTCATGAGTCCGACCTCCATTCCTGTGAAAGAATGGCTCTTCGGACCGGCATCTCCTCTCCAAGATGCTGCTTCGCTCCCCATTATCAGAATATGAGCTCCTACACGCTGTTAGTACTTCACGAAATAAATAATTCATACAGCAACTTTGGCCAATTAACATTGAATGCAACAGAAGCTGCACAACAGTCAACGAAACTTTTTCCATAATCAACACGTCTATATATTAGGTAAAATAAGGAAGTGGAGGCTTTCAGACATGTTCAAAAGAATCGGAATGGCATTATTGACTTTGAGTCTTACCACCGCAATTGCGGGAACCGGATGGGCAGCTCCTTCTCCGGCACAGATTGATGTCTCCCAAACGTCGTTTGACTTTGATACCGCTAAGCCAAACAGTGACGCAGAGTTTCATCATGGGCTGCTGCTTGCAGTGCAGGCCGCTGGAGATCTTGTTTATTATGATCGTACCGGCAAACAGGCTTTTGTCCTCCCGGAGGGAATAGTGCCAGTAACAGACTTTGCTGAGCAGCGGGCTGTTGTGATGGATTCGGCAACCGGACGGTATGGCTATATTAACACGAAGGGAGTTGTAGCCATTCCCTGCCAATATGCATCCGCCGGAAATCTGTCGGGTGGTGTAGCCCATGTGGTGCTTGCAGAGGGGGCGGGCGAAGCCCTTATTGACCGGGCAGGCAAGGTGGTTACTACACTAACGGAGAAATATAGCTCGGAATTTTATTTTTCGGACGGACTGGCATTAGCTTACGCGCCAAAGGGCGGGAAGATCGGATTTATCAATACTTCCGGCAAACTGGTTATTCCCTATCAATACACCGAAGCGAGAGGATACTCCCAAGGTTTGGCTCTTGTGAAGAACAGTGCGGGGCTGTACGGATATATCAATACGGCGGGAAAAACAGTGATTCCGTTTAAGTACAAAGGGGGAAGCGACTTCTCAGAAGGACTGGCGTCCGTGATGAATGCGAAGGGCAAATGGGGATTTATTAACAAGCAGGGCAAGCTCAGCCTTCCTTTTCAATATGAGAATACCGGTGATTTCAGTGAAGGCCTGGCCAGCGTATACAATTCTGCAGGTAAAGTTGGCTTCATCAATAAACAAGGCAAGCTGGTCATCGGTTACCAGAAATACAATAGAGCCTTTTCGTTCAAAGAAGGCATAGCTTTAGTTGGCATCAGCAACCCGGCCGACAATTCCAAAGACAAATATGGTTACATCAACACCAAGGGCGAACTGCTGACCAAGCTTATCTATACGGGAGAATCCTCATCGTTCAGTGGCGGCTATGCCGTGGGGATGACTGCTCAAGGAACAGGTTATATTCTGACCAAACAAGGATTAGCCAAATAAAATCATCAATCTGCATAATAAGGAACGGCCTGGACAGCATTGTCCTAGCCGTTCCTTATTTGTTGTTACTCCTCGCGTTTCGGGAATCCGTAGCCCGGATATTCCACTACAGGCCATTTCACCTTACGCAATGCATTTAGCAGCTCCGGCCCGGCATTCAGATTGCTGCCCACCAGCTGATGGGGAGTCAGGGCCATCCACTGGTTCAGGGAGACGTCGGCGAAGCGGTCGCTTTTGAACATTTCCAGAAACCAGAGCGTGTCTGTGCCGGTATTCTGGATATAATGTCCATAAGCAAAAGGGACATACCCAACGTCTCCGGCTCTATAATTGAAGGTACGGGCTGCGCCGTTTCCCCCGAAGACGGTCATCCGTCCTTGCCCGGCAAGATAATATTGCCACTCATCATTATTCGGGTGCCAGTGCAGTTCCCGCATGGCCCCGGGTTCAATCTCCACCAGTGCCGCGGCAATGGTCCGGGAGATCGGAAAATTGGAGGAGTCGACGATTCTTACACTTCCTCCCGGGGTCTTCAGTGGAGGCTGGGCCAATAATTGATGTTTAAAGCTCAGCGGGATTTCCCCATAAGGCGATTGCACCTTTTGACTCTGTATTGTACCAGGCACCTGATCCTGATAGATATAGACCTGATCGTTCGGTATGCAGTCAAAGGCGGCAGCGGGCACGCCGAAATTCGCCGCCAGGACTTCCTTGGGCGTATGGGCGAACCAATCGGAGATCGACAGTGTATTCAAATCCGAGAAGCTGCCATCATCAAAGACGAGCAGGAATTCGCAGCCTTCGGCAAGTCCTTGAATGGAATGCGGAATACCCGGAGGGAAATACCATAGATCTCCGGGGCCGATGTCGGCAATGAAGTTGCGGCCGTTCTGATCCACGGAGGTGATCCGCGCGCTCCCGATCAGCATATAAGACCATTCCGCCTGCTGATGCCAGTGCAGCTCCCGCACTCCGCCGGGCGTCAGGCTCATATTGACCGCTGCCAGAGTCGTGGCGACAGGCAGTTCCCTTACCGTAACTTCCCGTGACCAGCCGCCGCAGTTCAGCTGCATATGGGCATCGGAGAAGGAAAACTTCAGATTCGGAATCAGTCCGTTGTCCGTGGGGGGAGGAACGAACATATCCGGGTTCTCGCGGTCCCGCATAATATCGCGCGGCCCGCGGTCGATATTGCCTGCACCGTCGCTTCTTATCGGCTGGGGGATTTTCATTGTTCCGGCTGAATCCTGTTCAGTGGAATCCATAGATTAAGCTCCTTTCCATATCCGAAAATACATCAATGGGAATATATATGCCGGAAGCCGATTTTTATGAATGGCAGCGGAATGTGGGACACTGGACATGATATTGGATATAATTATTAATATTCAACAAGAATTATAGAGAGCAGGTTTAGAGAACATGACGAATAGCGAACAACAACGCTACCGCTTTAGTGAAGCGCCGATTTGGGAGCTGCAGCGGTCATATTACGAGGAATTGGGCTTGCAAGCCTGGAAAAACGACCAGGTTCCGCAATATATTACGAGCAACCCGATGATCGGAACAGCCTATGCTGAGATGATCTTCGGCTTCCTGCAAGACCGTTATGCACTTGGCCAGACCGATGAGCCGGTTATTATTCTGGAAATGGGTGCGGGGGCAGGCAGACTAGCCTTCCAGGTGCTGCAGAAGCTAAGCGAATTGATCGACTATGCGGGGATTAAGCTGCCTCCATTCCAATATGTAATGAGCGATCTGCCGGTCAAAAATATTGCCGGCTGGCAGCAGCATCCCGGCCTGATCCCTTTTGTTCAGCAGGGAATCCTTGATTTCGCGCGCTTTGACGCGGTCCATGATACCGAGCTGCACCTGACGCACAGCGGCAACGTGATCCAGGTGGGCGGACTGAAGCAGCCGCTGCTGGTAATCGCCAACTATTTCTTTGACAGCATTCAGCAAGAACTGCTCTATATCGACGAAGGCAAAATTTATGAATGCGAGGTTTCCCTAAAGTATCCGGAGGAAGCCGAGTCGATGGGAACTTCAGAGGTGCTGAAGGGGATCATTCCGGAATATCATTACAGCCGTGCAGCCGGGTATGAAGAGAAGTCGTATCCGTATCACGTGGTGGCGGACTACTACCGGGAGAAGCTGGAGGATACCCATATTCTATTCCCGGCTACGGCGCTGGCTTGTATGGAACGGCTGGACAGTCTGTCCCAAGCGGGCTTTCTGCTGTTGACCGCCGACAAGGGCGATCACCGGCTGGAGAACTGGGAGTTTGCAGAGCCCCCTAAACTGATGCATCACGGAAGTATCTCCTTAACGGCCAATTATCACGCGATGCAGTACTTTTTTGAGCAAAAGGGTGCACTTTCGCTGTTCACCCCGCATCATTATAAGAACCTGAACGTTGGCTGTATTCTGAAGCTTAAAGATCCGGCGAGCCATGTGCATACCCGGCTGGCTTACCGGAGATTTGTCGACCGGTTCGGACCGGATGACTTCTTCAGCCTGAAGGTATGGGTGGATCAGAACTTCGATAGCATCGGGCTGCAGCAAATTCTCGCTTTCTGGCGTCTCGGCGGATATGATGCTGAGCTGTTCATCCAGAGCGCTGAGCGTATTTCCAGCCTGCTGGAGGATGCGAATGACGAAGAACTGCTGGATCTCCAGCATGGCATACAGCAGATGTGGGCAGGATATTACCCAATGCCCCAGAGGTATGATCTGGCGCTGGACAGCGGACTGCTGCTGTTTGAAATGGATATGTACCGCGATGCCCGCATGTTCCTGGAACGCTCGCTTCATGAGAGTGAGGAAGAGCCGGTAATTACAGTGCTCTATTGTCTGGCGATTTGCAGCTATGAGCTGGAGGATCTGGAGGCGGCACTGGATTATACACGCAAAGCCCTTGTCCTGGAGCCGGAACATGAGGAAGCCTTGGACCTGCTGGCCGCGCTCAGTGAAGGGTAAGCCGCCTCTTTACAGGGGCAGGGATTGTTTGGTATTCTATACAAAATAATGACACGCGATGATGAGAAGAGTAGATAATTTCATTCCTTCACAGAGAGCCCCGGATGCTGAAAAGGGGCAGGGAATGTTTTGTTGAAACAAGCCTCTGAGCGGCGTATCGGAACCGGCAGCCGGGGATGGTACGACAGGTGCTCCTGTTACAGAGCTAGAGTATAAGCCTTGCTTTCAGCAATGCCGTACTTGATGAGTTTAATATGGCGACATATTAATAAACCTGGGGTGGTACCGCGAGAATCTCGTCCCCAAGACGCAAAGTCTTGGAGGTGAGGTTCTTTTTTGTTGCGCAGAATTACTATTTAGGAGCGGTTATTGCACACACACAGGAGGGTTTAGCTATGAGTAATGTAAATGAGATGCCAGAAGAGAAGAATGAAGAGAACTATATGGAGAAACTGATCAGGGAAGATGTGGAGGGCGGCGTCTACAGCAGAGCGGTCTGCACAAGGTTTCCCCCGGAGCCGAACGGGTATCTTCATATCGGCAGCGCGTTTGCGATTCATACCAACTATGACATGGCCCGCAGATTCAATGGAGTATTTAATCTGCGCTTTGATGATACCAACCCGCTGAAAGAAGATATGGAATATGTGAAGGCCATCATTGAAGATATCGAGTGGCTGGGCTGCAGCCCGGGTGAGCATATTTATTACGGCTCCGACTATTCGGAGCAAATCTACAGCAGCGCGGTGGCCTTGATCCGCAAGGGCAAAGCCTATGTCTGTGATTTGTCTCCTGAGCAGGTCACCGCCTTCAGAGGGACTTTAACCGAACCGGGAACGAACAGCCCTTACCGGGAGCGCACGGTGGAAGAGAATCTGAGCCTGTTCAGCGGAATGAGAAACGGTGAGTATCCTTCGGGGTCCAGGGTGCTGCGGGCCAAAATAGATATGGGCTCGCCCAACATCAATCTGAGGGACCCCATACTGTACAGAATCATTCATGCCGAACATTACCGGACAGGGGAGGCGTGGTGCATTTATCCGCTGTATGATTTTGCCCATCCCATTCAAGACGCCATTGAAGGCGTAACACATTCCTTGTGCTCTCTGGAATTCAAGGATCACCGGCCGTTGTACGAATGGGTGCTGAATGAGCTGGAGACCGCCGAGGCGCCCAAACAAAGGGAATTTGGCAGGGTTAACCTGACCGGTGTTGTCACCAGCAAACGTTATCTCCGGCAGCTGGTTGCCGGCAATTATGTGGAAGGCTGGGATGATCCAAGACTGCCCACGCTTCGCGGACTGCGGAGAAGAGGGTTTACGCCGGAGAGCATCAAGAGCTTTGTGATGGGGATTGGCATGGTCAGAAATCAGACAATGGTTGACTTCTCGATGCTGGAGCATAGCCTGAGACAGGACTTGAAAGCCAAAGCGCCTAGTGTAATGGCGGTGCTTGATCCTTTAAAGGTTGTGATCACCAATTATGCCGGGCAAGCCGGAGAGAACTTTGAATTGCTGGATATAGATAACAACAGTGAGAATCCAGAGCTAGGCACAAGAAAGGTCCCTTTCTCCGGAGTCGTATATATCGAGCGGGAGGATTTCATGGAAGAACCGTCTCCGGGCTTTCGCCGTCTGACGACGGGCGGAGAGGTGCGGCTGAAGGGGGCTTACATTATCAAATGCAATGAAGTGATCAAGGACGCGGCAACGGGGGAGATCACTGAGCTGCGCTGTACCTATGACATTGAAACGAAGAGCGGAAGCGGCTGTAACGGGCGGAAAGTGAAAGGAACGCTCCACTGGGTATCTGCCGGTCACGGCATTCGGGCAGATGTATATCTGTACGAGAAGCTGCTCAAAGACAACGAGGGTCCTAAGGGAGATACCGGGACATGGGGAGATGTCATTAACCCGGATTCGGTGAAGCTTCTGAAGAATTGCCTGTTGGAGCCATTTGTGGAAGGGGCATTGCCGGAGGCGAAATTCCAATTTATGCGCCATGGATATTTCTGTGCCGACAGCAAGCACAGCGGCGAAGACCGGCTGGTATTCAACAGAATTGTTCCACTGAAGGATAGCTGGAAGGGGAAGAAATAGCTATTTGAGGAAGCGGGCAAGAACAGGGGATTTCATCCTGAATCTTGCCCGTTTTTTTAAAATTCAAGATTTTATATGCTTCACGCTATAAATTATTCTTCTATTTCTCGCTGAAACGGATACCGTCCTTTTGAGGACGGGGAAGGCGTATCCACTTGTGGAATCTTATGTTGTGGAAGCTCCGTAAAATACCCAAAATCCGCTTTGCATTGGAGGCTCACTTACTGGGCTTATGGTACATATGATTAATTATGATTGCCGGACAATAATTTGAGTTAAGAATAGGTAATAGTTTGATTGGAAAATTCCATGAAAATTACATTTACATTTTTCATTAAGCAGATTATAATAAAAATAAGTTAAATGTTGCACCAGGGAAACTTTCATGTGTGAAGACAACTTTTTCCGGGCAAGAGGAGGGTTTGAAATGATCGAGCAAAACGTGGTGGAAACACCCAAAATGATAAATAATCCGAAGCACAAGAATACAATTTCAGCACAAGCAGTACTTAACGGGGACGTCAAAGGATTGAAGAGACTCCTTCCGTTTCTGGGCCCGGCCTTTATTGCCTCAGTAGCGTATCTGGACCCCGGGAATTTCGCCACGAACATTACGGCCGGATCGAAATACGGTTACCTGTTGTTATGGGTCATTGCCGCATCGAATTTAATGGCCGTGCTGATACAGTCCTTATCCGCCAAGCTTGGCATAGCTACCGGAAAGAATCTGCCGGAAGTGGCGCGTGAACGCTTCCCGAAGGGCGCTTCCATTTTTTTATGGATACAAAGCGAACTGGTCATTATTGCCACGGACCTGGCGGAGTTTATCGGGGCAGCCCTTGGACTATATCTGCTGTTCGGGATACCGATGCTGCCTGCCGCAATAATTACCGCTGTCGGTTCATTCGCTATTCTTGAGCTGCAGCGGCGTGGTTACCGGACGCTTGAGGCCGGGATTGCTTCGATGGTGCTAATCGTCGTCTTAGCCTTTGCTTTCCAGGTCATTATGGCTAAGCCGGATGCCGGAGCAGTAATCGCCGGAATATTCACCCCTGCATTCGAGGGTGTGGACAGCATCCTGCTGGCAGCAGGGATTCTTGGGGCAACGGTCATGCCGCATGCGATCTATCTTCATTCTTCACTGACACAGAGCCGTGTGGTCGGGATTGACGAAAAAGAGAAAAAACAGATTTTTAAGCTGGAAATGATTGATATCGTTATTGCGATGGTTATTGCCGGTGCTGTGAATATGGCGATGGTAATCGTTGCCGCTGCCCTTTTCTTTAAGAACGGGCTTGTAGTTGAAGACTTGGATGTGGCCTTCCAGCAGTTCCGCCATTTGGCCGGTCCGGTAACGGCAGTTTCGTTCGGCCTTGGACTCTTGATCGCAGGGCTGTCGAGTTCTTCGGTTGGGACAATGGCCGGTGATGTGGTTATGCAGGGATTCATAAATAAGAGGATCAACCTGTATCTGCGGCGGGCGATTACGATTATTCCTCCGCTGGCGATTATCGCCTTTGGCATCAATCCGACCCGCGCACTGGTGATGAGCCAGGTGGTATTGTCCTTCGGGATAGCCTTTGCTTTGATCCCGCTTGTTATTTTCACCAGCAACCGCCAGATTATGAAGGGGCTGGTCAACCACCGGATTACTACGGTTCTGGGCTGGATCATCTCTGCGCTGGTCGTATCGCTCAATCTGTTCCTGATTGTTGAAATGTTCATCTAAAAGGCAGAATCAGACAAAACCCCGCTCCCCCGGCAACTGTCAGGTATAACCTGAGAGCACACCGGAAGGCGGGGCTTTTTGTACATAAGGATGTATAAGCTTTACGCTGATTATTGCTTCACGATATCCTGTACGGATTTATCCAGTTTTTCCAGGAGCTGATCGTGGTTAATTTGTCCGCCGAGATATTCCTGCATCGCAGCGCCGAAGCCCTGAGTTACTCCGTCAGGGAACATATCCCAGTTCCAGCCGAGTGCAGTTGCGGATTTTTCTTGAACAGCAACGGCAACCTGGCCGATATCTTCTGCAGCTGTTTCAATATCAGTTTCAGCCGGAATGAACTTGAATTCCTTCGTCAAATATTGTTTGCCGGTCTCCGAGGATACGAGCCAGTTCAGGAACGCTTTGGCTTCTTCCGGATGCGCGGATTTGCTGTTTACAACATAGTTATTAGGTACTCCTACCAGAATGGTGCCTTCTTCGTCACTGATCGGGAGCGGGAGCAGGCCAAGGTTCAGTGCAGGGTCAATCTTGTCGATATCACCCTGAGTCCAGTTGCCCTGCATCATCATTGCCGCTTTGCCGGAGGCGAAATCAGCAACCTGAGTCGCATAGTCAGTAGTCATTTTGTTATCTTGGGCGTTACCGAAGATTACATCCACCAGATCAAGCCATTGCTCGAACACGGCATTGCCTTTAAAGGTTTGCGTACCGGCTTTGACATCATCGACAAATTTCTTCGGATCAGGCTGGTGGGCAAGACCAACATTCACAAGGTGCATCCCCATGGACCACCATTCGTTGGTTGCTTCAAATGGAGTGATGCCGGCAGCTTTCAGCTTCGCGGCAGCGTCCTTAAGCTGGGACAGTGTTTTTGGTTCTTCAGTAATACCAGCTTTGGTAAACAGATCCTTGTTATAGATAAGGCCATAGCCCTCGACGTTCATCGGCATGCCGTACAGCTTGCCGTCCACAGTAGCAGGAGTTTTGGAGGTAGGGATCAGTTTTGCGGCCCAAGGCTGATCTGACAAGTCGGTAGCGCGGTCCATGTAAGGAACCAGAGCGGTGTAGCCGCCGTTATTGAAAATTTCCGGTTCCGAGCCTGAGGCAATTTCCGCTTTGAGCAAAGCGCCGTAATCTTCGCCGCCGCCATGCGTTTCGACTTCAACCTTGACTCCGGTTTCTTTCTCATACAGTTCAGCCAATGTGTTCAGCTGTTCGGCAATTTCGACCTTGAACTGGAACATTTTGATCGTCACATCTTTGGCAGGAGCTTTTGTCGCCTCAGTTGCTGCTGACTCTTTCGGCGCATTGGTAGCGGTTCCATTGTTCCCGGAATTAGTATTGCCGCCATTGCCGCAACCTGCGATAATGAGTGTGCAAACGGTTGCGATAACAAACGCGAACTTTCTTTTCATAGAATAACCTCCCTGGTCTGTGGTTCCTACAACTTGATCGTAATGCATATGACCTTACACTTACACTTAATATTTTGCTCGAAAAAGTGGATATTGTTGCAACCCTTTTATCCCTTGACAGATCCTGAAGTTACTCCTTCAACAATATACCGCTGCAGCGTCAGGAAGAACAGGAGAATCGGTGTAATGGCCATGACCAGTCCCGCGAGCGCAAGATCCCACTTCTTAGTGTACTGCCCGAAGAATTTGGTTACAGCTACCGGCAGTGTAGTCAGATCCTTATTACCGCCGATGACCAGCACAGGCAGCAGGTAGTCATTCCAGATCCAAAGGGTGTTGAGAATAATTACAGTAACAATAATTGGCATCAGCAGCGGGAAGACGATTTTGAAGAAAACGCCGTAAGGATTGGAGCCGTCGACCCGGGCCGCTTCCTCCAGCTCAAAGGGCACGGTTTTGATAAAGCCGTGGAACAGGAAGACTGACAGAGGCATCCCGAACCCCAGATAGCAAGCCACAATACCGTAAAGTTCTCCGCGCAGCTCCAGGATACTGGTTACCCGGACCAATTGCAGCATCAGCGACTGGAAGGGAATAATCATCGCCGAGATGAGCAGCAGGAAGACAAAGGAATTGAAGCGCGACGGCTTTCTAACGATCTGATAAGCGGCCATGGAGCTGAACAGAACAATGAAGATAACGCTCAGGATGGTAATCTGCAGAGAGTTCCAGAAAGCCTGCGGGAAGTCTATGGCGTCCCAGACCTTAGAATAATTGCTCCACACAAAAACCTGCGGAAACGATGCAGCATCAGTCAGAATTTCCTTAAGCCCTTTAACAGAGTTGCTAAGCACCAGGTAGAACGGAGACAGGAAGACAAGGGCCAGGAGTATGGCGGCAATTTCCAGAATGAAATTTCTGGGACGGTATCTGCTGCTGTTCATTATGCCGACACCTCTTTTCTCTTAGTGATCCATACCTGAGTAACGGTGATCAGTGATACAGCAGCGAAGAAGAGCAGCGCTTTGGCTGTGCCAAGACCGTACCGGTTGTTGATTAGCGCTTCCGCATAAATGTTATAGGCGAGCGACTGGGTGGAGGTTCCCGGTCCGCCCTTGGTCAGCGACAGGTTAAGGTCGAACATTTTAAAGGCATTGGATGTGGTCAGGAACAGGCAGATTGTGATGGCCGGCATGATCAAAGGCACATAGACGCTTTTGAACAGCTGGGGTGCGCGGGCGCCATCGATCTTGGCCGCTTCAATCAAATCCTTCGGAATCCCGGCGAGTGAGGCAATATAGATAACCATCATATACCCGGCAGTCTGCCACACAAATACGATGACAAGGCCCCAGAAGCCAGTGCTGGGCGTACCGAGCCAAGGCAGCTGGAAGAAGGAGATTCCGGTGATTTCGCCGATTGTCCCGAAGCCCTTGGTGAAGATAAACTGCCAGATGTATCCTAGCAGAATACCGCCGATTACATTGGGCATAAAGAAGATGGTACGCAGCAATTTCTTGGTCTTCAGTGTCGTCATCAGCAGGAAGGCCAGCAGAAGTGCCAGCACATTCGCGGCAATTACGGACACTATAGTGAAGCGAAGGGTAAAGAGCAGGGATTCCCAGAACTTATCATCATTCAGAAAAATCCGTTTCCAGTTGGCGGCGCCTGTCCAGACCGCTTTGTCCAGATCCAGCCCGTTCCAGTCAGTGGAAGAATAATAAAAGCCGAGAAAGAAGGGTGTGACCACAATGGTCAGGAAGAAGAGCAGGCAGGGGCCGAGGAAAACGATTTGCTGTCCCCAGCCTTTTTGCAAACGCAGAGCTTTTCTCATATGGAATCTCCTTTGTATAGTTTTTCAACGGGTTCATACCCTCATTATAGGAAGAGGCAGGAGTCATCAACACTCAATTTGATGATTATAAAAGTGGATTATATTGCAGGAGGAAAAGGGCATGTTCAGAAACAGTATCCGGACCCGGCTGATGGCGCTAGTGCTGCTGGCCTCAGTGATTCCGTCGGGGATATCCGTAACGTTCTCATATCTCTATACCAAGAAATCGGTAACCGAACAGTCAGTGAAGCAGAATACGAAGCTGCTGACACTTGGGGAGGCTAATCTCAGTAGTTACTTCAGCGGAGTGAATCAGCAGGCGATGTCCCTATACAGCGGAATCAATGTCCCCAGCTCCTTCTATACGAGCCTGCTTACGGCCAAACATCCGGATAATGCTCCTGAAAACTCCGTCTTGCCGGATAACCGGGCGATCATCTCAACACAGCTCTATAACCTGTTCCTCTCCGACCGGAACACCTTTCAGATTCACCTGTATGTCCGGGCGGCCAGGCAGTCGAATCTGGTGCTCGGCGGGCTATTCCGCCGGGAGAATAATGATGATTACGCCCCGGTGATCCAAACGGAGGAAACGTACCGGCCTTATATTGAGGTTACGCATATGGATCATCAATACGGGATGAAGTCCGGATTCCCTAATTTGAAATCGGGTACTGTGCCGGTTTTTACTGCTCATTTCCCCATGTACCGAACGCCGAGCGATGATGTTCTGGCCGATCTGTCGATTGATTTCCGTTTGGGGGAGCTGGAGGGAATCGTCAAATCCATGTACAATTCGGATACAGAACGGCTTTATATCTTGAATGAACAGGGGCAGGCCTTGTTTGCTTCTGATTCCGATTGGATCGGCAAACCGGTCACTGCAGGCTGGAGCCAGTTGCCGGAGAAGGATGACAGTGGCCATTTCACCTGGAAGAAGGATGGTTTCGAGGGTATTGTAATGTATCGCCACATTGAGAATACGTTGTTCAAGGGCAGCATCATCAAGCTGGTTCCCTATGAAGATCTGTATGGCGATGCCAGAACTATCACCCGGTTCAACACCGGAATCGGTGTGCTGTTCCTGATCCTTGGCGGACTCAGCGCGGTATTAATCTCCGTCGGATTCACAAGGCCGATCAAGAAGCTGATCTCCTTCACCCAGAAAGTGCAGATTGGTCAGCTTGATGCGCATATGGATGCCGAACGGGAGGATGAATTCGGCCTCCTGACACGCAAAATCACCGGCATGACCCGGACGATCAACGATCTTATCTTAAAGGAATACAAACTTGAGCTGGCCAACAAGACCAATCAGCTGAAGGCGCTGCAGGCCCAGGTCAATCCTCATTTCCTGTATAATGCCCTGCAGTCCATTGCCAGTCTGTCCTTGCGCTACAATGCACCCAAGGTGTATGATCTCATCTATTCGCTTGGCAGTATGATGCGCTATTCCATGAACACGGAGCGGACGCAGGTCCCGCTTCGTGATGAACTGGAGCATGTGCAGAATTATGTGATCCTGCAGACGGAACGTTTCGGGGAAGAGAACTTAAGGCTGGATATTGATGCAGAGGAAGCTGCTCTGGAGATTGCCGTGCCCAAGATGATTCTGCAGCCCATTGTTGAGAATATATTCAAGCATGGTTTTACGGACGGGATCCGCGAGGCTGTAATCTCCATCACCTGTGCTCTGGATGCGAACGGCAGCCTGCGGCTTGCCGTCAAGGACAACGGCAAAGGAATCACTGCGGAACGGCTGGAGGAAATTACAGCCGGACTTCAGCAGAGCGGCCGGACAGAGCACGAAGAGATTGGGCTGCATAACGTACTGGCGCGTGTGCGGCTGCAGATGAGCAGCGGGGCAGAGCTATTGCTGCAGAGTGTCGAAGGCGGCGGGGTTAAGGTGACGCTTATTATTCCGCTGGATATGATGGACCCAACAAATTAAGGGAGTGCAATGGACCCAAAGGAGCGGCAAGTGAGATGAAGGTGCTGATTGTAGACGATGAGAAGCATGTGCGTGAGGCGATCCGCTATTTTGTACCGTGGGAAAAATATCAGATTTCAGAGATTTTTGAGGCGACCAACGGGCAGGAAGCTACGCTGATAATGCAGGAGCAACAGCCGGCGATTGTCTTCACGGATATGCGGATGCCGCTGATGGACGGTGCGGAGCTGCTGGAATGGCTGCATCATCATTTCCCGAATACGAAGACAATTGTCATTAGCGGGTATCAGGACTTCAATTATGTAAAGCCGGCAATCGTCTACGGAGGGACAGATTATTTGCTGAAGCCCCTGAACAGTAAACAACTGATTGCCGCAGCCGAGCATGCCTTCAAGCTGTGGTTGGAGGAAGAGGAGGAGCGGCAGCAGAGTCACCGGCAGAATATGCAGCTTAATGTGCTGCGGCCGCTGTACTGGGACAAGATGCTCTCGGATCTGGTCTCCGGCCATGCTTCATTTCAGGAGCTGAAGCCTTCCTTGTGCGAAGAGCTGGGGTTGCAGGGGGATGCGGCAAGCTGCAGAGTTGCCGTAATCTCGCTCCAGCGTGCAAACTGCCGCCTGCTGGAGCGGTTTCATGGCGATGTGACGCTGACCTCCTTCGTGCTGGCGAACGTCTGCAATGAGGTGATCTCCCCCGGGAGAAGCGGCTTTGCCTTTCGCAGCTGGCAGGCCGGCACCGATATTGTCATTCTTTTCTGGACGGCGGCTCTGGATGTGGAAGTGTGGGTGCGGCTTATCAATGAATCGATGAAACAGACTTATGGGGTACAGGTGGATATTGGACTCAGCCGGCCCGTGGCTTTTCCCGAAGGACTGCAAAACGCCTTCCGTCAGGCGCGTCAAGGCCTGAGTGAGCGCAATCTCCTTCAGCGGGAAGGGCGCATTTATCATTACAGGGAGCTGACGGAGGAGAGTGGGTCTGTGGAAGACCACGTGCTGGAATCACTGCTGGACAAGCTCAGAGTGGCCGTATTATCGGGGGATCTGCAGAGAATGGAACGGGTGGTTGATGAATGGGCCGATCAGCTTTCAGGGCTGTCGCTGCTCACCGAGAATAACTTTCTGCACCAGCAGGAAGAGATCCGCGCCGTTCTGATGCGCTGGCGGCAGAATGAGGAGATTGCCTTTGAGCTGTGTTATGACGAAGAGGGGATGTTCTCCGTTGAGAACTGGCGGAATCAGTTTAAGACTATGCTGCAGCGATTGTGGAAAGGGAATTCCCAGACACCGGACAGCCGGCTTGTTCAGGAAATCCGGGAATACCTCAATCAGAACTACGCCAAGGACATGACGCTTCAGCATATCGCCGAGCGCTTTTTTATCAGCAGGGAGAATGTCTCACGCAAGTTCAAACAGATCAGCGGGGAGAATCTGTCCGATTATTTAACTGCACTGAGAATAGACAAGGCCAAGACGCTGCTGCAAAATACAAACCTGCGGCTGTCGCAGATTTCAGAGCTGGTCGGCTATGAGGATGAGAAGTATTTCAGCCGGGTTTTTAAGAAATCGACCGGGCAGACTCCTCGTGAATACCGCAAGCAGGAGGACTCTCTGTAGCGAAATAACCACTCCACAATGGACAAAAAATGGAGCGGTCCTACAAATTTCAGAATTCCCCATCTTTTACCGATAATAGTCATACAGATATCGCACATCATTTTATCGGTTAAATGGGAGGGTTGGTATGGTATGGATAGTTATTTAGGCAGAATCCTCAAAAATGATCTGATCAATGCGTACGGTGTAACTGTAATACCGGCAAGAAGCGTATTGAACGCAGAGCATTTGGAACTCATCCGCAAGCAAAGAATCAATACATTGGATATCGTATTCACCGATGAACAACCACAGACGCCGGCCTGCCGCGAGATGGTTAACGGTGTGGTGGAAGTGTCGAAGGATTTGTTTAATTCTTTCAGATTAACCCGCAAAGTTCCATTGGCGGATATAAGAAAGGATGTTGTACCGGTTGTTCAGGAGATTTCACTCCTTCCCGATATTTTTGCGCTGTTCGAAGCGATTCAGGGGAAGGACGATTATACATACCAGCACAATATTGGCGTAGGTGTGTTATCCACATTGATTGGCAGATGGATGAATATGGGGCAGGCGGAGCTGTCGGTGCTTTCCCTAGCTGCAACCTTGCATGATATCGGCAAGCTCAAAATTCCTCCCGAGTTGCTGAATAAACCGGGCAAGCTGACTACCGAAGAATTCGCCCTCGTCAGAAAGCACACGATTTTCGGCTATGAGATGTTGAAGGAGACAACGGGGGCTAATTCACATATCACCTTGACCGCGCTCCAGCATCATGAAAGGAATGACGGCAAGGGTTATCCGCTGGGGCTGAAGGAGGAACAGATTGATTCCTACAGCAAAATCGTTGCCGTTGCCGACATCTTTCATGCGATGTCCTCCAAGCGGCCCTATCATGAAGCTATGCCGTTCCATCTCATTGTGGAGCAGATGAGGAGAGGCAGCTTTGGGGCGCTTGACCCGCATGTGGTCTCCGTGTTCCTGGAGAATATTGTGAAACGGACCGTCGGGCGCGATGTGATCTTAACCGACGGCCGTGTCGGTGAAATTGTCTACTTGAATCCCCATAACATCGAAACGCCCTTAATCAAGATAGATGGTGAATATATCGACCTTGGCAAAATGAGGGATCTCAAGATCAAAGAAATCAGTATTTAGCCGTTTCGCCATTAACCTTTAAAATAGTCCGCCAGCCCCTCGGCAATTGCCTTGGCGGCTTTTTTCTGATAGGCAGATGTGCGGACGACCGCTTCATCGTTCCGGTTGCTTAGGAACCCGAGCTCCACCAGTGCTGCCGGAAGGTTGTTCTCCCGCAGAATATGGTAGTTGCCGAAGGATACTCCATTGCTCTTCAAGCCGATGCCCTGCCCGAGCCGGTTCTCAATGGAGCGTGCCAGGCGCAGATCATCCGATTCCGAGTAATAAAAAGTCAGCGTGCCGCTTACATTCTTCGGGGAGGAGTTGTAATGGATGCTGACAAAAGCGTCCGCCCCTACAGACTGCCCGATCTGCACCCTCCTGGCGAGGGAAGGGCGCTGGTCTTGGGCACGTGTCAGCTCCACACGGGCTCCCTTGGCTGTCAGGTAGTCGCGGACATACAATGCCGTCTGCAGATTCAGATCCTTCTCCAACGTGTCAAAGGATGTGCCGAGCATGCCGGGATCGCTGCCGCCATGACCCGGATCAATGACGATCCGCTTGCCATTGATCCCGCCAGTCTGCCTAAGGCTGCCAGTCGTTCGGCTCCCGCTTCCTGTACTCGCGGAGCTTCCGCTGGCAAGATACTGTGCTGCGACCCAGCCGGTCTCCCCGCTGGCGGTGCGGATCCGCACCCAACCGTTCTGCCGCAGCAGAACAGTTACGGAGTCCTCTGCCTTTAACGCTCCGAGTATCTTATAACCGGTTCCCGGACCTCCACGGATGCGCAGGGAATCAGCCGTAACCATTGCTGTGCTGCCGCCGCTTCCGGAGGCCTTGGCGGATGTGGATACAGCAACTGCTGCACGGGATTCACCGCCTGTCCCGCTCACTTTTATGAGATAATACCCCGCAACCCAGCCGGAGATTGAACCGGACCGCACTTTTGCCCAGCCATGCTGTTCATCGGTAACGGTCACCTGTGCGCCGCTTTTTAAGGATCCTGTAACTGCCGCATTGGCTGCCGGCTCGCTGCGTACATTGAGGGAGCTTGCACTCACTTTTGCTGTATAGGCTCCTGCAGCGGAACTGGTTGCAGGCTGCAGCATGCTTCCAGTGAGCAAGCAGGCTGCCAGCACTGCGGTATGTATAAATTTGTTCATAAATTTCCTCTCTTCCCGGATGGATAAATGTCTATTACCCGTTTCATCGGTCAAAGAAAAGGATTTGGTTAAAATTTAATAGAAATTAAACCTCTGTTCCAAAGCGGCAAAGCACTGTATAATTGTTTCATATTGGAAAAGTTTGTAAAGGAGTGCCGTCGTGACCAGACCCAAACTATTCATCGGATCATCCAGGGAATCCATCCGTTACGCCCGGGCGATCCACGAACAGCTAAAGCGAGAAGCCGAGGTTAATCCTTGGTATGCCAATGCCTTCCGTGCGAATGAATATACGATGGAGGCGCTGGAGAGACATCTGGATGAAAGCGATTTTGCCGTATTCGTCTTTTCACCTGATGATGTGGCTCAAATCCGCGGCAAATATTATTATGTCACCCGTGATAATACACAGTTCGAAATGGGGCTGTTCTGGGCCAGGCTGCGGCGCAGACGTGTCTTTTGCCTGCTTCCGGACCGGGTAGCCCCGCGCACGGATTTGATTCCCGGCAAGAATATCGAAGAGTATCATCTCTTATCCGATCTGTCCGGGCTCACCCCGCTGGAGTATGAATGGCAGCATGATAATCCGGTGGCAGCCGTTGATGTCAGCTGCGGGAAGATCCTGGACATTATTCAGGAGCAGGGGAGCTACCGCGATCCCCTGAAGGAATTGGAACATTTGGGCTTGGAGCTTAGGCGCAAGGAAAGTATCCTTCATTTCTTCTGGCAATATAATAGTAATGTGGCCGGAGCTCAGGGTGGAGAGAAATACCAGGCGCTCAGCGAGGCTATCCGCAATTCCTTTCTGCCGCCCGGACAATGCCGGGTGATTGGCGCCGCGCTCTGGCGGGAAAGTGAGAAGGAAGGTCTGATACAGGTTGGAGGAAATGTGGGCCGTGGGCATTGTTACCCTTTTTCATTAAGTGAAGACAAAGGGAAACGGCCCGGTGTGCTCGATGCTTATCTGAGCAAGGAATGGACCTTTTTTCAGCGTACTGAAGTTGCCGAGGTATATATCCTATGCTATCCTTTAGGTGAGCAGCATGTCCTTTCTGTGCATTTCTCGGGAAACGACGGGCTGTCTGCGGAGGATCTTACCGCAGTGGTTGCTTACAACCGCGATTTGTTCCGTACCGTCAATTATTTAGTGGGAGGGGACTAGGAGCATGAAGAATATGAAGGGTGTAGTCAGTTTGTCCAGTGCGGTCCGCCGATCCGCAGGCGGCAACGGCAGCAGTTCCGGAGGGACACGGCGCTCTAAGGGCAAGGCAAGTGCAGGCCGGGCCGCAAAGCCAGCTTCTTCGGCAGGCCACGTATATATTGCGCCATCGCTGGATGGCGGAGATGAGGAATACAAGAAGCTTATCAGCGGGAAGGTCGACAACAGCAAGCCTTCATTCGCCTAAATAGTTAAGGGGTCTCCGGCATCAGCCGGAGACCCCTTTTTTGTAAATATAAGCGATTTATATGCTTCACGCTATAAATTATCCTTCTATTTCTCGCTGAACGATACCGTCCTGCAAAAAAACAGTTTCCACTTGGGTACGCCCAGTTTCTTAGATCTCCTGGTGCGAAGACCGGCTGCTACGCTTCTTGGCAATTTCCCGCCGCACGACCGGTGCCACCTCGGTGGCTAGCAGCTCAATAGCCGTCGCTACCTTGTTGAAGGGGAGTCCGCCGATGTCCAGCTGGGTCATGAAGCGGTTATGGCCGAACAGCTCATGCTGGTACAGGATTTTCTCTATAATCTGTTGCGGACTGCCAACGGCAAGCGTGTTAACAGGAGAGACGAAACGCCCGAAATCGCTGCGGGATACTCCGTACTCCTGGCCCGGATGCGGACTGATGGCATTGCGGTAACTGTAATAGTAAGGATAGTACTCGTCCAGCGCCTGCTGTGACGTCTTCGCAATATATCCGTGGCTGGTGATGGCGATCTTTAAGTCCTCTGGGGCATGACCGGCTTTGGCTCCGCTTCTGCGGTAGGTTTCGGCAAGATTCTGAAAGGGTTCAGGACTGCCGCTGAGAATGGCGATAGCCATCCCAATACCAAGCGTACCGGCTCTTTCGGCACTTTCGGCCGAACCGCCAATGCCGACCCAGAGCGGGAGCTTCCGCTGCAAAGGCCGCGGGGCAATCTCGGCATTCTTCAGCGGGGAGCGGAAGGTTCCCTCCCAGTTCATGACTTCATGCTGATTGAGCTCCAGCAGCAGATCAAGGTTCTCCGCGAACAGCTTCTTGTAATCTTCCAGCTCGTATCCGAACAGGGGGAAGGATTCCAGAAAAGCACCGCGTCCGGAGATGATCTCCGCCCGGCCGTCCGACAGCAGATCGAGTGTGGCGAAGTCTTCGAAGACCCGTACCGGATCAATGGTGCTCAGCACCGTTGTGGCGCTAGTCAGCTTGATCCGTTTCGTGGCCTGCGAAATTGCCGCGAGTACAACCGGCACCGAGGAGATGACAAAATCAAGCCGGTGATGCTCACCGACACCGAACACGTCCAGCCCAGCCTCATCAGCCAGCTTAGCCGCTGCGATGACTTCATGGAGACGCTGCCGGGGGCTGATGGTCTGACCTGTATGGCAATCGGTTACGATATCGCCGAGTGTGTAAATACCGAATTCAAACTCCGGCACGTTTTCTTGCGGAACGCTGTTATTCATAAATGCTGACCCCTTGTTCAATAGAATGTTAAATATAGTAAATGGTAACTGGTCCGGTGTGAGAAGGAATATTGATGATTATAACATAACTGCTTACAAAATGTAAGTATATGAGTAAATGATAAATGTTCTGTGAACCGTGGAGGGCTTTCAGTCGAGTATCTTCAGAAGAAGCCTATTCAATGCATTTGCTTGAATTAATGTACTTAAGTAAACAGCGTTTTGGCTGTAAACGAAATGTGTATTTTTGTTGACAGACCTGTAGATAGATGATATTTTAAATTTACAAATTCCAATAGTTTTACTTTGAATTATTAATTGCCGACTGTTCAGACAGAGGTGCCCGTGTTAGTTCACACGAGGTCCCTCTGTTTTTTTGTGTAGAATTTGGGTTTGCCAATTGGAAGGAGGAGCATGAATGGGTGAAGCTTTGCTGTCTATTACGCATTTGAACAAGAGCTTTGATGCAGCGGGCGGGCAGGTACAGGCACTGCATGAGGTTGATCTGCATGTAGAGGAAGGCGAATTTATTACAGTGATTGGACCCAGCGGCTGCGGCAAAAGCACGCTGCTGCGCATCGTCGCCGGTCTGGATACCGGTTATACCGGCAGTGTGACTCTCGAAGGTGAGGAGATTGGCGGTCCGGGTATTGATAAGGGGTTTATCTTTCAGGAGCATCGCCTGTTTCCCTGGCTTACCGTGGAGAAGAATATCGCCTCCGACCTGCCGCTCGGCAGGCCGGACATCCGGCAGAAGGTGGATGAGCTGATTGAACTGGTGAAACTGACCGGCTTCGAAAAGTCCTATCCCCGCGAGCTGTCGGGAGGGATGGCCCAGCGTGTGGCGATTGCCCGGGCGCTGCTGCGGAATCCAAAGATCCTGCTGCTCGACGAGCCGTTTGGCGCTCTGGATGCATTTACCCGGGCGCATATGCAGACGGTGCTGCTGGACATTTGGCGGCGGAACCGGACCACGATGATTTTTGTAACCCATGACATTGATGAAGCTGTCTTTCTGGGCAACCGGGTAGTCATTCTGGAGCCGCGCCCGGGCAAAATCCGCAAGGTCGTTCCGGTCGATCTGCCTTATCCGCGCAAGAAGACGACTACCTCTTTTCAAGAGCTGCGTCTGAAGGTGCTGAATTATTTCGAGAAGGTGGATGAGCTTGAGCTGACTGACGGGGCAGGGATTTAAGGTTGTCTTTACTGAAACGATTTTACGGAAACAAGGGATTTGTGTCGTCCTTTATCCGACTTAGACGATGTGAATTATATGATAAAAGGAGGGGCACTTATGAGCAATCGGGCCATCGCGGCCAGAACCCCCGGAAGACCCGGGAAAGCGGCCATTGCCGGACTTGGTATGCTGCTGCCGGGAAGTGTGCTGATTCTGTGGCAGACCCTTGGACATTATGGAATGATCTCGGAGATGCTGTTCCCGACCCCTTATACCATTGCCCAGTCGTTCATCTCGCTCGCTTCCACCGGAGACCTCTGGAGCAACCTCCGGATCAGCGTGATCCGGGCATTGTCAGGATTTCTGCTCGGCGGCGGTCTTGGCCTGCTGTTCGGTGTACTGGTCGGGCTGTTCCGCAGATCGGAGAAGCTGCTGGATCCCTCCCTGCAAATGATCCGGATGATACCGAGTCTGGCCGTAGTGCCGTTGTTCATCCTGTGGTTTGGCATCGGGGAAGAATCCAAGGTGCTGCTGATTGCCAAAGGAGCTTTTTTTCCGGTATACATCAATACGTTTATGGGCATCCGCGGGACTGACAACAAGCTGTTTGAAGTATCCAGGGTGCTTGGCTTCAGCCGGATGCAGCAGATTCTCCGGCTGGTGCTGCCGGCGGCGGTCCCGAACATAATGCTTGGCGTCCGCCTGTCGCTGGGCTTGTCCTGGCTGGGATTGGTAGTGGCTGAGCTGATTGCATCCACTTCAGGAATCGGATACATGATGTCCGACGCCCGCCAGTTTGCAGACACGCCTGTAGTGTTCGTGGGAATTATTATATTTGCCGCTGCCGGCCTGCTGAGTGATACCATAGTCCGTCTGATCGAACGGCGGCTGCTGAGATGGCGGGACAGCTATCAAGGATAGGAGGAGAACAACATCATGAGCGATGGAATAGAGGCGGTAGTCAAGGCTGCCAAAGGGGCAAGGGAGGCGCGTGATTATAGCGGTACGGCACCTATTACTGCGCGTAATAATGCGGGAAGACTCCCTTCCTTCCGCTTGAAATCCCTTCTTGCAGATTGGGGAACCGGAGCCGCAATTCCGGTTGCGGTCTTAGCTGTTTGGCAGATTGCCGGAAGCACCGGACTGGTTTCATCGGAATTTCTGCCGGCGCCGCTGTCGATTCTTTCGGCCTTTGCGGGCCTTGCGGGTACCGGGGAGCTTACCCAACATTTGGGTGTCAGTATCGGGAGGGCGGGTCTCGGTTTTCTGATTGGCGGCCTTCTAGGTCTGCTGTTCGGGGTGTTGACCGGGCTGTTCCGCAGTGCAGAGTACCTGCTGGACCCGAGTGTCCAGGTGCTGCGGCTGGTTCCGCATCTGGCGATTGCGCCGCTGTTTATTCTCTGGTTCGGCTTTGGCGAAATCTCGAAGACCGTCATTATTATGAGCGGCTCGTTTTTTCCGCTTTATATCAATACTTTTATGGGCATCCGGGGTGTGGACAACAAGCTGTTTGAGGTCGCCCGGGTATTGGGCTTCAGCCATATACAGAGGCTGCGGCGGCTCATTCTGCCTGCGGCGCTGCCCGGCATTCTGCTCGGCCTGCGTCTTTCGATGGCGGTGGCCTGGATTGGCCTTGTCGTCGCCGAGTTGATCGGCTCGCAGTCGGGGGTGGGATTTCTGATTAATGAGGCGAAGCAGAACTCCAATACGGAAGTCATTTTTGTAGGCATTATCATTTTTGCGGTGGTTGGCAAGCTGATTGACTCTTTGTTCCGCGCCATTGAGCGCAAATTCCTGTACTGGCGTGACAGCTATCAAGGCTAATGAATCCATAGGGGGCTAGGACAATGAATCATATTTCGGCAATAAAGGACTCTTTGAATCTGACGGCGGATGTACTGGTGATCGGCGGAGGTCCCGCAGGAACATGGGCGGCCCTAACGGCTGCGGCTAAAGGGGCGAAGGTCATTCTTGCCGATAAGGGCTATTGCGGCTCCAGCGGGGCAACCGCCCCGTCAGGTACAGGGGTCTGGTATGTGCAGCCGGACGCCGTACTGCGTGAAGAGGCGAAGGCCAGCCGCTATTCCATGGGCGGAAAGCTGGCGGAGCACCGCTGGATGGACCGGGTGCTGGACCGCACCTACGACAATATGAACCGGCTGGGCATTTCGGGGTATCCCTTCCCGCTGGATGAACAGGGCAACCCATACCGCAGAAGCCTGCAGGGACCGGAATATATGCGGCTAATGCGCAAGCTGGTCAAGAGAGCGGGTGTGAAGATTCTGGACCATAGCCCGGTGCTGGAGCTGTTGGCCGACGGGCACGGTGTAGCCGGAGCAGCCGGAGTGCAGACCCAGAGCGGGGAGACCTGGAGCGTTCAGGCGGGGGCAGTGGTGATCGCGACCGGAGGCTGCGCCTTCCTGAGCAAAGCGCTGGGCTGCAACGTCCTCACCGGTGACGGCTATTTGTTCGCCGCCGAGGCCGGAGCGAGCCTCTCAGGCATGGAATTCTCCAATGCCTATGCCATCTGCCCGACCTTCTCGTCAGTGACGAAGACGGCCTATTACAGCTATGCGAGCTTCTATTATGAGGACGGCAGCGTAGTGGAAGGGGCAGGCTCCAAGAAAGGCCGCTCGGTTATTGCCCGGAATCTGCTGGCGGGCCGCCAGGTATTCGCCAAGCTGGACGGTGCCCCAGAGGATCTGAGACCGCTGCTGAGAGTCGCGCAGACGAACTTCTTCCTGCCCTTTGACCGCCGGGGAATCGATCCCTTCAAGGACGCTTTTCCGGTGACGCTGCGGCTGGAAGGTACAGTCCGCGGCACAGGCGGCATTCGCATTACGGATGAGAACTGCAGCACCGGCGTTCCGGGATTATATGCCGCCGGGGATGCGGCTACCCGCGAGCTGATCTGCGGCGGCTTCACCGGAGGCGGCAGTCACAATGCCGCCTGGGCCATGTCTTCCGGCTCCTTCGCCGGAGAAGGTGCGGCGGCTTATGCGCTGGAGCTTGGGAAACATGCGGCGCACCGCACACCAGCAGGGCTGTCCTCCTCGCCGCTGGTTCACCAGCAGGTGAAGCCGGGAGCGGCAGCCAGAGCGTCTGAGGCGGTGGCCGCTGTACAGGCAGAGGTCAAACCCTACGACATCAATTTGTTCCGTACCGAGCAGGGGCTGACCTCTTCGCTGGAACGCTTGGACGGACTGTGGAAAGAGCAGCGGAGCCGGGAAATCCAGCGTACACCGGAGGGGGTTAAAGCGCGCGAGGCGGAAGCGATGACGGCTACGGCGCGCTGGATGTACAGCTCTGCACTTGCCCGGACAGAGACCCGGGGGATGCATAAGCGGGAGGATTACAAGGAAACGGATAACGGTCAGCATCACCGGCTGATCAGCGGGGGATTGGATCAGGTCTGGGTGAAAACAGAAGAGGTTGCGAAGGAGAGTGTACTGTTGTGATTGAAGTCATCAGCGCTGCCAGGTGTGTAGAGTGCAATCAATGTGTGTCTGTCTGTCCGACGAACGTCTTTGACCGGGTGGAGAACGGAATTCCTGTCATTGCCCGGCAAAGCGATTGTCAGACCTGCTTCATGTGTGAGCTGTATTGCCCTACAGATGCTTTATACGTAGCGCCGGATTCCGAAGAGCTTACCGGTGTGACGGAGGCGGAACTGGAGCAGCAGGGACTGCTTGGCGGTTACCGCGAGAAGGTCGGTTGGGGCAAGGGCAGACAGCCGGTGGCAAGTCACGACTTTATGTATAAACTGGCGGCCAGAGCGGGGTTCTGAGAATCCCGCGGAAGAAACAGCACGAATAAAATCATTCAGCAGAAGACTGAGGGGAGATCAGGACAATGAAAACGTACAGAGAGATTCAAGGCGGATGGGGAAGAGGGATTCGCTTCACACTTATCGCAAGTGTGGTTATGGTCATGCTGGTGCTTCAGGCTTGCGGAAATAATGCAGGCTCCGGCAAGGAGGCTTCTTCGGCAGCGGGAGGCGGCACCAATACTGCAGAGGCGGCGGGTGGTGAGACAGCCGGTAATGCTCCTGCTGTACTGAGTTTCGGCTTTATCGGCTCGAATAAGCTGAACGTTCCGGGAGGCGCGGAAGGCTGGGGGTTCCATAAAGGCATTATCCAGGAGGAATTGAAGAAATACGGTATTACCGAAGTGAAGCTGACCGGCTTCCCGAACGGTCCGGACCAGACGGAATCGCTGATTAGCGGCAGACTGGATTTCGGCAGTCTAGGGGACACTCCGGCCATTATAGCTTATGCCTCCGGCGCAAAAACACGCCTGATCTCACAATCCTCAGCCCATACCGTCGGCTACCTGATCGGCAAGAAGGACGGGCCGAAGACCGTAAAGGATCTTCAGGGTAAAACTATTGCTATTCAAAAAGGCTCCTTCATGCACCGCTATGTGGTCGGCCTGCTCCAGCAGGAGGGCGTCACAGGTTATAAGCTGGTTCATATGCTGATTCCCGATGCTACGGCGGCACTTGCACGGGGAGATGTGGATGCTACGACCAATCTCGGTGTTCCGGCATTGAAGCTGATTGATGAAGGCTACACCCATCTGGATGATGCTTCGAAGCATCCTGATCTGCTCGGCTCCAGCGCTACCGTTGTGTCGGAGGAATATCTGGAGAAATTCCCGGATTTCCCGAAGGTTTGGAATGCGGCGCGGGAGAAGGCATTGGCCGATCTGAAGCAGCATGAAGAGGAGTATTACGAATTCCTGGCCGAAATCGGCGATACCACACCCGAGCTGGCGAAGCAGGTGAATCCGATCAGCGATATCAAGGATACCGCCTTCACTGAAGATGGCTTAAAGCTGCTCCAGGGTACGAAGAACTTCCTGGTGGAGGAGAAGCTGGCCAAAAAGGATTTCAATATCAGCGATTGGCAGCTCCAATAAATTTTTATATGGAGGAGGTAACGTATGGGAAAGGAAACTTTGACGATTGAACGTTTCAAGCTGCCGCTGGATAACGGACTTTATCTGGAGGGCGAAGTAAGGGTTCCTCCCGGCGAGTTATTGAAGCCTGTTGTCCTGATCAGTCACGGCTTCCGGGGTCATAAGGACTGGGCATTCTGGCCGGAGATTTCCGGCAGGCTTGCGGAAAGCGGCTTCTACACCGTCAGCTTCAACTTCTCGCGTATTGCTGCCCGCAGCGCAACAGGGCTCGGACCGCAAGAACTCGCGGAAACAGCTACGCTGAGCCGGGAACTGGAAGACCTGGAGCAGGTGCTGCGCAGTCTGCAGGACGGCAGACTGCCGCTGGCGGAGCAGGCCAACCTTAAGCGGCTGGCCCTTCTCGGGCACAGCCGTGCGGGCGGCGGAAATATTGTGTTCGCTGCCGAGCATCCGGAAGTGCAGGCGCTGGTGGTCTGGAACGGCGGTTCTGCACCACCCCGTTCTCAGGCTGACGGGGGGCCGGCATTGACTCCACAGGACTATGCCGTTCAGGAAGATGTGGAGCGGAATAAGGGACGTTTTAATTTGGAGGAGGCTCTAAGGTTGCTACCTGCTACTGTGCTGATCATCCAGGGCGACCAGGACAGGGAATCGCTGCTGCAGCAGAATGCAGGTTTCCGGGACCAGGCACCGCAGCACCGTTATTATTCGGTAAGAGGTGCTGACCACAGCTTCAACACCGTAGATCCTTACGAAGGCCCGACCCCGGAGTTGAATGAGGCCGTGGCGGTGACACTGGGATTTTTGCATGAACAACTGGGCTAGAGCAGGCCGGAAATGATCAAGTGAAACTTTTGGGAGGTAATGAAATGCCGCAGCAGCAGCAAATAACAACGGATGTGCTTGTGCTGGGCGGAGGTCCAGCCGGGGCATGGGCGGCATGGAACGCAGCCTCACTGGGAGCGCAGGTCATCCTGGCGGATAAAGGGTATCTGGGAACGAGCGGCGCCACGGCTCCGGGCGGCACTACGCTGCTCGTGATCCCGCCGGTAGCCGAGCTGCGTGAAGCGGCGGTTCAGGCCAGGCTTAAAGCCGGAGGGTACCTCTCGGAGAATGCCTGGATACACCGTGTGCTGGATCAGGTGGAGCAGAGTCTGGAACGGGTTGAGGCTTGGGGGTATCCCTTTCCCAAGGATGAAGCGGGAAATCCGCTGCGGACCCATCTCCACGGCCCGGAGTATATGAAGATTATGCGGCGGGTAGTCCGTAAGGCGGGAGTGAAGATCTGGGATCAGTCTCCCGCTTTGGAACTGCTGCATGATGAACATGGCGTGGGCGGCGCGCGGGGGATCAACCGCCTGACCGGCGAAGCCTGGGAGGTACGGGCGAACGCCGTGGTGATGGCTACCGGCGGCTGCGCCTTTCTCAGCAAAGGTCTGGGCTGCAACGTGCTCACAGGCGAGGGGCTGCTGATGTCGGCCGAAGCCGGTGCCGATCTGTCGGGCATGGAATTCAGCCGGCAGTATGCGCCAAGCTTTGAAGGCGGAACGGTGACGCGCGGGCGGATGCTGGCTTGGGCGACGTTCTATGATGCGGCGGGCAAGCCGCTGCACCAGGGCGACCGCAATTTTGGCAGCATCCCGGAACTGATGCAGAAAGGTCCGGTCTATGCTTCGCTGGATTTGGCCGACACAGCGGAGAAACGCGAATTTCTGCGCCGTGCCCACCCGATCTTCTTCATGCCGCTGGAGCGGGCGGGGATTGATCCGTTCAAGGATAAATTCCCGCTCACGCTCCGTTATGAAGGCACGATGCGCGGTACGGGCGGCCTGCGCCTGACGGGGACCGACTGTGCGACTACGGTACCCGGCCTGTATGCGGCCGGGGATGCCGCATCCCGCGAGAAGGTAACCGGCGCCATTTCCGGCGGCGGGGCCTACAACGCTTCCTGGGCCATATGCAGCGGAAGCTGGGCCGGCCAGGGAGCCGCGCGGCATGCGCTGTCCCAGCCGCGGCAGGCGGACACCCGGCAGCTTACCGCGGCAGGCCGCTATGGTCTGCCGGCCGGCGCCGATGCGCCGGAAACGCTGGAGGCAAGGCCGCTGATCGCAGCCGTCCAGCGTGAAATTCTGCCGCTGCAGATTAACTATTTCCGCAGCGAACCTGTCGTTGCCGCAGCCTTGAAGCGGCTGGACAGCCTGATGCCCTATTTGGCCGGGCGGCCTCCCGCCACGGTGCAGGGCATAGTGCAGTCGCGGGAAGCAGCCGCCATGCTGAATGTCGGCCGCTGGATATACACCGCTGCGCTGGCCCGCAAGGAAAGCCGGGGCCTCCAGCGGCTGGCTGAATATCCGGAGCTGGATATCCGCCAGACCCACCGGCTGATTCTGTCCGGCATAGACCGAATCGGCATCAGTACGGAAAGAGTGCCGCATGCCCATGAGCTGAATGTGCGCAGAGAGGGGCAGGCGATATGATCGAACTGGTCAGCAAGGACCGCTGCATCGGCTGCAGGTTATGCGTCAAGGTATGCCCGACGAATGTATTCGAGATGCAGGGCAAGCTTGCGGTCATCGCCAGGCAGGAGGACTGCCAGACCTGCTTCATGTGCGAGGCTTATTGTCCGGCGGATGCGCTCTATGTAGCGCCCCAAGGAGATGAGCAGATTGCGGTGGATGAGCAGGAGCTGATTGCTTCCGGGCTGCTCGGAAGCTGGCGGGCGGAGATTGGCTGGAGTCCCGGGGTACAGGATACAATGGCAGAAAGGGACACTACGCCGTTCTTTGAAGTGTTCACTGAAACGTACCGTGGCAAGTGAAACAAGCCATTTGGTTCTTTTGTAAGCATAAAGAGGGTGTTCCAGAAGCCGTGAATGAACAAGGCTTCCGGGACGCCCTCCTGTCGTATCCATATATTAGCAGGCACTATGCAGCTGAACTATTTTACAGCAGTTCCTGAATGGCCGGCTCAATGTCCAGCGGATCGCTGTAGGATTCAAAACGCTTCACAACTTGGCCTTTACGGTCAATAAGGAACTTGGTGAAATTCCATTTCACTTCGTCATCAGCCAGAGTTGCAGGCTCACGCTCCTGAAGCATGGCATGCAGCAGCTTCCCGCTGGCATTGCTTTCATCAAAGCCTTCAAAGCCCGCCTGACCGGTCAGATAGTGAAACAGGGGATGTTTATTTTCGCCTTTCACATCAACCTTCTCAAATAGGGGGAAGCTAACTCCGTAGTTAATTTGACAGAAGACGTCTACTTCTTCGTTGGTTCCGGGTTCCTCCCCGAATTGGTTGCTGGGAAATCCCAGAATTTGAAATCCGTCATCCTGATATTTCTCATAGAGCTTCTGAAGGTCGGAATATTGGGGAGTGAACCCGCATTTGCTGGCGGTATTCACAATCAGCAGGACTTTATCCTTGTATTGTTCAAGGCTGGTTTCCCTGCCCCGAATGTTGCGTGCGGTATATTGATATATGCTCATTGCTGAATCATCCTTCCGCAATATGTAATGAAATATTTTTATTAATTAAATTGTACACAATATAATTTTGTGTGTCAAATTCTGCAGTGATTTTTTTGTGTGTACGAAGCTGGCTGTTGAGATTATACTAAGGTGTACGAACCGTTCTTCAGCAGGCGGAGAGTCTCCCCATACAGTTAGACACAGACAAAAGAATATAATGCTGGAGGAAATTTGATGAGTACTACAGAACTTACTAGCCAACTTTCCAGTTACACAGGAAGACTGCTGAGAGAGCGCTTCGGGAAAGGGCCCGAATCCATTCATGCTTCTATCGGAGAGCAATGCATCGCCATGCATATCCGCAATTTTATCGGGCCTGTGGAGAGATTTTTGTTAAACAAGGAAGAGGAGCAGGCGTTCCGCTACACGCGGGAGCTCCTGATGAAATCACTGCTTCCCGAGCTTTCGGCTTACCTGAAGGACAAGATGGCTATTGAGGTCAGCGAGATTTTTTATGATTGGGGCATACATAACGCGTCAGGAATGATCGTTGCACTCATCAAGCACAGCGGAGTGGCTGTCGACGATTATGCCGGGCGTGAAGAAGTCCATGCCCAGATCAATGAAGTGAGCAGGAAAGTGCAGAAGGAACCGGAATTTACCGACTCCTGGTGGCTTGGCCCGCGCACTCTGATCATCAAGCGTGAGGGAATTCTGATTCCTCTGGAGAAGGAACTGATTGGCCTCGGCTATGAGAATACACTCAAAACAACGAAACGCAAAATGGAAAAACGTTATTTGGAGGATACCACCACAATTGCGCCGATGCTTGGCAAGGAGCTGTCTGACATTTATGTGGATTGGGATTTCGACAAGGATACCAGTGTGATAGCATATACTTTTCAATAAACATCATAGATGAGGTGGAAATGGGTCGGACATGCAAATGAGCCGAACATGAGCCGGAGAAGGGGGAGATGACCCTTTCTTCGGCTTTTTTATTTTCTCTGACTAGGTATATTGCGCATTAAACATTTAGGGGGACTTGATGAATGGGGGCATACAAGCAGACGGTGCTCTATGTAGAAGATAATGAGCTCAACATGGATTTAATGCATCATATTTTCAAAAGAAATCTGCCCTCCGTATTACTGCTGAAAGCTGATACGGCGGAGCTTGGTCTGCAGATTGCCAGACAGAAGCTGCCGGATCTGATTATTTTGGATATCGGCTTGCCCGACCTGAGTGGTTATGAGGCATTGGAATCTTTGAAGTCGAAAGAGGAGACCCGGCATATCCCGGTTTTGGCGATTAGCGCCTTTGCCCAGAGATTGGATATTGAGCGGGCCAAAGGTGCAGGTTTTGCCGGGTATATTACGAAGCCCTTTCAGGTCAAAGCCGTTACGGAAACTGTTGAAGCTTTGTTAACAGGGGGTTCCTGACACCGGACCGGGATTAGAGCAAGGGTGTACAGTCAAAGGTGGGGCACTGGGGAGAACTCCGCCGGAAGGCCGGTTTGCCGGCGAAAAGCCGTTCTATAAGGATTATTACGAAGCCGCTTTGTTAAGGGCTTCTTTGTATTTAACTGTTCTTGCCCGCGTATCCGGGATTAAACCTATGATAAACTAAAAGGAAAATGCAGGAACGGTGATTATATTATGGAATCTGAATTTGTGGACGATTTGATGCATCATGCAGAAGAAGTGCTTGCGCTTTATTCTATCTCAGAACCAGCAATTGAATTTATTAGACATAATGAAAATATGACGTTTAAGGTAACAGATACAAGCGACGACAAACAGTATTTGCTGCGCATACATAAACCTGCAACAGCAGGTCTGTTTGGTATACAACATACGCTTGAAGGCTTAAAGTCAGAAATGTACTTACTTCAGGGATTATCCCAAAAGAACAGCCTGCGGGTGCAGAAACCCTCTGTTAACCGTGCGGGCCAGTTTGTTTCAGAATATACAGCCAATGAATTTGGCCCCTGTTACGCAACCTTACTGGAGTGGATAGAGGGTTCAACGCTTACTTTGCAGGAAGACAACATAGGGCAGATTGCTTTTGCATTAGGGGAGAAGCTGGCGGATCTGCATCATTTTTCACGGGAATCCGCACTGCCGGCGCTAACCAGACCTGTATATGATGCAGCGAGAATAGATAGTGCGATTGAGGAACTTAAATATGGAATTGAAGCCAGCCTGTACAGTCAAGAGCACTATGAGATCATTAGGGAGGTTCTGGAATATGTAAAGGGACAACTGAGGGATTTGGATGCTCAACAAGAGTGGGGGCTCATACATGCCGATGTTCAACTTGGGAATGTCATTATTACGAATGAGGGTCCCTGTTATATAGACTTTGGATTGTTCGGTTATGGCTATTACCTATTTGACCTGGGCAGCGCATCTTCCATCCTTCCAAGCGAATTAAGGCAAACCCTATTGCTGGGTTATGCTTCAAGGTCCACTTTCACTTTTGATCAGGTACGGTATATTGAAGGATTGATTTTTATGGATATATTTATCAGCTATCTGTTTTTTATTCATGACCCTGACCGGAATGGCTGGATTAAAGAGGACGCAGCAAAAGTATGCGATACCCTGTGCAGGGATTTTCTTGCCGGAAAAGAAGTTTACTATTCATTCTAAGACCTGCGGAAAGTGAATATCTAATGCCTTGAATTTTATAGCTGAAAAAGCGGGAATAACATTTGACTTTCGCCCGATTATACAAGATATTTATATTGAAGTTTTAAAATAAGTGAATTTCACTCAATACTCCACAAACGGGCGGTGGATCAGATGTTAAGACAGCATGCGGAGGTATATTCCCGCTTTGGACAGGCGTACAAAACGGGAAAGGTTGGAGTAGCTTTTCTTTCTATGGATGAAAAATGGACCCGTATAAATCCCGCGGTAGTTTTGATGCTGGGGTATTCGGAGGAACAGCTCCTGGAGCATGAATTCGGTGAGTTTCTGCATAATGATTCTTTGGCGGTGTATAAAAAGATGATGGGGGCTCTGCAAGCAGGAGAGGCCCCCTTTTTTGAATGTGAAATTAAGCTGATCCGTGCCGCCGGCACACCGGTCCAGCTGCTTCTGCATGCTGTGCTTATCAGCGATCCTTGTACGGGGGAGAAGCTGCATTATTTAATCCATTTGGCTGAGATTCCAGAGGGGAATACCTCCGGAATCACCCCTCCTCCGAGTGATGAACTCTACCGGCTGATCGCCGCGAACATAAGGGATATTGTGTATTATTCCACTTTGGACAACATTTGCCTGTATTGTTCACCTTCGATTCAGGAGGTGCTGGGGTATGAGCCGGAGAAGCTGATTGGACGCGATATCCGCGGGCTGATTCACCATGAGGATCTTACCGTTTTGGAGCTCTCTGAGCCCATGGATGCTCAGAGCATCCAGCTGCGAATCCGCCATGCCGACGGACGATACCTCTGGATTGAATTCACCCTGCGTTTAATTGAGGATGGGAATAGCATGAGCGTGCTTGCGGTAGGCCGTGACGTAACGGAGCGCAAAGCTGTAGAGACGATGCTGCAGGAATCCATCGAGCGGTATACCTCCCTGAAAAAATATAATCATGATGCGATTATTTCCCTGGATCTGCAGGGCAATATCATAAACGGAAATGAACAAGCCTGCCAGTTGACAGGCTACACCATCCCTGAAATGGTCGGAATGAGTGTGAGTCTGATTATCGGCGCCCATCATCTGCATGATGTAATCGGTTATTGCAATGAGAACAACAGCAAGGAGCGGAATATCAATCTGATCTGGCATAAAGACGGCCATACCGTCGAAGTGCTGACAACGATCGCCCCTATCATCATCAACGAGGAGCGGGTCGGATTCTATATTATCGTGAAGGATATTACCGAGCAGAAGAAGCTGCTCATTGCCAAGGAGATTGCTGAGAATACGAACAAGGCCAAAAGCGAGTTTCTGGCGATGATGAGCCATGAGATCCGCACACCGATGAATGGGGTTCTGGGGATGACTGATCTGCTGTTGGACATGAGTGAACCGGGCTCCGTGCAGCGCGAATATCTCGATATTATCCGGCAGAGCGGTGATACGCTGCTGAATATCATCAACGATATTCTGGATTTCTCCAAGAATGAAGCGGGCAAAACAGCCCTGCACGAAGAGCCGTTTCTGCTGAGGAACTGCATGGACTCCGCGCTCGAACTGCTGCTCCTTAAGGCGGAGGCGAAGGGGTTGTACATTGAGGTTACGATGGGTGCAGAAGTGCCGGAGCATTTGATAGGCGACGCAGAGCGGCTGAAGCAGATTCTGCTCAATTTAGTCGGCAATGCAGTGAAGTTCACCTATACCGGAGGTGTCACAATAGAGGTCCGGACTGCGGCAAAGGCCGCGGATGGCGTTACGCTGCAATTCACTGTTGCTGATACCGGGATTGGTATCCCGGAAGACTCCCGGAGCCGGCTGTTTGAGCCGTTTTATCAGCTTGAGCAATTTATGTGCCGGCGTCATGAAGGAACAGGCCTGGGCCTCGCCATTACCAAACAGCTTGTTGAACTGATGGGCGGCAGCATCGCACTGGATACCGGCACAGAGAACGGTGCGGCCTTTGTATTCACTGTGGTGCTTCGCGAGGAGGACAAAGGTTCAGACGGAGAACCGGGTACCGAGTTGCCAAGCCTGGGTACGGTTGGCCGGGAGCTGCGTATTTTAGTGGCCGAAGACAATGAAATTAACCGAATCGTGCTGCGCAAAATATTGGAGAAGCGGGGCTACGCTGTTGATGTTGCGGTAGATGGACTGCAGGTAGTGGAGATGGCCGGCAGCAAGGACTATGACATTATTTTCATGGATGTGCAGATGCCGGGGATGAATGGGCTGGAAGCTACCAGGGTTATTAAACAGACGTTTCCGCAGGAGAAGCTTCCGGTAATTATTGCGGTTACGGCAAATGCGCTGAAGGGTGACCGTGAGCTTTGTCTCGAGGCCGGGATGGATGAATATATCAGCAAGCCGCTCAGAAGCGAAGCTATTTCGAATATCATCGGGAAATTTTTTTGAGGCGAAAAAACAGGCTTGGGCGCTTAATCTTATTAAAGGTTATTTTAGTTGCTTAAAGCTGCGAAGCGGTACATTGATGTCTTGCATCAGAGGATCTTATTGATTAAGATAGCATCAACCGGCGCAGAAGAAGCGCCGGCATATAACACAAATGACAATGACGAAGAGAGTAAGCGCTAGAAGCGGATCTTAACAGGGAAGGTGTGCCGGAGACTGAGAGCACCCTCATGAGACGATTAGCGCCGAAGTTCACTTCCGAGTCGGCCCCTGAAGTATTTGCTGCAGCAACTATGGGTAGGGAGGCCCGCGCCCCGCGTTATCGGGTGTAAGATAGGGTTAATCCCGGGCAGGAAATGAGCTTTCATTTTTTGTGCCGGCGGTTGTTTTTGATTAATCCTAAATAAGGGTGGTACCACGGCTCCTCGTCCCTTGCGACGGGGGGCCTTTTTGTGTTCATAGGTTGAATTAATCGAGAAGAGGGAGTGGAAGGTAATGAGCAACGTGGAATTGGATGGGCTGAGAGCCCGCCTGGATGAAATTAATGAGCAGCTGCTGGAGCTGATCTCCGAGCGTGCCCAGGTAGTTCAGGAAATTGGTGTAGTTAAAGAAAAGCAAGGCGTGCCGAAGTTCGATCCGGAACGGGAAAAACAGATGCTGGAGAAGCTGGTAGCGGGCAACAAAGGACCTTTCACAAGCGGAACGATCCGCAGCCTCTTCAAGCAAATCTTCTCCGCTTCTCTGGATTTGCAGTCTGCCGAGCACAAGAAAAGCATGCTTGTCAGCCGCAAGAGCCACAAAGAGGACACCGTTATTGTCCTGCCGGGCGATGTGACCGTCGGCGGCTTGTCATCGCTGATGGTAGCAGGCCCTTGCTCCGTAGAAAGCGAGCTGCAGACCCGTACGGTGGCCGCGGCGCTGAAAAAGGCCGGTATCCGCGTAATGCGCGGTGGAGCGTTCAAGCCCCGGACTTCGCCGTATGATTTCCAGGGCCTTGGCATGGATGGGCTGCGGATTCTCCGTGAGGCGGCTGATGAATACGGCCTGCTGACGATCAGTGAAATCGTCGATCCGGCACATCTGGAGCCGGCGCTGGACTATGTGGATATTATCCAGATCGGCGCACGCAATATGCAGAACTTTGAGCTTCTCAAGGCGGCTGGAGAACTGAATAAACCGGTTCTGCTGAAACGCGGGCTTGCTGCAACGATGGAAGAATTCCTCCATGCAGCTGAGTACATCATGTCACGCGGAAATACCCAGGTCATGCTGATCGAACGCGGTATCCGCACTTACGAGAAATGGACGCGTAATACACTGGACATCTCGGCCGTGCCGATCCTGAAGCAGGAGAGCCATTTGCCGGTGCTGGTCGATGTGACCCACTCCACTGGACGCAAGGATATCCTGATCCCTTGCGCCAAAGCGGCACTCGCCGCCGGAGCCGACGGCATCATGGTCGAGGTTCATCCCGACCCGGCGACTGCATTGTCGGATGCTGCGCAGCAGCTTAATATCGAGGAATTCAATACCTTCTTCAATGAGGTTAAGGCTTCAGGACTATACCGGTAATTTTAATCTATTGAATGGACTTGATTTTCGCAGCATATGCGAGAAAAAGACAGAAATAAACGCTTACAAGTACAGGCTGCACTTTTGTGGAGGTTATGGCGGGTCAGGTACAATAAGAAACATTGGCGTTGCACCGGCCCGGGCTGTTCGGAACAGTCCAATCAACCATAACAGAAACAGGAGGAAACAGAAGCTTGAAGCAGCTAAAATTAAATAACGGGTGGTTTTCCAATACACGGAGCGATGTTCTTTCCGGAATGACGGTGGCGATTGCACTCATTCCCGAAGCGATTGCGTTCTCGATCCTTGCCGGAGTAAGCCCGATGGTCGGTTTGTATGCCTCCTTCTGCATCGCAATTGTAACATCGTTTGCCGGAGGCAGACCGGGCATGATCTCGGCAGCCACCGGCGCAATGGCGCTGCTGGTCGGCAGTCTGGTAATCCAGCACGGAATTGAGTATCTGTTCGCAGCTACCGTATTAGCCGGAGTTTTCCAAATCGTGATGGGGATGCTCAAGCTGGGGAGATTTATTACCTTTCTTCCGCAGCCGGTCATGACCGGCTTTGTCAATGCGCTGGCTATTCTGATCTTTATGGCACAGCTTACGCATTTCAAGGGCCAAGGCTGGGTGATGTATGCCCTTGTAGCCTTGACTCTGCTCATCATCTATACGGTTCCGCGTTTCACCAAGGCGGTGCCTTCGGCGCTTGTGGCAATTATTATCGTTTCAGTGCTCAGTATTGTGCTTGATCTGGATGTGAGGACCGTGGGGGATATGGGAGAGATAACATCGGCATTGCCGCTGTTCCATCTGCCTCAGCTGCCATTTACACTGGATACGCTGCTCATTATATTGCCATATTCACTGTCACTCGCTGTGGTCGGGCTGCTGGAATCGCTGATGACGGCAACTTTAATTGACGATATAACCGGCACCGGAAGCGACAAGAACCGTGAAGCGAAGGGGCAAGGATTGGCGAACATCGTCACGGGCTTTTTCGGAGGCATGGCAGGCTGTGCGATGATCGGCCAATCGATGGTCAACATGAAATCGGGTGGACGCACCCGGCTATCCACCTTTGTGTCGGGGATATTCCTCTTGTTCCTCATCCTCGTTCTCGGTGATATCGTTAAGCAAATTCCAATGGGAGCGCTGGTAGGCGTCATGATCATGGTGTGTATCAGCACCTTTGAATGGGGCTCGCTGAAGACGCTGGCCCGCGTACCGCTAAGCGATGCGCTGGTAATGATTGTAACGGTTGTTACGGTCGTGCTAACGGATAATCTGTCCATCGGGGTGTTGTTTGGTGTTCTGCTCAGTGCCCTGACGTTTGCCTGGAAAATAGCCTCGATTTCCCTGAGCGTCCAGACATCCGCCGATATGGCCACATATGTCGTTTCCGGCCAGCTGTTTTTCGGTACAACAAGCCACTTTATTCATGAGTTTAATTATGAGGGCGATCCGGAGAACATCAGGATCGACTTCACACATTCCCATGTATGGGACCAGTCAGCGGCTGGCGCCATTGCCAAGACGATCAGCAAGTATGCGGCGTATGGCAAAACGGTTACGATTACCGGATTAAACGAGGAAAGCACACAGCTGGTAAAGCGGGTTGGCTTGTCCTTATCCGGCGGACATTCGTAAATCATATGATTCATAATTCATCTTTTTAGCAGCTTTCTCTATGGAGAAGGCTGCTATTTATATATTATAGAAGAACGGTGATATTCACGGCAGAAGAGGAGTGGAGAAATGAATCTCATCCTGAAAAGAATAACCGCAGTGCTGCTTGTGCCGCTGCTGACATTGGCATCCGGCTGCTTGCCGTCCGGCAAAGAAACTGCGGAACTCCGCGCTACAGCCGCTCCCCAGTCAACGGCAACGGCTGCAGCCGTACCCGGCGGTGGGGATGGCATATCCTCTCCGCCGCCGGAGGTAAGCTCCGATCCGGAGAACGGAGCGGGGCTGATTCCACTGGATTGGCAGCGGGTGGAAGAGGCACCCGTGCTTGAGACCTCCAAAGGGCTCCCTGCGGGCAGCAAAGTGATTTCACAGACAAGGCTGGACGATTTTGGCGGGATTCAGATAACTGTCTATACGCAGGCAGAAGATGATGACTATGTATATGCAGATTTAGACACAAGTAAGGGGCATTTCAGCCTTGGCTCCGTTGGAACATACAATTACCGTAAGGTAGAGGATATACAGGTAGAGGTGACTAATCTTTTTAAGGACCGGGTACTCAAAATCACCGGCGGCCTGGGAGCGAACAACTCGCTTAGCAATTACTACAATATAGATAATAAGGGGACACCGGCGGAAATGCTGCGAATAGACACAGGCCATACCCGGGAGCTGGATGTTGACGGCGATGGATACCGGGAAGCAGTGGCAGCACATGGAACACCGATGACCGCATATGTATACCGCTATCACAGCGGGTACGCTGAATTTATATACCTTAATGACGCCTTGCAGGCCAATTCCGTTGTGCTTAGAGACGATTTGGTCTACGAAGCCTCCGACATCGGCGGGGAGAGAACGAGAGAATACCGCATTACTCTGGAAGGAATGATTCCGGTAGCCACTTCTCCCTAATACAATATAGAATACTTCCCTGCAAAAAATTCCTTGCGACCGCTGGTGCTGCACCACCGTATAAAAGGTTAACAATACCAAGCAGAGCATAATTAGGGAGGTTTCAACAATCATGGAGATTAATCCGAAATTGAAGCAGGCTAGGCCAGGCAAACTCATAGGCATCGCGGCGGCGGTGTTGGTTCTGGGGCTAATCGCCGCCAACTCATTTGCCACCGTAGAATACGGGCATGTAGGTTTGTACAAAACCTTCGGTAAACTGAACAACAATATGCTGACACCGGGCATTCATTTGAAAATTCCCTTCTTCCAGAGTGTGATTCAGGTCAACACGCAGGTAACCAAAGCGGAGACGGACACTACGGCATCGTCCAAGGACCTTCAGCCCGTATCTACCCATGTAGCCGTTAACTATTCCGTCAGTAAAGACTCTGCCTACAATCTGATGAATAATATTGGAGGCAATTTTGATGCCGTGATCATCAACCCGGCGATTCAGGAGATTGTGAAGGAGGTAACGGCTAAATACCCCGCAGAAGATCTGATTACACGGCGTGATGCCGTGGCGGGAGAAATCAGTGGTCTGCTCACTGCACGGCTGGCCAAATATGATCTAGTCGTTAATGACATCAACATTGTCAATTTCAAATTCTCCGATGCCTTCAACCAATCGATTGAAGCGAAGCAGGTCGCCCAGCAGCAGGCGCTGAAGGCGGAGAATGATCTCCGGCGGATTGAGATAGAAGCCAAACAGAAGATTGCCCAGGCACAGGCGGAGGCCGAATCCTTAAGACTGAAGAAGCAGGAGGTTACACCTGAGCTGGTGCAGCTGAAGCAAATTGAAGTCCAGGAGAAAGCGCTGGAGAAATGGAACGGCGTACTGCCGTCGGTAACTGGCGGGGCCACGCCATTTGTGGACATTGATTCGCTGACGCAAAAGTAACCATTGGCTACGGCATAAAGAAGAGCCTTGCTCCAGAATGAGAGCAAGGCTCTTTGCATGATTTTAAGAAGATAGCTTGTCCGGTTTCCCGTTAATCAGTATTGGAAGAGCATCGTCGGAATTTGCCAGCCGGCGCCTACGGACCAGAAGAAGACATAGTCCCCGCGTTTGATCCGTCCATCCTCGACTCCACGCTGAAAGGCGATAAATGGACTGCTTGTGGCGGTATAGCCGAATTCGTCGCCAACATAGATGAATTTCTCTTCACTAAGGCCGAGCCCCTCTTGAATCAGCTCAATGTTTTTGAGTGAGAATTGGGACAGGCAGAAGGCGGAGATATCATCGGTAGTCAGGCCGTTGCGGCTCAGCAGCTCTTTAATATCGGCTATGGCCGCATCCACGCACACGGTACCGTCAAACGGCGTCCAGCGGATTCGAATCTGCTCTGCTGTTATATCTTCGCGATAGATGTTAGACAATCCGCATGCTGGAAACATAATGTTCTCGCAGCCTTCGGAATCTGTATAGTACAAGGAATCTGTAAATCCCCCAGCTTCACTGCTCCGCTCCAGAATAACGGCGGCTGCCGCATCTCCAAAGTTAGGATAGGTGATTTCATCGTCCGTATTGCAGTTGACCGAGCTGTAGTCGCTCCCTGTGATCAGCGCATAACGGATGCTTGGGTTCGACTGCATGTAACGGCTCGCCTGTTCAACAGCCGCTACCATACCGGCGCAATTAGCATTGGAATCCAGAGTAATGGTGCGATGCTTGCATTGCAGTTTGTTGTGCAGCAGCAGGGCATTGGTAGGATAAGTATACTCCGGTGTCTGTGAAGCGAACACAATCATATCGAGATCTTCACTTTGCAGACCGGCATCCTCAAGCACCTTCTGTGCCGCCTTTAATCCCATCGTCAGCGAATTTTCATTTTCGTCCTTGATAATGTATCTATTCTTGCGGCCCATCACTTCGAGGAACCGCTTGATGTCCTTCCCCATTTGCGCGAAATGATCAAGGTAATAATCATTGCCAACAATGTGCTGTGGATGGTAGTACGCGGCATTGCGGATTCTAATGTTTTCTCCGGTATGTTTCATCAGGTTCACCTACACTTCGATAATTTCATAGTTTGCCAGTTTTGTGGAGCGAGCCACCCGGCTAAGCTGCATTTTCAGCACCGGACTTTTGGCGATCGTGAAGACTACTTTTTTGAACCCGGATTGTTGGTACAGAATATAGCATTGCTCCAGCATAGGCAGCACATCCGGAGAAGAAACATTCAGCGTAGTGCAGTCCAGGACAATCTCATATTCAGTAGGGTCAAACTTGCTTACGGTTTGATTATATTCCTGAATAAACCGTCCTGCGTCCTCCTCTGACATGGTTCCTTCGACTTGTACATCTAGTTTGTGCTCTTTGGTGTTCGTTGCGAATTTAAAACTACCCATCTGTCCAAACATCTCCTTCTACAAAATAGTTGTGAAATCAATCCAGAAAAATATGGAAACCAATAATTCCATATAATTATTATCGTTGTTTTGAAAAGGTTTATTTAGCATAATTAAACTTTTTATTTTTTTATATTTATAAAATAGAGGTTAATCCATTCCGCGGAGAGGTACATAGAAGCATATTGAAAGGTGCAGATCGTTCTCCCTCGCCTTTCCAAAGCGTTCTTCTATTGGTATGATTACAGGGTATGAGAATATCTACTGCTATGGAGGAATTAATAATGAGTGAAATTACACTATCCGGGATCATTGATCATACGCTGCTGAAGGCGGATGCACGGAAAGAAGATATCATCAAGTTGGCGGAAGAGGCCAAAGCCTATAAGTTCGCCTCAGTCTGCGTAAATCCAGCATGGGTATCTGTTGCCCATGAAGTCTTGAAAGATACACCTGAGGTAAAAGTATGCACGGTTATCGGCTTCCCGTTAGGCTCTTCAACGCCGGAAACAAAGGCCTTTGAAACAACCGATGCAATAGCAAAAGGCGCAGGTGAAGTCGATATGGTGATCAACATCGGCGCTTTGAAGGATGGCAATGATGAATTGATGAAGCGTGATATCTCTGCTGTTGTTGATGCAGCCCGCGGCAAAGCATTAACCAAAGTCATTATCGAGGCTTGCCTGCTGAGCGATGAGGAGAAGGTCCGTGCCTGCAAGCTTGCTGTTGAAGCGGGAGCAGATTATGTGAAGACTTCGACCGGATTTTCCACCGGAGGAGCCACCAAGGAAGATATCGCACTGATGCGTGCGGCAGTCGGTCCGGACATCGGCGTCAAAGCATCCGGCGGTGTGCGCAGCGCAGAGGATGCCCTTGTTATGGTTGGAGCCGGAGCGACAAGAATCGGTACCAGTGGCGGCGTGGCTATTGCCAAAGGCGAACAGAGCCAAAGCAGCTATTAAAGTTCATGCAGTCCAGCTACTCCAGCTACAAAAAACCGGCTGCGCCACCCTTGTATAAAGGACGGCGCAGCCGGTTTTTTTCTAAAGGCAGGACTCGATTCTATAATTCACATCATTAACTAGGGTTGTGTTTTCCGCTGCAATATCCATTGAAGGAAGGTACGACTGGTGCAGCTCAGACTAGACCAGTCCTTTGTCCATCGCTTTGCTGATCAGGGTGGCGAACAGGCTGTTGGACCAGGCGAACCACTCGCGCGAGAAATCGGCGGGATCGTCAGGGTGGAAGCCTTCGTGCATATATCCGGTATCCGCATCGGTCCGTATAAGCATATCAATCAGTTCTTTGATCTCCTTATCATTGTCTGCCGTCAGCGCCTGCATGGACAGCGCCATATGCCAAACATAACCTCCCGGCGTATGCGGACTGCCGATCCCTTTGGCATGTTTACCTTCGAAATAGAAAGGGTTGTCGAAGCTGAGCGCAAACCGGCGGGTGTTCTGATAAATTTCATCCTCCACACCCACATAACCAATATAAGGAATGGACATCAGTCCCGGCGTGCCGGCATCATCCATCAGGGAATAATTGCCGTAGCCGTCTGTTTCATAGGCGTAGATTCTGCCGTATTTCGGGTGGTTTACAATTCCGTAGGTACGGATGCCGAAGTCAATTTCCTTGCGCAGCTTTGCAGCCCGGGCCGCCAGTCTTTCGTCCTTGTACACCTCGCTTGCGATCTCGCGGATATACCCCAGAATCACCACGGCGAACATATTTGAGGGAATATTGTAGCCGAATTCGCAGCTGTCATCGCTTGGACGGAAGCCGGACCAGCTCATGCCGGTGTAATTGACGGGCATGCCGCGTCCGTTGTTGTACAAAGTCTCCGTATCCTGAAGCGTCTGCCGGATGAAATGGTACGGCGATTTTTCCCCGTGATACTGCTCCGTTTCTATAACGTTCACGATGGAGGTCAGCGCCTGGTAGCAGGCGGTATCGAAGATGTCGGTCTGCTCCGCTTCCTTCCAGTACATGTAAGCCAGTTGTACGACGAAGCAGAGGGAGTCCAGCTCGTATTTACGCTCCCACATCCACGGATTCAGATTGCAGTCGTCGGTGTCCCGGTAATGCTTGTCGCTTGCTGTTTCGTTGAAGGCATTGGTATACGGATCGATATTGACATAGAACATCTGCCGGGCAATCAGGCCGCGGAGAGTCCGCTGAAGCTCAGGATCATTTTTGGCAAAAGGAATATAATGGCGCACCTGTTCAGTGGAATCACGCAGCCACATGGCCGGAATATCCCCCGTGAATACGAAGGTAGTGCCGTCATCAAGCAGTCTGGTTGTAGTCTCGAGCGTATTCGGAAAACAGTTACGGAACAGTTTTTGCAATTTCGGATGGTGAGCGAGCCGTTCGTCGGCTTCATTCAGATACTGGGTAATGGAAGCTGGCAGGTTCATAGTCTAACTCCTCCTGGTATGGTTGATATTAGGGTTGTAACGGTTGCAGCGCATAGGTGACAATTTGGGCTTTGCTGACGGAACTGCGAAGGATTCCTTCGTCGGATGCTTCCCTGTGTTTCCGCCGCTCCAGAATATCACTGGCGTATGCAGCCTGTACGGGAAAATGAGCCTTAAACGTAAAATCCTGCTCCCTGTGCGCCAGATTATACCACCGCAGGACAACGTCCTCATTTGCTTCGGACATTTTGAATGCGGAGAGGGCCAGTGTGCGGCCTTGCCACTCCAGCGGCTGATACTCGGCAGGCAAGGAGCCCTGCTGCCAGCCGGTCTGGGCAGTGAACCATGGGGCCTGATATTGATAGGCCCAGGCAAAAGCCTCCGGCTCGGCAGCATCTCCGGCATAAGGACGAACCGCAAATTCTACGGTATGCTCACCCAGGCACTGGGCTTCCGGTGTAGGGAACACACCCCAGTCCCCCAGCTCCGACACACTGCGCAGCAGGGTCACAGCAATGGTATTCCTCCTGTCGCGCAGGACCTCGTATTCATTCAGTCCTTTGTTGACGATCATAAGTCCGGCGCTGCCATCCGACACACTGACAAAAGCCTGCTGATGCTGGGCGTTGCTTGGATTAATCCAATCGGAAGCCGGAGCAATATCGCGCTTCGCCGCTTCAAATATGGAATCGGCCAGAAGGGTGGAGGCGGCAAGTCTAGTAGGGAAGAGGACGCGCAGCCGGTGGTCCATGGCCTGATTATTAAACTTGGCAGAGACCTGAATGCCGGTCCCTGCAGCCTCAAGGCTGATCCGGGTCACGATCCGCAGCGGCACTTTCTCCGAGGAACGGCCTGCCTTGCGCTGCCGGAACGGAACCATTTTGCGTTTCTCTTCCGCGAACGCAGCATCGGCGGAAGCCGGGATTTCCCATTCATGGACGATTTCGTAGGTAATGCGGTAGGGTTCATGCTCGGCAAGAGAGATCCGGGCCGTGAGGCCACGGGTAGTCAGCGGTACATCGCCCTCCGGCTGACGGAACACATACTCATTCCCCACATCGCCGCAGTTCTCATAGACGCCGAGTCCCTTAAAGACTTTACCGGTATGCTTGTCCGTTACATCATAGGAGCCGTCCTCCCGGATCCCAATAGCGAGGAAGTCGTTGGCCATTCCCTGTTCCATGAGTCTTAGTGGACTGGCAGCAGCTTCGGTACGGACATCCGGTGACTGTATCCAGGCATATGTTTTGTAGCCGAGCGGTGGTACCTGTGCGGCCTCGAAGGTCAGACGGAGTTTGCGGGCCATATAAGGCTTGCGGAATTGGTCGTCCGGCAGCTCATAGCCGAACTGGGTGCCCAGATCTTCCGCCCGGCAGGAAATGCTCCGCCCTTCACTGTCCAGCAGCCGGCCGTTGCCCAGATCAAGCGGCAGCCGGTCCAGCGCCTCGGCAATCGCCGCCGGGTTCGGCCCTTCCTTGAAATAGCGTTTGGCGGCAATGATCTCCACACTTACCGTACCGCTGCGTTCCCAGCCTGTGGTATTGAAGACGGCTGCCGGAATGGCGGATTCTCCCCAGGAAGCCGTGTTTGCAGTACCGATCACTCCGGTTATAGCCTTCAGGCTTTCTTCAATAATGGCTTCACCCACATGTCTGCTCTTCTCGAAGCGTCCAATCATTTCGCGGTGAACCTCATCCATGCTGCAGCCGCAGATGCTGTCATGCGGATGATTCTGCATCAGGGTCTTCCAGGCGTAGGTTAGCAATGCATGGGGGTAAGCCTTCCCGCTGACCAGATAAGCCAGTGTAGCCAGAGGCTCGGCGCCCTTCTCCAGCAGGGTCTGCCCCCGCTGGTTCATCTGCTTCAGGTAGACGCGGGCGGAAGCGGTGTTCACAAGCGTGCCCCAGCCGTCGGTGTGCTGGCTGCGCAGCTCGCCGTTCACGGTCACGAGATCTTCAGGCAGCGAGGGCTTAAGCGCCTGCAAATACTGCTCGAAGCTGGAATGGACGAAATCCACATCCGGATACAGCTCCCTGGCGGTCTCCAGGGCATCGGCGAGATTGCGCTGCACAGGCTGATGATCACAGCCGTTCATGAATAGCAGCTCCGGGGTGGAGGCATATTTACCGGCATCGGCAAGCTTTTTGTCCCAGAAGGCCGTGGCCTCCTGCGCCTCCACAGGCACCTCGTTACCGTTGCTGTACCAGTTCGCGAAGAGCAGTCCAAGCACGCTTGAGCCGTCGGGAGACTCCCAGAACATTTCGGAATAAGGTGATTCATAGCTTGCACTGTTCAGCTCACCGACCATATTGTCAAAGCCAGTCGGCTTCACACCGCGTCCGAACACTGCAGTCTCAATATCTGCCTGCCGGAGCAGCTGCGGCGCTTGTCCCATATTGCCAAAGGAATCCGGAAAATAGCCCAGCTTGGAGATGACGCCATACTTGGCCGCATCCTGATGGCCGATCAGCAGATTGCGGACATTGGCTTCCGAGCTCGTCAGGAATTCATCCTGAAGCACATACCAGGGTCCGATGACAATGCGTCCTTCACGGATGAATTGCTCCAGGATTTCTCTTTTCTCAGGATGCACCTGAAGATAGTCTTCAATAATAATGGTCTGTCCGTCCAGGTGGAAATAACGGTAGCGTTCGTCCTTCTCCAGGGTCTCCAGCAGTTCATTCATCAGCTTCGCCAGCAGAGCATGATGACGCTCGTAAGGCATGTACCATTCCCGGTCCCAATGCGTGTGGGAGATCAGGTGGGCGGTTGTACGGGTCATAACAGAAACCTCCTATATCGTCAGTCAATCATTTAGTCAGGCATTCGTAGCAAATGTTTGCATACCTGTCCTGTGATCACAATATGTAACTTTTGCAGCCCGGAGGGAGGTTCATAATTCACACATTTCAGGCGGTGGGCCATATGAAGGTGACAATAGCAGAGCAGGCCGGAAAGTGCCGCAGTAGTGCGGTTTTACACTCCCTTAACATGACAATGCAGAACCTACATATTTACGATGTCAGCTTAGTTTCACTACAATTTGTGTTGTAAGCGTTAGCAAGAGTTGCATTGTGAAGAATGCGAAGCAGCTATACGACTTAATGTTACGTAAACTAACATAGAGAGGAGTGAAAGAATGAAGGGGAGTAACGCTGCGGTATCCGGAAGTCCTTCATTGAAGAACAAGTCCCTTGGCAAAAGGATCTGGAAAAACTGGGAGCTTTATCTGTTCATGCTTCCCGCATTACTGTATTTCTTCGTTTTTCATTATGGTCCGATGTACGGCATCCAGATTGCTTTTAAGAACTTCGTGCCTTCCAAAGGAATCACGGGCAGTGAATGGGTTGGTTTTGACCATTTCGAACGGTTCTTCAATTCCTATTTTTTCTGGGATTTGCTCTGGAACACCTTCAGCATCAGCTTCTATGAACTTGCGATCGGGTTTCCGCTGCCGATTATTCTGGCGCTGGCCTTCAATGAGGTCCGCAACGGTCCGTTCAAAAAAACAGTCCAGACGGTCACCTATGCACCGCATTTCATTTCTGTAGTTGTCATGGCGGGGATGATCATTACCTTTTTATCACCCTCTATCGGAATGATTGTGCGGGTCATTGAGTTCCTCGGATTTCAGCCTGCACAGTTTCTGACCGATCCGGCCTGGTTCAAGACGGTGTATGTCTTCTCGGGCGTCTGGCAGAGCACGGGGTGGGGGACCATTATTTACCTTGCGGCCCTGTCGGGCGTAGACCCCCAGCTGCATGAAGCGGCTATAGTGGATGGAGCGAGCCGGCTCAAACGGGTGCTGCATATCAATCTGCCGACAATTGTGCCCACGATTACGATCATGCTGATCTTGAATATGGGTAATATTCTCGGCCTTGGCTTCGAGAAAATTCTGCTGCTGCAGAACTCGCTCAATATGGAAGCTTCCGATGTAATCTCCACCTATGTATACCGCGCCGGCCTGGTGAACGCCCAATACAGTTTCTCAACAGCTGTCGGATTGTTCAACTCGGTGGTCAACGTCATTCTGCTGGTTACCGTCAACCGGATTGCCAAACGCACCAGTGAGAACAGCCTCTGGTAGAAAGGAGTTGAAGTCTATGGTTACTGCAATGAAAGAATCCAGGGGGGATAAGCTGTTTCTGATCAGCACCTATATTTATTTATGTCTTGCACTGGTGGTTGTCCTTTATCCGCTGATCTATATTCTCAGCGCTTCAATCAGCTCCCCGCAGGATGTCAATTCGGGGGCCATGTGGCTGTTTCCGAAGAATGTGACTCTGGACGGCTACAGGCTTGTTTTTGAGAACCCTAAGATATGGAATGGTTATTTGAACACAATTATCTACACGGCGGCAGGCACCCTGCTCAATCTCGCCGTTACCCTGCCGGCCTCTTATGCGCTCAGCAGATCTGATTTTGTCGGACGCCAGCTGTTTATGGGCATCATTCTGTTCACGATGTTCTTCAGCGGCGGACTGGTGCCGACGTATCTGCTGGTCAAGAACCTGGGCCTCATTAATAGTATGGGTGCTTTGATACTGCCGGTGGCCGCTTCAGTCTGGAACATTGTCGTGGCCCGCACATTTTTTCAGACGACCATCCCTAAGGAGCTGCAGGAAGCGGCGCACATTGACGGCTGTACCAATCTGAAGCTGTTCATCCGCATTATTTTGCCGCTATCCGCACCGATTGTAGCCGTTATGGCCTTGTTCTATGGTGTAGGCCACTGGAACAGTTATTTTCCGTCCCTGATCTATTTGAATGATGAAGCCAAGTATCCGCTGCAGATGGTTCTGCGTCAGATCCTTGTCCTTCAGGAAATGTCGGCCGAAACCACGGGTGCCGCGATTAACAGCGAGGTGGCGATGGCCATGAATTCGAAGGCAGAAACGGCATCGCTGATCAAATATGGAGTCATTGTCGTCTCCACCCTGCCCATTGTGGCTGTCTATCCGTTCCTGCAGCGTTACTTTGTCCAAGGGGTCATGATTGGCTCTGTCAAAGGGTAAGTGTATAAAATCTAATGATAATAAGGGAGGAATCATCTATGCAGACCACACGTAAACCATGGAAGCTTCTGCTGTCTTCGGCTGTGATCCTGACACTGCTGGCAGGCTGCGGCAATTCGAAAGAAGGGGCAGCGAACAGCGGTACCGCAGAAGTCACTGTGAGCAAGGAAGGATTTCCGATTGTAAGTGAACCCGTTACGTTAACGATGCTGGCACCGGATGTAGGGATTCAGAACTGGGAGAATATGGCTGTGCTTCAGCAGATGCAGGAGCTTACCGGCATTACGCTGGAATACCAGAATGCGCCGAAGGACAGCTTTGAGACCAAAAAGAATCTGGTGTTTGCGAGCGGGGATTACCCGGATATTTTTTATGCTGCCGGTCTGACGACTGCAGAACAGATGAATTATGGAGAACAGGGTATCCTGATTCCCCTGGAGGATCTGATTGATGAATATGCCCCGAACTTCAAGGCGCTGCTGGAGGAGAATCCCGATGTCCGCAAGTCGATTACAGCACCGGACGGGCATATCTATTCCTTGCCGGTGGTGGAGCTCAGCCAGCACTGGTACCGCAACCCGATGTGGTATAACGGGGATTTCCTGAAGGCGCTGAATATTGACAAGCTTCCTGAAACGACCGAAGAGCTGTATACCTATCTGAAGCGTGTGAAGGAGGAAGATCCGAACGGCAACGGCGTCGCAGACGAAATTCCCATCTCCTCGGTGACGACAACCGCAGCGAATCTCCGCGATATCCGCACATGGCTGCTGGGCGCTTTCGGCATTTATGAGGAAGAAATCTACGTGGATGACAACGACACGGTGCATTATACACCGCTTGAGGAAGGCTTTAAGGAGTATTTGACCTATATGAACCGTCTGTGGTCCGAAGAGCTGCTGGATCAAGAGAGCTTCTCGCAGACCGCAGAGCAGAAAAAGGCCAAAGCGCAGGATAACCGCGTTGCCCTGTTCTCCGACTGGCATGCTTATATGACTAAAGGCGGAGAGCCTTCGACGGCAGATCCGATGTTCGCGCCGGTTCACAGCGAATCGGTTGCCGCCCCGGCGATTGCCAAGAACAGAGGGATTACTACCGGCGCGTTCGCCATCTCCGAGAGCAACCCGCAGCCTGAAGCTTCCATCCGTTGGGTAGATTATCTGTATTCCTATGAAGGCGCGCTGTTCTTCAATAAAGGGCCGGAGGGAACACTCTGGAATTACACTGATAAAGAAAATAGAGTCAAGGAGTACCTGCCTGTACCGGACGGCAAGGAAATGGAAGATTACCGGGCGACCTTGACGCCTAACTACGGAATCCCGGCCCCAACCCTCTCCATGGATGATATCAACAAGGGTCTGAAGACGGACTTTGACCTTTGGGTGGAGCAGGAGACTAAGCAAAAGCTTCTCGATAAGGGAGCGCGGATTCCGTTCCCGGCCTTGTTCCTCACCGTGGAAGAGCAGACCGAAATCAGCAGTCTGAATTCGGATCTGAGCACGTATGTGAAGCAGATGGAAGCGAAGTTCATCACCGGTGCCGAGCCGCTCTCCGGCTGGGATAATTATGTGGCGACTGTCAAGAAAATGGGCGGTGAGCGTGTGGCCGAGATCAATCAGGCTGCATATGACCGCTGGAAATCCAACTAATTCAGGTCTCTATCCTGAAATAACAGTGTCCATACTAAGGACATTGTTATGGAAGCCTCGAATTTGGCGAAGCCAAATTGAGGGCTATCTTCTTCGGAATTTCATCCTCTGAAGTGCCGCCAAAGAGCGGCATGATTGTCTATTGCAGAAAGGTGCTGTAGAAATGATCTATAAGGATAAAACAAGCCCTGTGGCGGATCGGGTACAGGACCTGTTGCAGCGCATGACACTTGGAGAGAAGGCTGGGCAATTAGTCCAGCCTTTCGGGTGGCAATGTTATGAGAAGCGTCCGGACGGAACCACGGGGATGACGGAAGCCTTCAAGCGACAGGTCGCAAGCGGAGGCGTTGGCTCTTTGTATGGAACTCTGCGTGCAGATCCATGGACTGGCGTCACACTGGAGACGGGCTTGTCCCCGAAGGAGGGGGCGGAGGCGGTTAATGCCATTCAGGCTTATGCCATGAAGGAGAGCCGTCTTGGCATTCCGATCCTGTTCGGCGAGGAATGCTCACACGGGCATATGGCTATTGGTGCGACTGTATTTCCAGTGCCGCTGGCCCTGGGTAGTATGTGGAATCCCGAATTGTACCGGGAGATGTGCCGGGTAGTGGCACTCGAGACCCGCAGCCAGGGCGGAGCGGCGACCTATTCGCCGGTGCTGGATGTGGTGCGGGATCCGCGTTGGGGGCGGACAGAGGAGACTTTTGGCGAAGACCCGTTCCTGATTGCCACGATGGGAGTGGAGGCGGTAAAGGGATTGCAGGGCGACCGGCTGGATGCAGATGACTCCGTTCTGGCGACTCTGAAGCATTTCGCCGCCTATGGCAGCTCGGAAGGCGGACGGAATTCCGCGCCCGTGCATATGGGGCTCCGCGAGCTGCATGAGGTGGATCTGCTGCCCTTCCGTAAAGCGGTGGAAGCCGGAGCCTTGTCTATTATGACTGCTTACAATGAAATTGACGGTGTTCCTTGCACGACGAACCGATATCTTCTGCAGGATGTGCTGCGGGAACAATGGGGCTTTGACGGGTTCGTGATCACGGATTGCGGAGCGCTGGGCATGCTGACGAACGGGCATAACACAGCGGACAGCGGGGAAGCGGCGGTGGCCCAGGCGCTGCTGGCCGGAATCGATATGGAGATGTCGGGGGAGATGTTCGAGAAGCATATTTCCGGCGCTATCCATCATGGACGGCTGCAGGAGTCCGACCTGGATCGCGCTGCTGCCCGGATTCTGGAGCTGAAGTTCAAGCTCGGGCTGTTCGACCGTCCCTTTGCCGATCCTGAGCAGGCCGAGCGGACGATAGGCAAGCCGGAGCACCGGGAGCTGGCGCGGCGTATTGCCGGCGAGAGCATTGTTATGCTGAAGAATGAGGGCGGAACACTGCCGCTAAGTAAGCGGATCGGGAAGCTCGCAGTTATAGGACCCAATGCGGATGCATCGTACAATCAGCTGGGCGATTATACCTCACCTCAGCCCAAAGGCGCTATTGTCACTGTGCTGGACGGGATTCGAAATGCGCTGGGCGGCGGGCTGGACAGAGTGCTGTATGCTCCGGGCTGCCGGATTAAAGGCGATTCCCGGGAAGGCTTCGCGCATGCACTGGCCTGTGCAGCCGAGGCGGATGCGGTTGTTCTGGCGATTGGCGGCTCAAGTAGCCGGGACTTTGGCGAAGGGACGATTGATCTGCTCACTGGTGCTTCTGTCGTGACCGAACATTCCTGGAGCGATATGGAGTGCGGCGAGGGCATTGACCGTGCCACACTGAATCTGATGGGCGTGCAGCTTGAGCTGGTGCAGGAAATTCACAAGCTGGGTAAGCCGCTGATTGTGGTCTATATCAATGGCCGTCCAATTGCCGAGCCATGGATTGTAGAGCATGCCGATGCCATTCTGGAAGCCTGGTACCCCGGTCAGGAAGGCGGGCATGCCATTGCCGACATTCTCTTCGGCGCAGTGAACCCTTCCGGGCGGCTGACCATCAGTATTCCGAAACATGCCGGTCAGCTCCCCGTGTATTACTACAAGCGGCGGACGAGAGGCAAGCGGTACCTGGAGACGGACTTTAATGCCGAGTATCCGTTCGGCTACGGACTTAGCTTCAGCGAATTCAAATACAGCAACTTGAAGGTGGAGCCCTCCGTCATTTCTGCGGATGGTGAAGCGCGTGTATCCGTTGATGTAACCAATTCGAGTGCCCGGACGGGGAGTGAGGTGGTTCAGCTGTATATTTCAGACCTGGCCTCCAGCATAACGCGTCCTGAGAAGCAGCTTAAGGCCTTCCGCAAGATCAGCCTCCAGCCGGGAGACATGCAGACGGTTACGTTCAAGGTCGGCAGGGAGCAACTGGAATACGTATCGGCAGATTTAACGCGGATCGTGGAGACAGGGGAATTTACGATCATGGCGGGACCTCACTCTGCAGAATATTTGACGGCACCGCTCCATGTCAGGGAGGAAGGCTGAGTTATGAAGCGTATGAACCGTTTTATCGGCTGGCTGGCGGAAGGCCAGTGGGCGGAGAAGATAGAGCTGAAGGAATGGAGTCTGCAGAGGTCCCGCTACGTCTCTCCCGGCTTATACGAGCACGAAGAGGAGCTTCATCAGAATTACAAGATTTCACGGCTCGACGGAGGCTATGGTACCACGTATTTCCTTCAGCATCAGGTCGCGGTTCCGGAAGACTGGCCGCGCGAAGAGACTGCACTGCTCTATCTGGGCCGCGGGGAAGGCCTCCTGAGTATTAATGGAGTGCCGCACCATGGCCTGGACAGCAATCATTGGTTCATTCCTCTGCCTCCCGGCGCTGCAGGAGAGGAGCTTCAGCTCGGTATCGAGCTGTATGATCCGGTGCCTGAGCCGGAGGATCCCCTGAACCGCCAGGCGGTGATTAAGCCGCCGCTGGCCGGGATCGAAATCACACTTGTGCGTGTGAATCCTCCCGTATACAGCCTGCTGCATACGGTGAAGACGGCGCATGAAGCGGCCCTGCTGCTGCCTGTAGAGGATATGCGCCGCATACGTACCCTGAAGGCGCTGGAGCGGGTGATGGATAAGCTCTACATGAAGGAGCATCTGCTCCGTGACAGCGATGCCATCGCAGGTGCTGAACAGCAGCTGCGGGCGGAGGTAGCGGCGGAAAGGTCAGATGGTCTGTCCGCCGGGACGATGCACATGGTGGGCCAGTCGCATATTGATATTGCCTGGCTGTGGCCGGTCCGGGAAACGGTACGCAAGGTCAGCCGGACCTTCTCTACGGTCTGCGCATTGATGGATAAGTATCCGGACTTCCGCTACTCCCAGAGCCAGCCACAGCTGTATGCCTTTGCCAAGGCGAACTATCCGCAGCTGTACGAACGGATTAAGGAACGGATTGCCGAGGGCCGGTGGGAGCTGGTCGGAGGCATGTGGGTGGAACCGGATTTAAACATCCCCAGCGGGGAATCGCTGGTGCGGCAGATGCTGTATGGTCAGGGCTTCTATATGGAGGAATTCGGCAAGCGGTCCACGATTGAATGGCTGCCTGATACCTTCGGCTATTGCGCTTCTCTGCCACAACTGTTGAAGCAGGCTGGAATTGATTATTTCATGACAACCAAGCTCGGCTGGAATGATACCAATCCCTTCCCGCATACGCTGTTCCACTGGGTCGGCATTGACGGAACGAAGATCGTGGCCTATCAGAACCACGGGGTAAACGAGCATACCCATCCGAAGGATGTCCAGGAGCACTGGCAGGCCTATGCCCAGAAGGAACGGCATGATGAGCTGATGCTGCTCTACGGCCACGGTGACGGCGGAGGAGGGGTCACCCATGAAATGCTGGAATACGTGGCCCGTACCGGCCTGACGCCGGGCCAGCCCGTCAGCAGATTCTCTACTGCGGAGGCTTTTTTCTCGGAGATCAGCTTGCGCCAGCCGGAGCTTCCCGCGTGGCACGGCGACCTCTATCTGGAGCTTCACCGGGGAACGTTCACTACACATGCCTTTAATAAACGCAGCAACCGCAAAGCGGAGGTCCTGTACCGGCAAGCGGAGATCTGGAGCGTACTCGCGGAAAAGAGCGGGCTTCTGAAGCATCTGGAACCGGAATATCCGGAGCTTGCCGAAGGATGGAAGCTGCTGCTGCTTAATCAGTTCCATGATATCATCCCGGGTACTTCAATTCCGGAGGTGTACACCACCTCGCGGGAGCAATACGCGGAAATATTCAGCCTGGGCCAGCAGGTGCGGGACACTTCACTCCGTGCATTGGCAAGCGGAGTGGATACTTCGGGGGAGGGCCGTCCCTATGTAGTCTTCAACAGCCTGGGCTGGGAGCGGACGGAGCTGATCCGGCTTGAGGGGGACAGCAGTCTGACTGCGGTGCAGGCGTTCGATGAAGACGGCTTGCTGGATAGCGAATGCTGGAACACGGATGGAGCCGGCGGCAGCTATACGCTGGCAGTCCGGGTCCGCAGGGTCCCCGCCTTTGGCTGCCGGACATTCTGGCTGCGGGAAGCGGAACAAGCCGGCGGAAGGCATGAGCCTCAGGGACAACTCAGCGCCGGAGAAGCCTTCCCGGAGCAATGGGAGACAGAGCATTATATTCTTAAGTTTAATGAAGACGGGGAAATCAGCCGCTGGTACGACAAGAGTGCCAGCCGGGAGCTGCTTCAGCCCGGACAGACCGGCAACCAGCTGCAGTTCTATCATGATACTCCCCCTCTATGGGATGCCTGGGACCTGGACCCGCGTTATGAGCAGCAGCCTGCAGGCCGGGCGAAGCTGCTGGACCGGGAGGTCCTGGTCAGCGGACCTGCACTGACGGTGCTGAAATTCCGCTGGCAGCTGAATGAATCCCTGATTGAGCAGGAGATCATTCTGCCCCGGCACAGCCGCAGGGTAGATTTTCAGACCCGTGTGAGCTGGAAAGAGGAGCACAAAGTGCTGAAGGCTGCTTTCCCGGTGGACATTGTGGCCGCGAAGGCTACGTATGAGATTCCGTTCGGAGCACTGGAGCGTCCGACCCACCGCAACACCAGCTGGGAGCAGGCACAATTCGAGGTCTGCGGCCACCGCTGGGCGGATTTGTCCGAGGGAGGCTATGGCGTCAGTCTGCTGAATGACTGCAAATACGGCTATGACATCCATGACGGAGTGCTGCGCCTCTCACTGCTGCGCGCCCCGCGCTGGCCGGACCGCTATGCGGATCAGGGGGAACATGAATTTACGTATTCTCTGTATCCCCACGCTGGCGAATGGCGTCAGAGTACTGTTGTGCGGGAAGCGGCGGAGTTGAACGAACCCTTGCTGGTGGTCAGCGAAGAGTCTCATCCCGGCAGCTATCCGGGTACCTATGCCTGGCTTGGTTTTCAGAGCGGGCATGTGGTGCTCGATACGATCAAGAGTGCAGAGGACGGCAGCGGGACCATTGTCCGGCTGTATGAATCCGCAGGCAGCAGAGATACGGCTGTGCTGAACTGGAAGGCTGATGATATCCGCGCCTGCCGGGTGAATCTGCTGGAGACTGAGACGGGTCCCGTGGAATCTTCCGGCGGAGTTATCCCGCTTTCTTTTAAACCCTATGAGGTTCAAACAATCAAACTATACCATGAACATTATTCGCAGGAGGAATAGACATGCAAATCACAAGACATCCGAATAATCCGATCGTCGTCCCTGGCGGTTATGAATGGCGAAAGGTTACGGTCTTCAATCCTGCGGTCATCATCGATAACGGGAAATTCTATATGATCGAGCGCACCGCAGGTTCCCTGACCCCGTGCAAGAACTTTCTGGGCCTGCTGGAGAGCGAGGACGGCGTGAACTTTACCCACGTGAAGGATGAGCCGATTGTGACACCCGATATGCTGGGATTTCCTTACGGCAGTGTGCAGGACCCGCGGATTGTCAAAATCGACGGAACCTTTTATCTGAACTATGCCCTGCGCCCCTGCGCCATGAGCTATTATCCTACCGGGGCGGGTGTCCCGGAGCGCTCCATTCCGGAATACCCGGATGGCTGGGGGGAAGAGGAGGGGCATTGGCTGACCCGGTCATCCATTCTGAAATCGGATAATCTGCTGGACTGGGAGTTTGTTGCGGACACGACACCACTGGATATCAATGACCGGGATAATATTCTGTTCCCTGAGAAAATAGGCGGCAAATTCGTACTGCTGCGCCGTCCCGAGGAATACGTGGGTGAAGCCTACGGAACCGAGAAGGCGGCCATGTGGATTACCTACTCCGAGGATCTTATCCATTGGGAAGAACCCAAGCTGCTTGCCACAGCCGGGAATCTATCCTGGGAATCGCGGAAGATCGGAGGCTCTACACCTCCGATACGTACAGACAAGGGCTGGCTGGTGCTCTATCACGGCGTCGATGAGGACATTGTCTACCGTGTAGGAGCCATGCTGCTGGATTTGGAGCAGCCGGAGAAGATCATTGCCCGGACACATAATTTCATTATGGAGCCGGAGACGTATTATGAGAAATTCGGTTTTCAGATCCCCAATGTCATCTTCCCGACTGGGAATGTAGTCAAAGACGGATTGCTTTACATCTATTACGGGGTAACGGACACGGCGATTGCGCTCGCAACCGTTCCGCTGGATGAGCTGGTAGAGCATATCCTGAAGGAAGCACAGTAGCAAAATAACCCCACAAAGTGGGGCCTTAGCTTCAAATATAAGACCCCCATGCTGCTGCGCGGCACCACTGAGGAATGAAAATATGGGCGATACTGGGTAGTGGGCTGGCGAAGGTAGGTCGGAAATTCTTGGTGATACGAACCCGCATATAAGACGGACCCCAACGACCCGGTGCATCACAGATTGTTGCTCCCATTGGGAAGCACGCAGGGCAGAATAACCTTAGCATTGGTCTTTGCACCAGCCTTAATCACGGCCAGCAGGTAGGAGAAGCAAAGATGGAAGTACTCATTGAACGTTGCTGTGGACTGGATGTACACAAGAAAAGCATCACAGCATGTATCATTACGCCGAAAGGAAAGGAGATTCGAAGTTTTGAAACACTGACTCGTCGGCTGGTCGATCTGGTGGATTGGATCAAAAGCGAGCGGTGCAGCCATGTCGCGATGGAGAGCACCGGGGATTACTGGAAACCGATTTATAACCTGCTTGAACTGGAAGACGTCAAGCCGGTCGTGGTGAACGCGCAGCATATCAAAGCAGTACCCGGGCGGAAAACGGATGTGAAGGATGCGGAGTGGATTGCAAAGTTGCTCCGGCATGGACTGGTGCAGGGGAGCTATATTCCGGGTCGGGAGCAACGTGAGCTTCGGGAAATCATTCGCTACCGGCGAAGTATAATTGAAGAACGGAGCCGGGAAGTGAACCGTCTGCAGAAGGTGCTGGAGGGTGGGAATATCAAGCTCTCATCGGTGGCGTCCAATGTGCTGGGGGTGTCTGGACGGAGCATGCTGGAAGCCATCATTCAGGGCGAAACGGATCCATCGACTTTGGCGAATTTTGCACAAAAGAAGCTGAAGGCGAAAAAAGAGCAATTGAAGCTTGCCCTTGAGGGTAGCCTGGGTCCACATCAACTGCTCATGCTGGAAAAACAGTTGTCGCATATCGACCAACTGAATGAGCTCATCACAGAACTGGATGAAGAAGTGGAACGCCGGCTGTCCCCTTTTGCGGAGGACCTGAAGTTATTGGATACCATTCCCGGTGTTGGTAAACGAACTGCGGAGCAGATTCTGGCAGAAATCGGAACGGACATGACACGGTTTCCAAGCGCGGGGCACTTGTGCTCATGGGCAGGAATGACTCCAGGTCACGATGAAAGTGCGGGAAAGAAGCGATCGGCGAGGACGCGAAAAGGAAATAAAAAGCTGCGAAGCGCACTCGTAGAATCCGCGCGCGCGGCAGGACGAAAAAAGAATACCTACCTGTCGGCCCAATATCACCGGATCGCAGGCAGGCGAGGAAAAAACAGAGCGGCCGTAGCCGTCGGGCACAGCATTTTAGCGATAGTCTATGTCTTGTTAACGCGAAGACAGGCATATAGAGAATTAGGGTTTGACTACTTCGACCAACGAAACCACGAGATGGTGATGAACCGATCCATAAAACGCTTGGAATCGTTGGGGTATCAAGTAAACCTGAGTGAACAATTGGCCTGACAGCCGATTTCAAAAAAATAAAAACATGGGGTTTGTTTTGGTATGTGTACTTTTGGTGTTCTGAAGAAACTTTATTTTCAGGGCAGAATTTATATGCTTCGCATTGTAAATTATCCTTCTATTTCTCGCTGAAACGATACCGTCCTACAAAAAGGACGGCAAAGCAGTTTCCACTTGGATGTTTACTCAGGTACTTGCGGGGGCCCCAAAACATATAAAGAAAGGGCGGAAGCTTCGCCAATTTAAACCGGTCTTTTCGCAGCAGTTCCCTTCAAGGCATGGTCCTTGCGGTACTGTCCCGGCGTCAGACCGGTTTCTTTTTTGAACTTGCGGATGAAATTCGGCGCATCCAGATAACCCACCTGCTCAATGATTTCCTTAAGCGGTGCACTCGTATTCTCCAGCAGCCGGATGACCTCATCCACCCGCCGCTGCCAGATATACTGTGAGAAATTGCTGCCGGTCTTCTCTTTGAAGCTCCGGCTTAAATAAGAGGTCGATATGGCGAACTTCAGCGCCACATGCTCCAGGCTGAGTGTATAATCTGCGAACTGCTGGTCTACGTAAGCAAGTATGTCGTCCATTAATGTGGACTCACCTGTCTCCGTATTCCGCTCAACCTGCTCACAGATGGCGGTGGCCAGAGAGCGCAGGCGGCTCTCCAGCTCTTCGAGAGTCTCGAAGGAGGTCAGTCCCGGCATATCTGCGAACACTTCGTCCATACCAAGCTCGGAGGCCGTGCGCAGAAAAGCGTTCAGCAGATCGAAACAAATGCAGCGCAGCAGACCAGCCTGCAGCGGCTCATCCTTGATTGTGTCGATGGTGTCAGCAATCATTTGCCGGGCAACGGATTCATTGCCCTGCTTAAGGCTCTGCTCCAGCTTCAGCATGGATTTGCGCGGAATCCAGAAGTTCTCGGCGGCAGGCGGATTCGGCTCGGTCAGCTGCTCAAAGTAGGTCACTTGCCCGCTGCGCCGGATCATCCGGTGCTCCAGCGCTGCAGCGGCTTCGATGAAGGATTGATTGAGCCGCGCCAAGTCCCTGTAGGCCATGCCGACACCGATGCTCAGCGCCAGCTGCGAGTGCTCGCGAATCACAGCTTGAATAGCTTCAATAACCTGCTCCATGCGGCTCTGAACCGGTCCTTCCTCATCGCCGGGAAGTGAAATAATCAGGGCAAACTGGTTCTTGGCTGAGAATTCAACACCGAAAATCTGGGCATCAGGACCGGGCAGGCATATATTGCTGAGCATCTCCTGCAGCAGATGGCGTTCATGTGAGGAGCCGGCCCCCGGCTCAGTGTTATCCCAGGACAGGATGGCCGAGAAATAGAGGTCTTGTCCTTGCGGATGCCTAAGGCCGGCGCTAAGAATCATCTGTTCAATCTCGGGATCATCCGGCTTGCCGTGCTTGAGCAGCAGCAGCATACACTGATTGCGGACAAACGGCTCCTGCAGATCAATTCTGGCACTGTATTCATGAAGCGTTTGCCGGATCCATTCCCATTCGTTACGGAGCTTGAGAGACTCGTTGTCGCTGCCTCTCAGCTTGGCGAACTCCATCAGATCCTTGATCGGATGGTACTGCCGTTTGGCCAGCAGCAGTGCAGCCGCTATGCCGGTGATGACCGTAATACAGAAGACGAGCAGGATCAGCGTCTGGACATGGGCAACGCGGCTAAAAAATTGGAAGCTTGGCATCGTGGTCACGTAGGTCCAGCCATTTTCTTCGGATTGTACAGAGACGACAGAATACTGTTCACCGTCCAGCTCGAGACTATGTATGCCCGGCTCAAGTGTAGATAAGGTGTTCAGTTCCTCCTTGGGCAGGTTGACGCCGTGGCTGTTCGTCGTCAGCACCTCACCGGTGGCGCTGAAGATATAACTGCTTCCCGAGAAATTCCTGAGAATCGAATCCATGACGCCGGTCAGCTTCGATTCTTTCATCAGGTACACAACGGTCCCATAGGGGAACGGATCATTTGGTTTAACCGGAACGAGCATGACCAGCATGGATTCCTTGCGGGAGTTGACAGTCACATTCTCCGCCGGACGCATCAACGGCTGTCTGGTCTCGTTAAGCGCCTGACGTATGTTTTCCGGGGTCCAGTGCTCAAATTGGTAGAGGGTATTGAACGTAACATCAAGATCGGCCAGTCCGCGGTAAGAATAGATGTTGGAATCATCATGAAAATAGAGAAAGAGGTCTTCCGCAATGCTGCTGCTGGCTTTGTAGTTCGCCAGCGCCTGGATCGCCTCCAGGCTGTAGTAAGGATGTCTTACCATGTAGGGAGTAAGGTGTCTATCATAGGCAATTCTGCCCGAAATTTCCTGAAGCTCGACCATACGGGTATCTATAGTGTTCTTCACCTGGTTGAGCTGGTTGACATTGGATTGCTCAATTTCGACACGGAGGCCTTTTACAGCGTTTTCATAGACGAAGATAGTTACGGCGGTTAAAGGAATAAGGAACATGAGGATATAGGATAAAGCATACTTCATCAGCAGTTTGGATTTGAGATGATTCCAGTTTAACCGGAATCTGGCGAGCAAGGATGACTTGAGTGCGGATTTTGCCATTATGCGTCCCTCCAGCGTTAAGATGTTCAAATTAGAATTATTTAAATAATAAATCACTGTTCTCTTCTTGATCAAACTTATGCTAATATAAACATTATAACATTATAATCTTTAATATGGAGCAGCAAGTTAAGTTTAAATTCAAATATGCTGCTATCCGGGTTGAAGAAGGAGATGGGAAGAGTGGGCACAGAGAATGTGCTGCGCAATTTGCAGCTTGTTGACGGGCGAATGGTTGATATCGCCATCCGGGACGGGATCATCAGCGCCATTACACCGCCAGGCCAGGCTGAAGGAGAGACCGGGCTGGACTGTTCAGGGTTATATGGATCCAGCGGATGGATTGATTTGCATGTGCATGCCGTGCCTGAGCTTGATCCCTATGGCGATGACATCGATGATATTGGTGTGAAGCAGGGGGTAACGACGCTGGTGGATGCGGGAAGCTGCGGTTCAGACCGGATCGGGGCTTTTTATACTGAGAGTCTGAAGGCTGCAACACGAGTGTTTGCGTTGTTGAATATTTCACGGATTGGGCTCGAACGGACAGATGAGCTGTCGCAGCTGGAATGGATTGACCGGGCCAAGGCCCTGGAGGCGGCAGCGGCGTATCCTGGATTCATTGTCGGTCTGAAAGCCCGCATCAGCCAAAGTGTCGTCAAAGACAGCGGCATAGAGCCGCTCAAGCTGGCACGCAGACTGTCGGAAGAAACGAAGCTTCCGCTCATGGTGCATATCGGTTCCTCGCCGCCGGCTATTTCCGAAGTGCTGGAGCTGCTGCGGCCGGGTGATGTGATCACCCATTATCTTAACGGTAAGTCCAATAATTTGTTCCATGCGGACGGCACACCGCTGCATGGGCTGCTGGATGCAGCCGCCCGCGGGGTTCATCTGGATGTTGGGCATGGCACCGCGAGCTTCTCCTTCCGGATTGCAGAGCAGGCCAAGGCGGCAGGCATTGCGCTGAATACAATCAGCACAGATATCTACCGGGGCAACCGTCTGAACGGGCCGGTGTACAGCATGTCGAACGTGCTGACGAAATTTCTGTATCTCGGCTACGGTCTGGAAGAGGTCATCCGCGCAGTCACAAGCAGCGCAGCGGAGTGGCTGGGCAAGCCGGAGCTTGGGCAGATCAGAGTAGGCCAGCAGGCGAACCTGACCTTGTTTGCCCTGGAGGCCGGCGAGAAGCAGCTTAAGGACTCGGAAGGCGATGTCCGGGTCGCGTACCACTATATTGAGGCTAAAGGAGTCTTTGCAAATGGGTCACTCATTACATGCTAGATATGGATTGAAGCGCGTTATTAATGCCAGTGGAAGAATGAGCATCCTTGGCGTATCCGCACCAACAGATACGGTGATGGAGGCGATGAAGCAGGGCGGACAGAAGTATGTGGAAATTGCGGATCTCGTGGACAAATCCGGAGATTACATTGCCCGGCTGCTAGGTTCCGAAGGCGCGGTTGTCGTGAATTCGGCATCCAGCGGCATCGCGCTGTCGGTGGCAGCCGTTGTGACCGGCGGAGATCCGCGGCTCAGCCTCCGGCTGCATCAGGAGCCGGTACTGAAGAACGAGATTATTATGCTGAAGGGTCATAATGTGCAGTATGGAGCTCCGGTCGAAACCATGGTATTCCTTGGCGGAGGCCGGGTGGTGGAGGCCGGATACGCCAATGAAGGCCGCAAAGAGCATATTGAGCAGGCGATCTGTGAGCGCACCGCAGCCATTCTCTATGTCAAATCCCATCATACTGTCCAGAAGAATATGATTTCCGTGGAAGAGGCCTGGGAGGTTGCGGGGCGCAGAGGGGTGCCGCTAATCGTTGATGCGGCTGCGGAAGAGGATCTGCTGAAGTATGTCCAATATTCCGATCTTGCCATTTACAGCGGCTCGAAGGCAATTGAAGGTCCGACCTCAGGCATTGTCGCCGGCAAGAAGAAATATGTCGAGTGGCTAAAGGTACAACTGCACGGGATCGGCCGCAGCATGAAGGTCGGCAAAGAGACAACCTTCGGGCTGCTCCAGGCCCTTGAGGAATATCAGGACAAGGCCGACAGCAGCGAATTGGAGAAAAAGGCTCTGGAGGTCCTTCAGCCGTTGGCCGAAATGCCCGGAGTTTCGGTCCGCATCGTGCAGGATGAAGCGGGCAGAGCCATATTCCGTGGACGCATCCAGATTGAGTCCTCCGCTGCGGGGGTGGACGCCAAGACCGTCAATGACGGGCTGCGTGAAGGTGAGATTGCGGTGTATACCCGGGACTATGGCGTGAAGCAGGGCTATTTCGATATCGATCCAAGGTCTCTGCAAGGGGATGATCTTCAGGTCATCGTAAGCAGAATAAGCGAAATCGTGGGGGGGAAACCGAATGAGTAATATTCAGCAGCGCTTGTATAAGAACAGAGCCGCACTTAATGTCTTGGCAGGCGGCATTGAGAACGCCAAGGAGATTTATGCGGCAGCGGAGGGGCATGTCCTGGTAGGCGTGCTCTCCAAAAATTACGCCACAGCGGAGGAAGCGGCAGCCGCCATGACCGAATATGGTCAAGCTATTCAAGATGCCGTATCCATCGGCCTGGGAGCCGGAGACAACCGGCAGGCGGCAATTGTGGCGGAGATTGCCAAAAGCTATCCGGGAAGCCACATCAATCAGGTATTTCCGGCAGTGGGGGCGACCCGCGCCAATCTGGGAGCCCAAGGCAGCTGGATCAACAGCCTGGTCTCTCCCTGCGGAAAGCCGGGCTATGTAAATATATCGACCGGTCCCATCAGCTCGGGGAACGAGCCGCAAGCCATTGTGCCGGTTCATGCCGCCATTGCACTGGTGCGTGACATGGGTGGCAATGCGCTCAAATATTATCCGATGCAGGGGCTGAAGCTGGAAGAGGAGTACCGTGCGGTTGCCAAGGCCTGCGGGGAAGCCGGCTTTGCTCTGGAGCCTACGGGTGGAATCGACATGGACAACTTTGGCCCCATCCTGGAGATTGCGCTGCAGGCAGGCGTGCCGCAGGTCATCCCGCATGTCTATTCCTCGATTATTGACCCGCAGACCGGGAATACGAACGTAGAGGATGTCAGCAGGCTGCTCGAAATTATGAAATCGCTGGTGGATCAGTATGCCTAGGATTGCTGCTTTTGGCGAAGTGATGATGCGGCTGCAGGTTCCTGGCTATGAAACGTTAGTCCAGAGCAGCAGGCTGGAGTACTCTTTTTCCGGAAGCGGGGTTAATGTAACGGCAGCGCTGGCCAGATATGGCCATAACGGTGCTATAATAACCACCTTGCCAGAAACTCCGGTAGGTGAGGCAGCGATAGCTTATCTGCGCAAGCTTGGGGTGGATACGTCACTGATCAGCCGGGGCGGCAAGCAGCTGGGGATGTACTTTCTGGAAAATGGCTTTGGAGCCCGCCCCGGCAGAGTCACTTACACAGACCGGCTGGGCAGCAGCTTCAATACCGCCGAGGCGGGCGATTATGATATGGCGGCACTTGCCTCCCGTGTAGACGTCCTTCATTTGTGCGGCATTACGCTGGCTATGAATGAAGGAGTGCGCAAGCAGATGAAGCAGCTTGCTGCGGAGGTGAAAAGCGCCGGTGGCAAGGTTGTCTTTGACTGCAATTACCGCCCGGGGCTATGGGGTACGGATGGCTATGCCAAGGCCCGCCCGCATTATGAAGATCTGCTGGAGCTGGCGGATACGGTGATGATGAATGAGAAGGACGCGCAGTTTATTCTTGGCATCGGAACTGGAGAATATGATAGAATAACACAGTTGAAGCAAGCAATTCCTGAGGTGGCGAAACGATTCGGAATCGGAACGGCAGCGGGAACCCACCGTGAGATTAATGCTGACAATACGCATTCCTTAACGGGATATATCTATCATCAAGGTACATTCGAGTTTTCCCGTAAGCTGACCTTCCCTGTATTTGACCGGATTGGCGCCGGTGATGCTTTTACCAGCGCCATCATCCATGGGGAATTGCAGCAGTACCCGTGGCAGCAAACTGTTAATATGGCAGCAGCGGCGGCGATGCTGGCCCACACCACCCAAGGCGACACCGCGCTTTTTACCGAGGGTGAGGTGCTCCGGGCGTTGTCAGACCATACCTTAGATGTTGAAAGGTAGTGAACGGCGCGTGTCACTGAAACGCAAGCAAGGTCCTTTATATCAGCAAATTCAAAAAATCCTCAGAGACCGGATTCTGCACGGTGTATATCCTCTGGGGAGCATCATTCCCTCCGAGCCGCAGCTGGAAAAGGAATTCGGTGTCAGTAAAATGACGGTCCGCGGCGCGGTCCAGGAGCTGTCCCAGGAGGGTTATGTACAAAAGAAAAGCGGCGTCGGAACCATTGTGATGCGCAATACCTCCTATCAGAAACTCTCCAAGGGCAAAAAATTTACAGAGCTGCTCGTAGAAGAGGGACATAAGCTGGAAAAAAGACTGCTGGTGTCTGAGCTCATTACGAATGATGCCGGTACGGAGGAATACCATCGCCACGGTCCGTATTGCCAGCGGATCGAACGTCTCTACATTCTGAATGGACAGCCTTATATTCATCTGATACACTTCCTGACAGCAGAAGCGCTGCCCGGCGGAGGTGCCAAAGAAATGGGTGCGGATATCCAGTCGCTGTATGACTCTTTGGAGGAGAACGACATTGTGCTGGAGAACTTCAAGGACCGTTTTTTTGTGGAGCCGGCACCTCCTGAGGTCTGTCTGCTGCTGAAGCTTCCACCGGGGACGCATGTGCTCAAGCGCCTGCGCAACTCCTACGACGGGGAAGGCAGGCTGATCGAACACAGCGTCGGCTGTTATAACACAGAGCTTCATCATTATCTGGTCAGTTATGACACTTGATTAGTTCCTCTCAGACTTTCGTTGCTTGCAGCGGGAGTCTTTTTTCTATGCGGGAAATACTTCATAACAAAAACCTGATGGTCCATAAGCGCTGAGTAATATGATAGAATGATAGGCAAAGTTCCAGCGAATTTGGTGCAGCAAGTGAGTGCGAAGGAGAGAGATCATTGACGAAGATGAATTACCCGGTCATTGAAACAGACAGGTTGAAGTTAAGATTGCTGACGATTGAAGATCGTGAGGCGGTATTCCGCCATTTCTCGGAGGAAGAAGTAACGCGTTACATGGATATTCCGCCCTGCAGGGACATTAGCGAAGCGGACGAAATTATCCAGTTTCACATCGACGATTCGGGCTGCCGCTGGGGAGTATTCGATAAGCAGCAGGATCAATTGGCAGGGACCTGCGGCTATCATTGCTGGACAACCGGACCTGAGGGCAAAGCAGAAATCGGCTTTGATCTGTCCAGAGACTTCTGGGGCAGGGGACTGATGACCGAAGCACTCCTTCCGGTGATCGCCTTTGGTTATGAAGAGATGGGGCTTGAGGTCATTGAAGCTACAGTTGATCCGGGGAACGATAGATCCCTTCGCCTGCTGACAGCGTTGGGGTTTTGTAGAGATGAGGAGCTGGTAGACAATCTGGTATACTTCTATATGCGGCGAAATCAATTTGCCGGCTAGACACTCTTGCCGTTTACGATTAAAGTCCGATACATAGCGATGAAGCCTGATATATAGTGAAAATTGAAAGCGTTATCCACGGGAGGGAGTGCGATCAAATCAATAGTTCCTCTAAATAAAATAAAACACAGTGGAATAATGAGATATTTTTCTTTTCAAATGACATGGTTTGTGAGAGAATAGTTTCAATTCTTAATTAAATTGTTAACGGTTGCCAATTATGAATGGGAGGAAATACCAATGTCAGAAGACCGCAAGCTGTCGTTTGAAACTTTAGCCGTTCATGCAGGACAAGAGATCGATCCAACTACTTTATCGCGTGCCGTACCGTTGTATCAGACCACTTCCTACGGGTTCCGTGATGCGGAACATGCAGCCAATTTGTTCGCGCTCAAGGAATTCGGCAATATCTATACCCGTTTGATGAATCCGACCACCGATGTGTTCGAGCAGCGGATTGCCGCGCTTGAAGGCGGGGCAGGAGCCCTTGCCACAGCTTCAGGGGCAGCGGCAATTTCCTTCTCTATTCTGAACATCGCCGGTGCAGGGGATGAAATTGTGTCCTCCGCAAGTCTCTATGGCGGAACATACAACCTGTTCTCTACCACACTGCCCAAGCTGGGCATCAAGGTTCATTTTGTGGATTCGGATAATCCTGAGAACTTCCGCAGTGCGATTACAGATAAGACGAAGGCGCTCTACGCCGAAACGATCGGCAATCCGCAGGGAAATGTACTGGATATTGAAGCCGTGGCGGCCATTGCCCATGAGCATGGCATTCCGCTGATTGTGGATAATACCTTCCCGAGCCCGTATTTGCTTCGTCCGATTGAGTATGGAGCCGACATCGTAGTGCACTCAGCTACCAAATTCATCGGCGGGCACGGTACCTCCATCGGCGGAATCATTGTGGACGGCGGCAAATTCGACTGGAAAGCCAGCGGCAAATTCCCGGGGCTGACCGAGCCGGACCCAAGCTATCATGGCGTAGTTTACACGGAAGCTGTAGGACCGATTGCCTATATTATTAAAGCCCGCGTGCAGTTGCTGCGTGATTTGGGCGCTGCGATTTCGCCGTTTAACTCCTGGCTGCTGCTGCAAGGGCTGGAGACTTTACATTTGCGTCTTGAGCGTCACAGCCAGAATGCGCTGAAGGTTGCACAGTATCTGGAAGCCCATGAGAATGTGGAATGGGTCAGCTATGCCGGATTGCCGAGCCATCCTTCCTATACACTTGCCCAGAAGTATTTGCCAAAGGGGCAAGGCGCAATCCTTACCTTCGGAATTAAGGGCGGAGCCGCAGCGGGCGTCAAGCTGATAGAGAATGTGAAGCTGTTCTCCCATTTGGCCAATGTCGGTGATTCCAAGTCACTGATTATTCATCCGGCGAGCACTACACATCAGCAGCTTTCTGCCGAAGAGCAGACAACAGCAGGTGTGACCCCTGAATTGCTGCGTTTGTCGATTGGTACGGAATTCATTGACGATATTCTGTATGATCTGGAGCAGGCGATTGCTGCCAGCCAGCAATAAAGACAGCACAGCAACTGCACTTAAATAGTTACGGCCTGCAGCGCTTCGCTGCAGGCTATCAAGGCCTTTGCCATTATGCGGAGCCGTTTCCTTCATAATTATGAATCAGATTAATTCTAGGTGATTGTTCGCCTGCATGATCCTGTTCATACTTTGACAGGGCGGTGCATGGGGCAGATGGCCTTTTTGCATAGCTGAAGGAATGCAGAATATCGTTTCCCCTCAAAGCATATGCCTTACACAAGGGAGCGCCGGGTGATTTCACGCTTCTGCAACCGTTAAGAACTTACTCATTTGACAACGCTTGCATATTTCATGGCCCATTCCCGTATTTATAAAAAGAAGCAGCGTAACATGCCGGTGTCAACACGTCCCTAAAACGGCGGCCGGCAGCAATCCAATGCCAAAAAGGTGGGTGCGGTGATGAAGGGTGAACAACAGCAGGATCATGTTCGGAGTAATGAGGAGCGCCCGTTCAAGTATAACGCCGGTGATCGGGCTATAGGAGTGGAGATGAGCCAGGCTGCATCGGTGGCTTCCGCTGCTGCGGAATTTATAGACGAAGGGGAGCGGCAAAAGGGAATGGGTCCACTAAACCGTGCTTATTTCAAGCGTCCGGGGGAACGTCCGGCCTTTCTGGTGCTGCGTGACGGCTGTGAGGATCGCCCGCTTTTCCGGGAGGATGCCGGAACGGCTCCGGTGGGCCCTTGTCTGATCCGGAGCGAAGAGTGGCTCAATACTCCCGAGCTAGCCGAGCTGTATGACAGCTGGTTGACAGGGGAGGATGAAGTCCAGACGGAACGGACATTGCAGCGGATCTATTACCGGCTGCGGGCCGCATCCTTGGCGCTGCTGGAATCAGCAGACGGGGCCTGGACCGCGGTCACCCTGCTATATACCCCGGAGCTTGCCGCGTTGCCTGCAAGGCTGGCCGTGCTTCAGGATGCGCAGCTCGAAGCGCTGTTCTCCGCCGTGGCGGAGAGCCAGCGGGTGGGCAGCGACTGCCGCGTGGATCTGCTGGCGCCTTATCCCGCCAGCGCGCCCGAATTCGCGGTGATGCGCGAATTCATCGAGGACGTGGCCGAACAGACACTCGGCCACGCTTATGCGGCGGCTTGCCGCATCGGGGCGCTGATCGCGCCCGGTGCACATTACGCCGCCGGGGAAATCGCGCGCATCGCCGATTTCCTTGTGCTGGACGGCGCGGCCTGCGGGCACGCGCCGGAAGCCAGCTCCGCCGAGGGCTTTGCCCGTGCGGCGGGAGAGATGCTGGCCGCCGTGCGGCGCGTGAAGCCGGCGGCGGTGGTGCTCGCCGCGGGGGCACCGGCGGCGGCCGCGCTTGCCGATCTGTATGCGATCGGCATGAGCGGGATCTTTTGCAGCGCTGGCCAGCGGACCGAAGCGCTGCTCAGGGCAGCCTGCCTGACCTGGATGGCCCGGCAGGACCATAACGAAGATCCAGCCGCCGGCGGTTGGCTGTAGGATTTCCGGGCGCCCTCCCGCTCTGGCAATAGCCGACGGCCGGGCGCCTGTCCAGCGAATATCCGCCATTTTATGCGGCGGCTCGCATATCCGTTATCATTGGTGTGCCTGTTCAAATGATTTCTGGTATTCCAGGCATCTGTACAACGATTAGCCCGCATCCGGGCATAAGACTAACCTCCCCGGCAGCTATTTAGCCTGATACTGGCTGGGGGTAGAAGCCGCTGCAATTTAACCGAATGATGATGAGGTCTCGTGGGATAATTGCACTTTGTACATCTATTTCATTACTTTTTTAGCTTTATTGAGCTATAGTTGCATTCAATACAGCTATAAAAAGCAAAATTGGCCCGCAGAGGAGCAATCGGCTATTTTAGCTGCATGAACTACAACTATTTCACCAAAACGTTTGTTTCTGCCGTGAATAGTTGCAGTAAATACACTTATGTCTATCGGATAGCAGGCAACGTACTCGTATCCAATCGGTTCAGCCAATTATCCTTCCATGATTCTTAAGGTAATTGAAAATGTGGTAACCGATGCATCCCCTTGTTCCGCATTGCTGCGGTAAACATGGGGATGTTTGCGTTCGAAGGGAGGGGGAGCACTGGTAGGACAAGGATAGGCTAGAGAGACGAAGGGACTTTTAAAGATGCAATCAAGGATGGATACTCAAGTGCTCATTTTATTAAGTTTCTTTAGACCCCGCGTTTCTCATGTTGCCCACGTATACCTTTGCTCCAAATGCCCGTGATATTGAGGTTACCTCAATCCCACGATTTGATTTCCCCGTGACCCCATTTGCCCACGTACACTGTTGCTCCCAATGCCCGAGATGTTGAGGTTACCTCAATCCCACGATTTGATTTCCCCGTGACCCCATTTGCCCACGTGCATTGTTGCTCCCAATACCCGCGATGTTGAGGTTACCCTCAATCTCATAATTTCCCCATGACCCCATTTGCCCACGTACGCTGTTGCTCACGACCCGCGATGTTGTGGTTACTCACTCCCATGATGATTTCCCCGTTACCCCATTTGCCCATGTGCATTGTTGCTCACGACCCGCGATGTTGAGGTTACCGTCAAGCCCTTGATTTCCTGTTACCCCATTTGCCCACGTACATTGTTGCTCTCAATGCCGCGGTGCTAAGGTTACCCTCAAGCTCTTGATTTCCACAATCCCTCAGTTACCAATGTGCGCTGTGCTCATGATCCCCGCGTTGCTGATCCTACCCTTGTTCTCTTGATTCTTACGTTACCCAATGTCCAAGTTACGCCGTTGCTCACAATACCCAGTTACCCCAAGCACGCAACCCACACTCGTCATTCATTCATTCATTCATTCACCCACCCACCCACCCATATTGTAGTCGTCATCCCCGTAACCCCCCTCAAAAAAAGGCTAGTCTCCGGGTTTACATTCGAACGGAAAGTGGTATAGTATAACTATAAGTTGCATCGAGGAAATATATTTGCATTATTGCAACAATGATTATCATTCTCATTTACCATGCTGTCCCGGCTGAGCCGGGGCAGCATGTGTCATTTTAAGGGCTTTAATAATGGCTCTCATTCTCAGTTGGCTGCTCTTCATCTTGTCAAGGACAGAATGCCAATGCTCCTAAACCAATCAGGAAGGTGATTATTCATGCAAGCAACATCCAAACAAATGCCAAAACCAATAGCGCGCCAAGGCAACGCGCAGCAGCCCCGGACACCGGAGCCGCGACGTTTCGATCCGAAGGCTATGCTGGGCAATTCCGAAATGCAGGCTGCCCTGGGCAGCGGATTACTTATGCTGATTGCTTGGGCAGCCAGCGGCTGGTCGGAAATCCTCTCAGTGCTGCTCTACGTGATCTCTTATACGGTAGGCGGCTGGATTAAAGCGAAGGAAGGTGTGGAGACACTGGTCAAGGAACGCGACCTCGATGTCAACCTGCTGATGATCGCTGCCGCTCTGGGCGCCGCTTCAATCGGCTACTGGAACGAAGGTGCGATGCTGATCTTCATCTTTGCACTGAGCGGTGCTCTGGAGAGTTATACCATGGAGCGCAGTAAAAAGGACATCTCCTCCCTGATGGCCCTGAAGCCGGCCACGGCAGTGCGCATTGAGCAGGGGGCAATGAACGAGGTTGCGATTGATCTTTTGGCCATCGGAGATTTGCTGCTGGTGCGGCCCGGTGAACTGATTCCCGCTGACGGTAAAGTGTGCCGGGGTGAATCGGCCGTCAATCAGGCTTCGATCACAGGCGAATCATTGCCGGTAGAGAAAACAGCCGGAAGTGAAGTGTTCGCCGGGACCGTCAACGGGGAAGGCCCGCTTTATATCGAAGTTACCAAGGCTGCAGAGAACACCCTTTTTGCCAAGATTATTAAGATGGTGGAAGAGGCGGAGAGCGAAGTGCCGGATTCACAGCGGTTTATTAAACGGCTGGAGTCGATTTATGCCCGGGTGGTTGTGGCTGCAACGGTTGCATTGATTGCATTGCCGCCATATCTGCTGGACTGGAGCTGGAGCGATACTTTTTATAAAGCGATGGTCTTTCTTGTGGTGGCTTCACCGTGCGCGCTGGTCTCATCCATCATGCCTGCCATGCTGTCGGCCATTTCCAAAAGTGCGCGCAAAGGCATCCTGTTCAAAGGTGGCGTGCACCTGGAGAATATGGCGCGGACGTCTGTGGTAGCCTTTGATAAGACCGGAACGTTGACTGAGGGGATTCCGCAGGTGACGGATTTTATCGCCGGAGAGGGATATGACCGGAGGGAGCTGCTGTCGGTCAGCGCATCCATTGAGAAATTGTCACGCCATCCGCTGGCGGAAGCGGTTGTCCGCATGGCTGAGGAGGAGCAGGTGGAGCTGTACAATATCCAGGAGAGCAAATCCGTAACCGGCTGGGGGATTGAAGGCACGGTTCAAGGCCAACAATGGAGAATCGGCAAATCCAATCTTTTGGATGAGCCGGCAGTTCAGAGGGATGACGAACCAGTACAACACTGGAAAACCTTGCGGCAGCAGTTCGAGGCTGAAGGAAAGACCGTGTCGCTGATTCTGGCCGGTGACAAAATCGCCGGGATGATTGCGCTGCAGGATACGGTGCGTCCTCAGGCCGAAGTTGCTGTACGCAAGCTGCAGAAGCTGGGAATTAAGGTGGCTATGCTGACCGGGGACCGGGCAGAGGCGGCGCAGGCAATGGCAGCAAGAACGGGAGTGGACATGGTATTTGCCGATCTTTTGCCGGAGGATAAAGTAAGTCATATTAAAGCGCTCCGTGAGCAATATGGCCATGTGATTATGGTTGGTGATGGGGTCAATGATGCTCCGGCTCTGGCAACGGCCACCGTTGGCATGGGGATGGGTATGAAGGGCAGCGGCGCGGCACTTGAGATTGCCGATGTGGTGCTGATGAACGATAATATTGAAGAGATTTCTTCGACCATTGCGCTGGCCCGCCGGTCGCAGCGTATTGTGAAGCAGAATATGATTTTTGCTGTTACCGTGATCGCCAGCCTGATGCTGGGCAACTTTTTGCAGGGGATCGCGCTCCCCTTCGGTGTTGTTGGCCATGAAGGCAGCACAATTCTCGTGATCCTGAACGGATTAAGACTTTTACGCTAATAAAAGCTGAAATCGACAAACCTACAGGGTATTCCGGAAATTTAATTGCTTAAAATTGAATTGTTCACAAAATGGGTACGATTACAGCGTGTCTGGCATATTGACAACTCCTTCTTGGGTGATCATAATAAGTACTACATTATAATAATTTTAATTAAGGATTGACGCTTAACCGTCCATCTCAAGGAGGATATAGTCATGTACAAATCCATTATCGTTGGTACCGGACCGGCCGGACTGACTGCTGCTATCTATTTGGCCCGCGCCAACCTGAATCCGCTGGTGATTGAAGGTCCGCAACCGGGTGGTCAGCTTACCACTACAACGGAAATTGAGAATTTCCCCGGATTCCCTGAAGGTATTATGGGTCCTGAACTCATGGACAATATGCGTAAGCAGGCTGAGCGTTTCGGTGCAAAGTTTATTACAGGCTGGGTGAACAGCGTAGAGCTGGGGGATCGTCCGTTCAAGCTGAACGTTGAAGGTATGGGAACATTGACTACAGATACACTGATCCTATCGACAGGTGCTACGGCAAAATACCTCGGCATTCCCGGTGAGCAGGACAACATCGGACGCGGTGTCAGCACTTGTGCGACTTGTGACGGATTCTTCTTCCGCGGCAAAGAGATCGTCGTTGTCGGCGGCGGTGATTCCGCCCTTGAGGAAGCTGGCTTCCTGACCCGTTTTGCTTCGAAAGTTACCCTTGTGCACCGCCGTGAAGAGCTGCGAGCTTCCAAAATTATGCAGGATCGTGTCCGCGATAATGCCAAGGTGACCTGGGGGCTGAACCGTACTCCACTGGAAGTGACTTCCGGCGACAAAGGCGTGAACGGTCTGAAGGTTCTTAATAATGAAACCGGCGAAGAGGAATTCATTGAAGCCAGCGGTGTATTTGTAGCTGTCGGCCATCATCCGAATACTTCCTTCCTGGGTGGTCAAATTACAACGGATGCGAGCGGGTATATCGTGACCAATCCGGGTACCTCCGAAACCAATATTCCTGGCGTATTTGCTTGCGGCGACGTTCAGGATACCCGTTACAGACAAGCCATTACGGCAGCGGGCAGTGGTTGCATGGCAGCTATGGATGCTGAGAAATACATCGAAAGCCTGGAGCACAGTGCGGTTATTTTGTAACCCTCTATTTGGAATAAAAGGCACTCCGGTGCTACAATAGATACTACCCTGATCTATACTGTTCATATAAAATTAAGGAGGAGATCAACTATGGAAAATGTAATTGTATACACTTCAACCAATTGCCCGCATTGCCGTCAGGTGAAGAGCTTCCTGAGCGAGAAGGGTGTATCCTACGAGGAACGCAACATCGAGCAGAATGATGATTACGCGCAGCAGGTTTGGGATATGGGTATGAGAGCTGTACCTGTAACCGTCATCGGCGATTTCAAAATCGTAGGCATGAACAAAACGCAATTCGACAAGGCTTTGGCAACTGTATAATACAGCCTTTGCTCTTGAATAAGAGGATACCGGCCGCTTCCGAGATGGGGGCGGTCTTTGCGTTGCCGGGCTTGTATCCGTCCGAATCGTTCAATGTACATATGGATCTCCAACCGATGAAAGGATGCTGCAAACCTTGTTAATGAATTTAAAGGACTATATAGATTGAACTTAAAAACTTGAGATAAGGAAAAGGAGGAACGGAGGGGGATTTTGGAACTGGAGGAGCGGTAGCGTCCGCCTTTGTCTTCGGATTTCTACCGCTAAGAGCGGTTAAATCAAGAAATCTGAAGACAACAGCGGCCGGAAGTCCAAATATTCTCCGTAGTTGCGACTGATCCTGTACTCTAAAACCTTAAGTTCAATCTATATATAAGGATTACGGGGCAGTAAAACGTTTGCTGGCCGAGTGCATGTGGGCTGCCGATGAGGAGCTTGATGAGAAAAGCGAGCAGGTGCTTGCGGGATATATTGCAAATGATTGTACAGAATTGCTGGGCTGCTTTGAGAATGGACGGTTGGCAGGGCTCATCGGAATCATGCGGCATTCCAGGAAAGCGGCGGAGATCAGGCATCTTGCAGTTCAGGAGCAGTGGCGCGGGAAAGGGATCGGCAGAAAGATGGTAGAGGAACTCCGCAGAACTGCTGAATATGACACGATAACCGCGGAGACAGACCATGACGCCGTTGGGTTCTACAGGAATAGCGGATTTGCAGTTAAGAGTCTGGGGGAAAAATATCCCGGAGTCGAGCGTTTCATCTGCAGTCTTTCTCTAAATGACGCAGAACGGAGCTGAGGCAGTCCGGGGAGCAAGTTTCCGTACAAAAAATAGTCTGCTTTTGTGATGCCGGCTAGTTTTTGTACGGGCAGGAGCAAAGGGTTCGAAGCTCTCGCTTAAGCTTGGGTAAAGGACATGATTACTTGAAAAATAGCGTATACAACAACACCGCTGATAATAAGCATGAATCCCGATTTCTTCCTCGATTGGAACAGACGCAGTACACCGAGACTGACTAAAGGAGCAATGATGAGCAGCAGCAGCAGCACAGTGATGAACATCTGCGCTGAAAGATCAGACGTATCAACATAGGTCATAGACTCACTCTCGCTTTCAGAAAAAGGGGTGATGGTGACATATGTCACACAGTTATGACCTAATTATAAAGGATTGCCCTGCTTATTGCTGCACTTTGGGCTGCTTTAAATGCGGCAAATTTACGTCAATTTGTCTACAGGGTTACCCTGATATTGCCGAGAAAATGCATCACGGCCGAAAAGCCCGCACCGATCATGGTCCCGCGGCTGCCCAGCTTGGAAAAAGTGATCTCCAGCTGCTGCTTATGGTAGGGCAGCGTACGCTTAGCCACTACGCTGCGCAGCGGTTCGCCCAGCCAAGGCTCGGCCTCGGACAGGGCTCCTCCGATAACAATCAGCTCCGGATTGAAGCTGTTGATCAGATTCGTGACGCCAATGCCCAGATATTCGCCCATGGTTGAGAAGTGGCGCAGCGTATCCTCCTGCCCGTCCAGCGCATGGCGGACCAGTTCTGTGGTAGTGCGGGCAGGCAATGACAAGTTTGAGTTGTCATAGGTCTTCTCGGAGGCATACAGCTCCCAGCAGCCCCGGCTTCCGCAGCTGCAGGGTTTGCCTTCCGCTTCAATGGTCATATGTCCGGTTTCTCCGGCATATCCGCGGGCGCCCTTGTACAGCTCTCCCCCGATGATAATTCCCGATCCGATCCCTGAACCGGCACTGATATACAGCAGGTGGCGCACGCCCCGGGCTGCTCCGAAATTAAGCTCTCCCTGTGCACCCGCATTGGCTTCATTGTCTATCGTGACGGGAACAGCGAAGGTACTCTCCAGAATGGAACGTAAATCCACCATCTCCCAGCCAAGGTTGGGGGCGAACAGCACCACGCCGTTCTCATCGACCATCCCCGGCACACCTACTCCGATTCCAACGATACCGTAAGGCGACGCGGGGGATTTGGTGATCAGTTCCGCAATGATAGCCTTCATCTGATTCACAACATAAGGGAAATCATGGGCATCCAACCGGCAATCCCGCTCGTGAAGCACCCCGCCGTCCAGATCGCAGAGCACCGCCGTGAGCTGCTTTACGCGCAGCTCAATGCCGATGACGCTTCCCGCCATTTTGTTAAAATGCAGCATGAGCGGTTTGCGTCCGCCGCTGGATTCCCCGGGGCCGGCTTCAGTCACAAGCTCCTGTCCGCAAAGCTCGGCGACAAGGTTGGACACGGTTGCTTTATTAAGGCCGGTCATCTCGGAGACTTTGGCCCGGGAGACCGGAGAATGCGTGCGGATCATATGTAAAATAATCGACTTATTGATTTTTTTGACCAGCGCCTGGTCACCGGTAACTTTCACGAAGTACACTTCCTTTTTTGACAACGTTCTCATTAGAGTAGTATGCCACTTAGTCTAGAGTGATGTGCGGAAAAATGCAACAGGAAGCGCATTGTGTTCAAACGAATGGCAACGCATAGGCGCTGCTGTCAAAGGGTACTTTATGGTCATGTTAAACGATAGAGTGGCAGGGGACGGGGTTTTGGCCCTACTCGCGGAGGACAAGAAATAGACAAATAAAAAGTTGTTTAAAACTTTGTTTAACCAATATACAAAGTTCTGAAGATGTGTTAAGATGATGCTGTAAACGCTTGCGGGCGAAGCAAAATATCGAGGAGGATTTTACAAATGGCTTATTTTGAAACAGTGAGCAAGATCTCTTACGAGGGAAGCCGTTCCACCAACCCATTCGCATTCAAATTCTACAATCCTAAAGAAATCGTAGCCGGCAAAACCATGGAAGAGCACCTGAAGTTTGCAATGGCATATTGGCATACATTAACTGCTGGCGGTTCCGATCCGTTCGGCGCAGAAACTGCAATCCGCAGCTGGAATCACCTGAGTGGCCTGGACAAGGCTAAAGCCCGCGCTGAAGCGGCTTTTGAATTCATGGAGAAGATGGACCTGCCGTACTACTGCTTCCATGATGTGGACATCGCTCCTGAAGGCGCATCTTTGCGTGAGTTCTACAGCAACATTGATACCATCGTAGATATCCTTGAACAAGGCATGAAGACTTCCGGCAAGAAATTGCTGTGGAACACAGCCAACATGTTCACTAATCCGCGTTATATGCACGGTGCAGGCTCCACTCCTAATGCTGATGTCTTCGCACATGCAGCTGCACAAGTGAAGAAGGGTCTGGAAGTTGGTAAACGTCTGGGCGCACAAAACTATGTATTCTGGGGTGGCCGTGAAGGCTACGAGGAATTGCTTAACACAGATATGGGCCTTGAGCAGGATAACATTGCACGTCTGTTCAGCCTGGCTGTAGATTACGCTAAGGAAATCGGCTTCGACGGCCAATTCCTGATCGAGCCTAAACCAAAAGAGCCTACCAAACATCAATATGACTTCGATGCAGCAACAACAATTGCGTTCCTGCAGAAATATAACCTCGATAAGCACTTCAAGCTGAACCTTGAAGCTAACCATGCAACACTTGCCGGTCATACTTTTGAGCATGAACTGCGTGTAGCACGCACTAACGGCATGCTTGGATCGCTTGACGCAAACCAAGGCGATACATTGCTGGGCTGGGATACCGATGAATTCCCGGTTAACATTTACGATGCAACTCTTACGCTTTATGAAGTACTCAAGAATGACGGACTTGGCAAAGGCGGAATCAACTTTGACTCCAAAGTACGCCGTCCTTCCTTCGAAGCTGAGGATCTGTTCCTGGCGCACATCGCCGGTATGGACACTTATGCCAAAGGCCTTAAAGTTGCCGCTAAATTGCTTGAAGACCGCGTATTTGAAGACTTCATCGCGAAACGTTACAGCAGCTTTAATGAAGGCGTAGGGGCAGACATCGTTTCCGGCAAAGCAACATTGGCTTCGCTTGCCGAATACGCACTGAACAACGAAAATCCGCGCCGCAATGAGTCCGGACGTCAAGAACTGCTCAGAGCTACTTTGAACCAATACATCCTGGCTGAGTAGGATTAGGGCTTGAGCTTACGGCTCAGACTTTAGTTCAGCCGATATTAACGCAACGGGGGTTGCTGAAGAGAGCATTCTTCGGCAGCCCCTTTTCTTGTAAATGATGTTTCTTCATATAACTTTTAGCGGATGCTTACGAAGCGAGTTTTGCTCGGAGTGAAATCCCAGAAGCAAAAGCTCGCAAAACTTTTAGGAGGATCAATATGAAATATGTAATCGGTGTAGACCTGGGGACCAGTGCGGTAAAGACTGTATTGGTTGATCCGCAGGGAAAGGTGGCCTTCGAGCATTCCGAAGCCTACCCGCTTAGCAGACCCCAGCCGAACTGGAGTGAACAGAATCCCGAGGACTGGGTGAAAGGAACGCTGGTTAGCCTCCGCCGTCTGATCGAGGTGTCTGGTGTAGATCCTTCGCAAGTGGACGGCATCAGCTTTTCGGGGCAAATGCATGGTCTGGTGCTGGTGGACAGCGAAGGTAATGTGCTGCGTCCGGCAATTCTCTGGAATGACACCCGCACTACAGCACAATGCCGTACAATAGAGAAGAAACTGGGAACAAAGCTGATCAACATTGCCAGAAACCGCGCCTTGGAAGGGTTCACACTGCCCAAAATCCTGTGGGTTCAGGAGAATGAGCCAGAGGTGCTGGCGCAAGCGCACCAGTTCCTTCTGCCGAAGGATTACGTGCGTTTCCGTCTAACCGGTGATTATGCGATGGATTATTCCGACGCGGCGGGTACATTGCTGCTGGACGTAGGTGCGAAGCAGTGGAGTACGGAAATTGCCGAAGCTTTCTCACTTCCGGTCTCGCTGTGCCCTAGACTGGTAGAGTCCTTCGAACTGACGGGAACGCTGCTGCCTGAGATTGCTGAAGCCTCCGGCCTTCTGACATCCACTAAGGTATTTGCCGGCGGTGCGGATAACGCCTGCGGCGCGCTCGGCGCCGGTATTCTGGGTGAAGGCAGGACGATGTGCAGCATCGGCACTTCCGGTGTGGTCCTCTCCTATGAGAGCAACAAGGATCTTAATCTGGAAGGTAAGGTCCATTTCTTTAATCACGGGGAGAAGGATGCCTATTATATTATGGGCGTTACTCTTGCTGCGGGACATAGTCTTACCTGGTTCAAAGAAACCTTTGCGGCGGAGAAGAGCTTTGACGAATTGCTGAAAGGTGTAAACGATGTGCCGGCTGGAAGCGGCGGGCTGTTGTTCACACCGTACATCGTTGGTGAACGCACGCCTCATCCGGATGCAAATATCCGCGGCAGCTTCATCGGCATGGACTCCGGCCATACCTTGTCCCACTTCACCCGTTCGGTCTTGGAAGGAATTACGTTCTCCCTGCGCGAGTCGATTGAAATTGTGCGTGAATCGGGTAAGGAAATTACAGAGATTGTGGCGATCGGCGGCGGTGCGAAGAATGAGGCCTGGCTGCAAATGCAGGCTGATATTTTCAATGCGTCGATTATCAAGCTGGAGAGTGAACAGGGCCCGGCTATGGGTGCGGCAATGCTGGCTGCCTACGGCAGCGGCTGGTTCCCTTCCCTTGGTGCATGTGCAGAAGCATTCATCCGTCCTGCAGAAGTGTTTAAGCCGAATGCCGGGCAAGTTGCGGTCTATGATGGATTATTCAGTATTTACCAGGACGTATACGGCCAGACCCGCGAATTGAATGATAAACTGGCTACATACCGGAAATAACTGGGCTTGCAAGAATGGGGCTGGCGATCTGCCCGCGATACCCGATAGGGCAGCGCTTGAGCTGTCCTTACGGAACTACGCTTCTTAGGGGCTGAAGACTAATGATAAAAGTGCTGATTGTAGATGACGAGCCCAAGCTGAGGGAGGGGATGCGTACACTAATCTCTTGGGAGGAGCTGGGTTACACCGTAGTGGCGACGGCGGCAAACGGATTCGAGGCGCTTGATAAGTTCCATAGCTTTGCTCCCAAGCTAATTGTCGCAGATATTCGCATGCCGGGAATGGACGGCCTGGAGCTGATTAATGAGCTGCGCAAAGAAAACGCTAACTGCCATGTGATTATTCTTAGCGGTCATGCTGACTTCGAATATGCCAAACGGGCGATCTCCTATCATATTGACGGATATTTGCTGAAGCCGGTCGACGAAGAGGAATTGATCTCCTATCTTCATGATCTGCGTGTCACGATAAGCCAGGAGGAGCAATTGAGCCAGCTTCAGATGGATTTCCCGGTACGCGGCAATGAAGCGCTGCTGCGCGAGCTGCTTCAGCCGCGCGAGAATGGTTTTGACACGGCAGAATCAGCAGCCGGACTAGGGCTTACGGGGTGGAGCTGTGAAATTGTACTGCTTGAGCTGAAACAGGCGCAGAAAGGCGAAGACGGAAGTGAAGATCGTGTACGCAGCTTGCTGGAGCAGCATTGGCCGGCAGAGGAAGCATTGTTCTTCACCTTGCCTCCATATATGGGAATCCTGTTGAAGGAACCGCTCAAGGACGGGGATGCCCGCACAGCATTGTGGAATGACCTCAATAGAGTTATTTCCAAAGAGGGATTGGATTTTTATGCCGCTTCCGGAGGCGGAGTTGCCGATCCTCAGCTGGCAAGCCAGTCTTTTTCCGCAGCCCGCGAGCTGCTGGAGGCAGCTTTTTTCGGACGCAGGGAAATTCTTCTGAGCGGACAGCCAGATGAATGGCTGGTTCGGATCGAAGAGACTGAAGACATTGAGGAATTGGAACGCGATGAAGAGATGGAACTGCTGCTTGCGATTGAAACCGGGAGTAATGAAGCCATTCAGGCGCTGGTCGGGCAGATCATCCGCAAACTTGTTGCTATAAAACGCAATGAGACGTATATCAAAGATAATCTGATCCGGATCATGAGCAGTACGGTTGCCCGCCTGGAGGCAGCTACCCCAGACATCCGTTCCTTTATTGCGGGCAATCCTTCTCCCACGGGGGAAGTGTACAGCAGTTATTATCTGAGCGATATCGAGAATATGGCCGGGAACTACCTTGAGCAAATTTCGAAGCAGATGAACAGTGGCGGAAAGGGCGATGAGATTAAACGGATCACCGATTTGATCCAGCGCCGCTACAATGAGAACTTGAAGCTGGGGATGCTTGCGCAAATATTTAATTATAATAGCGCCTATCTGGGCAAAATGTTCAAGAACCAGATGGGCGAACATTTTAATACCTATCTGGATAAGGTGAGAATTGAGAAAGCGAAGCAATTTCTGACACAGGGCATGAAGGTGTATGAAGTTGCTGAAAGAGTCGGGTATATGAATTCCGATTATTTTAACGCCAAGTTCCGCAAATACGTCGGGGTATCCCCAACCGCCTACCGCAAGGATAATTAATCTTGGCCAGCGCACTTGCCGAACGATCAACGTGAGCATTATGATAGACAGGCTGTTCCCTATCTGCGGCAGATGAGGGAGCGGCCTGTTTGCCATGATTCGGGTGAACAGATTAGGAGAGGAGGGAACGTTGTGAAAAATCTAGTGCGGATGATCAATAACATGAAGCTGAAATATAAGTTCATTCTGTTCTACATTGTAGTCGTTATGATTCCTGTACTGATTATAGGCATTGCCCTAACCGGGTATTTTCGCGGGGCTGCCTTGGACAGAGCCATTGACCAGGCAACCAATAATTTGGAGAAAATCAAAAGTCAAATGGCAAGCAAACTGCGGGTTCCCACGGATATTTCGAATCTGCTCTATTTCGACGGCGATTTCAAGACCCTTGTCACTACGCAGTATCCCAGCATCCTGGAGCTGACGAAGGCTTATATAAACTTTACAGATTTCAAGGATTATATATTGCAGTATCGCGAACTCTCCAACATCCGTTTCTTCATTGATAACCAGACGCTAGTTGATAATATGTCTATCGCTCCCCTGACTCCGGAGATTGAATCCAGATCATGGTATCAGAAGGTTGTGGGGACCAAAGGAATACACTGGCTGTATATCCCCGACAAGGAAAAATATGAAACCAGTGAAAAAGGAACGATTAATAAGTTAAGCCTCATCCGGCAGGTGCCTTATTCGGAGTACAAAAAACCCGGTGTATTAATGGTGCAGGTAAATCCCGATGAGCTGAATGGAATGCTGTACCAGGAGCCCTTTGAAACGCTTATTACAGATGAGCAGGGATATATTACTGCCGCCAAGAACCCGGAGCTGGTGGGGACTACGCTGGATGCCTTTGATATCGATATAGACTTGAGTACGAAAACTAAAGGCGTGTTTAGAACCATGGTAAAGGGCGAAGATTCCTATGTTATTGTCGATGAGATGACTCCTTCGTTTAGCATCAGCCAACTGAAGGTGATTACCGTATTTGAGCGAAGCAGCATTCTTAGCAGTGCGAATAAAGTGAGCGTTCTTGGGCTGGTGATCATCGTCGGAGTGCTGCTTGTTGCGCTGGTGCTTGTCTATACCATTTCTTTATTGACGACCAACCGCCTGCTCCGGCTCAGCCGCCAACTGAATCAGGTGGCCTTAGGCAACCTGAACGTAGTCTCTCATATCGATGGGACCGACGAAATAGGACAGCTGTCACGGCAGTTTAACTATATGGTGGGAAGCATAAACCGGCTGATCGCTCAAGTGATAGAGAGCAATGAGAAGAATAATAAACTGGAAATCGCCCAGAGAGAAATTAAATTGAAAATGATGGCCAGCCAGATTCACCCGCATTTCCTGTTTAATGCCCTGGAGTCCATCCGGATGAATGCCCATCTTAAGGGAGAGAAGGAGATCGCCAATATCGTCAGACTTCTCGGAAAGCTTATGCGCAAAAATCTGGAGGTAGGCAGAGAACGTGCGCCGATGAAGGAAGAGATTGAAATGATCCGCTCCTATCTGGAGATTCAGAAATTCCGGTATGAGGACAGGCTGATGTTTGAAATTGATTTCGACGCCCAAACCTCCGATATCCTGATTCCGCCGCTGATCATCCAGCCGCTGGTGGAGAATTCTGTTGTCCACGGACTGGAGAATAAAGAAGGAACGGTTAACGTGCGGGTAAGTGTCGTTTTGTCTGATGGTGAAATACAAGTGCTTGTGGCAGATGACGGTGCAGGGATGACAGAGAAGCGGCTATCCGAAATTTTGACGGTAATTGCCCAAGCTGAGGAAGAGCAGCGAAGCCGGATCGGTCTGCGCAATGTGCACCAGAGACTGGTCTTGTATTACGGGGAGAAGCATGGACTGAATATCGAAAGCGAGGAAGGGAAGGGCACAAAAATTTACTTTTCCATTCCGGGTGATAGCGATTTCAAATAGCAGGTTGTTGAATGTCTAATTTACACAGGATTTTACGTGAAATCTGTCGGGTATTCGCTTACATTTGGGTGCGGTATGATATGAATATAAAAACGAAGGGGGAATATTGAACGTGAAAGCGCTCACTGAAAACGGTGTTACAGCAAATGAAAGCGTAACCCCCAACCCACCTACGAAACGGAATAGCGGATTTTGGAAAAGCGTACTGCAGCAAAAGTACTTGTATCTGATGTCTCTTCCATTCGTGATCTGGGTATTCATTTTCAGCTATGTGCCCTTATGGGGATGGTTGATGGCATTTCAGAAATATAAACCGGCCAAGTCGTTTGGGGATCAGAAGTGGGTTGGATTGGATAACTTCAAGGAGCTTTTCCATGATGAACGCTTCTACCTTGTGCTAAGAAACACGCTTGCAATGAGCGGTTTGGGATTGGTATTTGGTTTCATTGTTCCGATCTTGTTCGCAGTTTTGCTTAATGAGCTGCGGGGAAACGTCTTCAAAAGAACAGTTCAGACTGTATCTTACCTGCCTCACTTTGTATCCTGGGTCGTGGTAGGCGGGATTGTCTACAAGACACTCGCGATCGACGGAGGGATCGTGAACGATTTGCTGATCTGGCTTAATGTCATTGATGAGCCAATCCAGTTCATGGCTAAAGGTAAATATTTCTGGGGGATTTTAACTGCAGCCGATATATGGAAAGAAACTGGCTGGAATGCGATCATCTATCTGGCAGCGATTACAGGGATCGATAAAGAGCTGTATGAAGCGGCAAAAGTGGACGGGGCCGGAAGAATCAAGCAAATGTTCAACATTACATTGCCTGGTATCCGGACAACTATTACAGTCCTGCTGATTATGTCCATTGGACACCTTGTCGGTATCGGTTTTGAGAAACAGTTCCAGCTGCAGAATAACCTTGTTACCGATTATTCGGAAGTACTGGATTTGTATGCGCTTAAATATGGTATTCAAATAGGACGCTTCTCCTATGGTACCGCAATCAGTATGTTCACCTCAGTAGTCAGTGTGATCTTGCTGCTTGTCGCTAACGGTGTAATGAAGAAAATTACTAAAGAAAGCATCATGTAAGGAGGGGATCTTAAGTGAGCAGCAAAGCTTTTCAAATGTCAAAGTCTGAACGTGTATTCGACATCTTCTTGTACATCTTACTAGGGTTGGTCATGATTGTGACTCTATATCCCTTCCTGAACGTGCTGGCGATTTCCTTCAATGAATCTACAGACACCGTTAGAGGCGGCATATATATCTTCCCGAGAGCCTGGACGCTTGAGAACTACGAACGGATCTTCAGTTATACAGGTCTGATTCAGGGTTTCAAAATCTCGATATTGCGGACCGTTTCCGGTACAATTCTCGGTCTTGCAAGCTCTGCCATGCTGGCGTTTACGCTCAGCCGTCCGGATTTCCGGGCAAGAAAATTTGTTTCGGTATTCCTGGCACTGACCATGTACTTCTCCGGCGGTATGGTGCCTATGTACATTCTGATGAAAGATTTAAATCTGATCGGAACATTCTGGATCTACATTTTGCCGGGTGCGGTTTCTGCGTTCAACGTATTCGTCATCCGTTCCTTTATGGATGGTCTGCCATACGCCCTGCAAGAGTCCGCTAAGCTGGACGGAGCCAATGACTTCCTGATTTTCTACAAAATCATCTTGCCGCTCTGTAAGCCGGTGCTTGCAACAATCGCACTCTTCCTGTCGGTAGGACAATGGAATGAATGGTTCACAACCTATCTGTATAATGGTAACAAGCCGCATCTAACGACACTCCAGTATGAGCTGATGAAGGTTCTGTCGAGTACGAACCAGGGCAGCGGCATGGCTAATGCCAACGATTTGGCCCAGCAAATGGCGCAAATTTCACCAGAGTCCATCAAGATGGCTATCACCATTGTAGTAACGGTACCTATTCTTGTAGTGTATCCTTTCCTGCAGAAGTATTTCGTAAATGGTATGACACTGGGAGCTGTAAAAGCCTAATCCCTGCTAGACAGGGCTAGGATAAGAGGGACGTATTTCTGGCAGGAAAATTGCCAAGCAGAATTACGTCCTGGCTTATCCGTCAAATGAAAGCGCTGGATTGGATTTATTATTATATCGTATTTGCAAGCGCTAACAATGGTATATACAGGTTTAACCTGATATGCATAGATGAACTAATACAAATTATCAAGGGGGATACACAAATGAAAAGCAAGAGCATTAAGACTGCTTTTACGCTCATGCTCATGAGTTCTATGCTGATCGCAGGCTGTGGCGGCGGCAACAACAACAAAAATGTTATCAACACTCCTGCCGACAATGGGGCGAAAAACACCGGCAACAATGCTGCAGACGATACTGCTATGGATACAAGCCCTTTTACTATCTCATTCTTTGGTGGGGATGCCAGTCCAAACTGGAACAAAATGCAGGATGAAGTGGGTAAAGTAATTACTGAGAAAACTGGTGTAACGATTAATGCAGAGTTTGATGTAGGCAGCGGCGGCGGCGATCAAAAAATCCCTATGATGGCTGCCAGCGAAGATGTTCCTGATTTGATCTTCGCCAAAGGAAATCTTAGTATCCTGGTAGATGCCGGTCTGGTTATTGATCTGACCGACCTAATTGATAAATATGCTCCGAACCTGAAAAAAGTATATGGCGATAACATGAATCGTCTGAAATACAGCCTGGATGACCAGAGTATCTATCAAATTCCTACGAACATGGGGGTCGGCCAGCAATCCTTCGACGCAACAGGCGGATTTGAAATTCAACACCGCGTACTGAAGGAACTAGGCTATCCTAAAGTGAGAACCTTAGCCGACTATGAAAAAGTGCTGAAGGATTATGTGGCGCTGCATCCAGAAACCGATGGACAGCCTACGATTCCGCTTACGCTGAATGCCGATGACTGGAAGATCATGATCACGGTTACGAACCCTGCCTTCACTACAACAGGGGCACCGGATGATGGTGAATATTATGTCGATCCGGAAACTTACGAAGCAAAACTTCACTACAAACGCCCTGAAGAAAAAGAATATTTCCGTTGGTTGAACGGCATGTACAATCAAGGTCTGCTTGATAAAGATACCTTCGTACAAAAAGACGACCAATATAAGGCCAAAGTGGCCAGCGGCCGTGTGCTTGGTCTTATCTCCCAGGAATGGGAATACCAGGATGGTGAAAATGCTCTGAAAGCAGCCGGTAAAGATGAGTACACTTATGCGCACTTCCCTGTAACCCTGTCCGAAGAGTATAAAGATCATTCTTTCATGTCAACAGGTATCGACGGCTATGGTCTTGCGATTACAACTGCAGCTAAAGATCCTGTCCGGATCATCAAATGGCTGGACTGGATGTCTTCCGATGAAGGCCAGGTTTTGAGAAGCTGGGGGGTTGAAGGCAAGCATTACACTGTAAATGCAGATGGCAAGCGTGAAGTTCCAGCTGAAATTTCAGACAGAAAAGCCAATGATGCCGCTAATTTTGCTAAAGAAACTGGTGTCGGGCAATATCTGATCTTCGGTGCACGTTATGGCGATGGTGTGAAGGATCCTACTGGCAACTATTACACTGCAACCTTCCCGGAAGAAATCGTAGCTGCTTACTCCGAAGCTGAGAAGGAATCGCTCAAAGGCTACAATGCTACAACATGGAAAGATCTGTTCCCTAAAGAAGATGAATTTCCAGTCAAAGAAACTGGCGCTTTGTACAACATGCCTGTTCCAACTGACGGTCAATACCAGGTAATCTTTAATAAGACTCGAGATATCGTTCGCAAACGTATTCCAGAAGCGATCCTGTCTAAACCGGCTGACTTCGATAAAGTATACGATGCATTCCTTGCTGAGCTGGACAAAGCAGGTGCTCAGGATATGGAAAAAGAGTTTACAGAACTCGTGAAAAAGAGAGTATCCCTGTGGACTGGAAAAGATTTGTAGGCAGCAATTCTCCTTGTTAAACAAAACTAATGCAACAGCAAGGACCCGACATTCGTCAGGGTCTTTTGCTGTATTTTGAACTCATGGGGAGGGCAAGTAAATGAAGGAAGAGCTCAAGGAGCATCCTTGGAAATTAATATACAACCAGCCTGCGGCAATCTGGGAAGAAGCGCTGCCGCTTGGCAACGGACACATGGGTGCTATGGTATTCGGCGGCACAGCCAGGGAACAAATTCAGCTGAATGAGGACACGTTATGGTCCGGCTTTCCCCGGGATACCAACAATTATGAAGCGCTCCGATATTTGAAAAGAGTGCGCGGACTGGTAACGGAAGGCCGTTATGCGGAAGCTGAAGCAACTATTAACGCCCGCATGCTAGGCGTAAATACGCAGGCCTATCTGCCGCTGGGAGATCTTTACCTGGAGCATGACGGTGCGGAGAATTTCAGTCATTATCAGCGTGAGCTGGATCTGGACAGCGGGATTGCCAAAGTGTCCTATCATACGGAGACGGGGGAATTTACCCGCGAAGCTTGGATCAGTGCACCTGACGGTGTATGTGTCATTCAGGCCAAGAGCAGTGTTAAGGGTGGCCTTCAGCTTGCACTCTCTTTGGACAGCCTGCTGAAGCACTCCGTGGAGCCAAAAGGAGAAAACGGGCTTGTCCTTAAGGGAAGCTGTCCTACACATATTGCGGATAATTATCATAAGGATCATCCGGGTGCCATTCTATATGAGGATGGGCTGGGTCTAACGTTTGAGCTTCACCTGCAGGTAATTCTCACAGGAGGAAGCGTAGAGTATGCAGATGGCAAACTTGTTATATCAGGGGCGGATAGTGTGCAGCTGCTTCTTGCTGCCGGC